>JBEKCO010000005.1:0-60377 GCA_050014835.1 Acidimicrobiales bacterium
CTGGAGCGCGACGACGAGCCCGAGGTCGGTGCTCGAGTGCGTGAGGCTGAGCACGAGCCAGGCCTGGGCGGTGATCTGCATCCAGGTTCCGACGAGCGAGATCGACTGCCCGACGAAAAAGAGCCGGTAGTTGCGGATCGTCAGCGCCGAGAAGGTTTTGTGCCGGATCGTGCGCAGGCGTTTTCTCATCGGCGCCCGCCCTTCAGCTGGTCGGCGAGCGCCTCGAGCACGGGCAGGCCGGCGCAGAGCTTGCGGCGTTCGTCCTCCGAAAGCAGGGCGAGCGCCGCCGAGAGGGTGTCGCTGCGCTCGTTGCGGATCCGCTCGTGGAGGCGTTTGCCGGCCCCGGTCGCCTCGACACGGGCGGCGCGTCGGTCGACACGGTCGACCTTGCGCTGGACGAGTCCGTCCTCCTCGAGATCCCGGATCAGCCGGGAGAGCATCGTCGGGTTCATGCCCTCCGATGCCGCGAGGTCGGTGAGTCGCAGCGGGCCCTGGCGCACGACGACGGAGAGGATCGTCGTCTCGGACGGGGTGAGGGCAACTCCGGCCCGTGTGCGCTCGATCCGGCGGAACAGACGCGCGATGGCCATGCGCAGACGCACCGCCACGTCCGCGTCGTCCGGCGATGTGCCGTGAGCCGTTCCCCGCGCCGTCGTCCGTGCCTCCATCGTCTCTGACCCCATTTCGCCGTACGATTGCTTATCGAATAGCAATCATATTAGCGCGGGGAGAATGTCCTTCGGCCGCGTGGCGGCAGGGTGCGCGCAGCTCAGCCTGCGGCGGCCCCTGGGTTCACGGCGACCCCCCGGGTGAACCAGGTCCACGGCTTGGGTCCGGCGCCGTAGCCCTGGTCGAGGTCGACGACCTCGAAGCCCGCCCGTTCGACGAGCGCGGTCGGGTCCCTGGTGAGGTGGCAACCGTCGGCGAGCCACCGTTCGGCCGGTTCGAGCCGCGCCTGCCAACGGGCGACCCGGGCGTGCGGCGAGAGGCCGTGCTCCAGGAAGTGGAACGTGCCGCCGGGGCGCAGGACCCGACGAAGTTCGGCGAGGGCCGCGGCGACGTCGGGGATGACGCAGAGGGTGAACGTGGAGAGCGCTCCGTCGCAGCTCGCGTCCTCGAGGACGAGGAGCTGCGCGTCGGAGCCGACGAGGTCGACCTCGACAGCCGAACGCGCCCGACGCCGCTCGGAGAGGCGCCACGCCGTCGCGGCCGGCTCGACCGCCAAGACGATCTCCACTTCGTCGGGGTAGTGGTCGAGGTTGAGCCCGGAGCCGAAGCCGAGTTCGACGACCCGGCCGGCGAGCCCCGCCACGGTGTCGATCCTCCACCGGTCGACGGACGCGAGCCCGCAGGCCCGGTCGACGAGGCGAGGTAGGACCTGGTCGTGGTAGAAGCCCACCTTGGCAACGTATCGATCCCGGCGCCGTGCCGATACAACGGTTGTTGGGATTCGCCGGTTTGCCGCCGTCGTGCCCGCCGATAAGGATGAAACCTCACTTGCAGTTCGTCACGCTCGTGCCGGCGATCACGGGTCGTCGGTTGCGCCCGCGTGCATGGGGGGTCGAGTGCCGTCGTGCGGTCGATGACTGCCGACCCGGAGTAGCCGGGCGAGGCACCGGGGCCGGGTGGGCCCGGCCGGAGCCCGCCCCCGGGCGGGACGGACAGGTTAGGAGAAAGGACAGATCGTTGAGCGCGACGCCGACCAACCACACCAAGCTCATCGCCTGGGCCGAGTGGTTCGCCGACCTGGCGAAGCCCGAGCGCGTCGAATGGTGCGACGGCTCCGCCGCGGAGTACGAGCGGCTCTGCTCGCTCCTCGTCGAGAAGGGGACGATGCTGCGCCTGAACGAGGCGAAGCGGCCGGGGAGCTACCTCGCTCGTTCGGACCCGCGCGACACGGCGCGTGTCGAAGCCCGGACGTTCATCTGTTCTGCTCGTGAGGTCGATGCCGGTCCGACGAACAACTGGTCCGATCCGGACGAGATGCGCGCCAAGCTAACCGGACTGTTCTCGGGGGCGATGCGCGGGCGCACCCTGTACGTCGTGCCGTTCTCGATGGGGCCGGTCGGTTCGAGCCACGCGAAGATCGGCGTCCAGCTGACGGACTCGGCGCTCGTCGTGGTGAACATGGCCATCATGACGCGAATGGGGAGTTCGCCGCTCGAGGCGCTCGGGGCCGACGGCGAGTTCGTGCCCTGCCTCCACTCCGTCGGCGCGCCGCTCGCGCCGGGACAGGCCGACGTGGCCTGGCCGTGCGATCCGGAGAACACCCACATCGTCCACTTCCCCGAGTCCCGGGAGATCTGGTCCTACGGCTCGGGCTACGGGGGTAACGCGCTCCTTGGAAAGAAGTGCCTCGCGCTCCGGATCGCGTCGTCGATCGCGCGCGACGAGGGTTGGCTCGCCGAGCACATGCTGGTGATGAAGCTCACGTCGCCCGACGGCGAGGTGCGCTACGTGACCGGCGGGTTCCCCTCGGCCTGCGGGAAGACGAACCTCGCGATGATGGTCCCGAGCCTGCCGGGCTGGAAGGTCGAGACGGTCGGCGACGACATCTGCTGGATGCGGATCGGGCCCGACGGGACGCTGCGCGCCGTCAATCCGGAGACGGGTCTTTTCGGAGTCGCGCCCGGAACGAGCGTGAAGACGAATCCGAACGCGATCACGATGCTCGGCAAGAACGTCATCTTCACGAATGCCGCGCTCACCGACGACGGCGACGTCTGGTGGGAGGGTCTCACCCCGGATCCGCCCGCGCACCTCGTCGACTGGCGCGGCAACGACTGGACGCCGGAGTCGCCCGACCCCGCGGCCCACCCGAACTCGCGATTCACGGTCCGCATCACCGAGCACCCGGCGAGGGCGCCCGAGTGGGACGATCCCGAGGGCGTGCCGATCTCGGCGATCCTGCTCGGCAGCCGCCGCTCCTCCGTGGTTCCCCTCGTCTACGAGGCGTTCAACTGGAACCACGGCGTATTCCTCGGCGCGACGATGGCCTCGGAGATGACGGCCGCGGCGGCCGGGGTCGTCGGCAAGCTCCGACGCGACCCGTTCGCGATGCTCCCGTTCTGCGGGTACAACATGGCCGACTACTGGGGTCACTGGCTCTCGTTCGCCGAGCAGCTCGACGCCGACAAGCTCCCGCGGATCTTCTACGTGAACTGGTTCCGCCGCGACGCCGAGGGCAATTTCCTGTGGCCCGGCTTCGGCGAGAACTCCCGTGTCCTCGATTGGGTCTTCGCCCGCTGCGCTGGTCGTGGCGCCGCCGTCGAATCCCCGATCGGGTTCCTGCCCGCGCCGGGATCGATCCCGACCGCGGACCTCGCGGTGAGCGCCAGGGCGATGGAGGCGTTGCTGTCCGTCGACCCGGCCGATTGGTACGAGGAGACGGCCGCGATCCGGGAGTACTTCGAGCGGTTCGGCGACCGGCTGCCCGCACCGCTCGCCACCGAGCTCGACGCCCTCGAGGGACGGCTGAAGGGCGACTGAGTCGACGAATGCCGTCGGCCGGCCGGTCAGGAGGCGACGAGCCGCGCCCCGGCCGGTGTGTCGCCGTCGGCGACCGGGGCCCCGTCGACCAGGGTGAGCTCACGGCCGATGAGCGCCGGTAGCCGCTCGGGGCCGAGGATCGACCCGGTGAGGTTCAGCGGATCGGCGGCGGAGAGCCGGACGGCGACGCCTTCCGGGGCGCGACCCGCGACCCGTCTCAACGCGTCGAGCGCCTCCGGGAGGGCGAACTGCTCCCCGGAGAATCCGGTGACGAAGCGTCCGCCCCGTGCCGTCCCCCGGGCCTCGAGCCGGCGCAGCGCCCAGAGGACGTCGCGCCAGGCGATGGCCAGCGGCTCGCGGGCGACGAGGTCGCGGAAGACGACGCCCCAGCGTTCCAGGAGCTGCGCGGCGACGGCGTCAGCGAGCTCGTCGGGGTCGAACCCGTCCGGTCGCGGGCTCTCGATGAGCGACCAGCGCCCCCCAGCGAGCGCCGGTTCGAGCCTCCGGCGTCCCGCCCCGCCGAGGCGGTACTGGTTGTAGCGGTTGGCCGCCAGGGACCCGGGATTGCGGTAGCGGCCGGCCAGCAGGACCCGCACCGCCCCGAAGCCGTCGGAGGTGACGAGCCCGCGGGCGACGCCGTCCCAGAGCGCCTCGGCGACTTCGAGGGGCATCCTCCCGGTCCGGTCGACGAGGTCGGCGAAAAAGAGCGCCCCGCGGGTCTCGAGGGCCTCGAGGACCTCGCCCGCGGCGCCCGGGCCGGGCGGGACCGGGACCGCGCCGCCGCGGACGGCGGCGAGCAGCCACGCCAGGTCGTCGCGGCGCGCGATCGCGACCGGCGTCGCCCGGGAAGGCGTTGCGCCAGCCCGGCGGGGACCGCCCGGGGCCGGCGCCGGGAGGGCGAGGCGGCCCCAGGCGACCTCGCCGTGGGCGCACAGCTCGTCGAGCAGACGCGGTTGGTAGTCGCTGATCCGCGCCCGCAAGATCGCGCTCTCCCAGGCCCCGACGGGCGCCTCGACGCCCTGGAGCTGGGCGAGGACCGCCGCGGTTCCCGCGGGTCCGCGCAGCTTCGTCCCGGGCGCGACGTGCTGCCACTCGAGGAGGAACCGCACGAGGTGCTGAGGGCTTACGGCATCGAAACCGCGGCGCAACCGGTCGCGGGTGCGGGCGTGGGCGCGGGCGACGAGTCGGCGCGACCACCACCGCCCGTCGGCGAGCCGGAAGGCCGCGCCCGTCGCCTCGAGCCCGGTGAGCGCGCTCGTCACGGCGATCCCGTCCGGGATCGCGATCGTCGCGGCGAGCACGGTGGCGGTCGCCGGACCGACGAGCTCGAGGTGGCCGCGCACCGCCGCCTCAACCGCCTCGTCGAACGACGGCGCCCGGTCCCGGTCGAGCGGCCCGGGTAGGGGGTTGTCGGGGGCGAAGGCGACCGGTCCGAAGAGCGCCTCGACCTCGCGGCGGCGCTCGGTCGCGCACCAGCGCTCCGCCGGTCCCGCCGCCGGGCCGGCGGGGACGAACGACATCGCCCTCCCGGCCGAGGCGAGCGATCCGAACAGCGTTGCCCAGCGGTCGTCCGCCGTGAGGGCGACGGCAGCTGTGAGCAGGTCGTGGAGCTCGTCGGGGTCGCGCAGATCTGCCGCGACCTCCCCGCGTACCTCGTCGATCGTCGCCGCGTCGATCGACGAGAGGTCGTGCGCCTCGAGAGGGATCCCCCGGCGGAGCGAGACGGCGCGCGTGCGGCGGTCCTCCAGGGGCGCGTCGTCGAGGAACGTGTACGGCCGGCCGTTCAGGATCTCGTGGGCGAGCACGGACGGCTCGGTCGTCTCGACGAACGAAGCCTCGACGACCCCCGCCCGCAGGTCCTCGAGGAGCTCGACGAGTCCGGCCAAGTCCATCGCCTCGGAGCAGCAGTCGTCGATCGTCTGACGGACGAGTGGGTGGTCGGGGATCTCGATCGGCCCGGAGACGTTCTCCTGGCAGGCGGCGAGCATCGGGAAGACGGCCGCCATCAGGTCGTCGGCCTCCATGCGCTGGATCGCCGGCGGCAGGTGCCGTGAGCCCCGGAAGCGCGGCGAGACGAGGGAGCGGTTGAGGTTCCAGCGCCACCTCGAGGCGAAGATCGGCGTCGGGAGGACCGCCTGGACGAGCACCTCGCGCACCGATTCCGGGGAGAGGAAGCCGAGCACGCCGTCGAGCGCGAAGGAGTGCTGGGGCCCGAGCGACAGCACGACGGCGTCGTCGCTCGCCGCCGCCTGGAGCTCGAAGTCGAAGGTCCGGCAGAAGCGCTTGCGCAGGGCGAGTCCGAGGCCCCGGTTGATGCGCGCGCCGTACGGGGAGTGCACGACGAGCTGGGCACCGCCGGCGTCGTCGAAGAAGCGCTCGACGACGAGGCGCTCCCGCGTCGGCAGGCCGCCGAGCTCGGCGCGTCCCGCTGCGAGATAGGCGACCAGGTCGGCGGCTTCCCGCCGGGCGATGCCGGCGCAACCCATGACTCGCTCGGTGGCAAGCGTCGGGCCGCCGTCGACGAGCGCGTCCTCGACGAGGCGGCGGAGTTGCGAGACCGCCACGGAAAGCTCGTCGGTGCGGGCCGGCGCCTCGCCGATCCAGAACGGCACCGTCGGGGGCGCGCCGTGCGCGTCGGTGACGCGTACGGTGCCCTGCTCGACTCGGCGGATGCGCCAGGAGTTCGACCCCAGAAGGAAGACGTCGCCGACCATCGCCTCGACGGCGAAGTCCTCGAAGACCGAACCGACGACGCTCTCGTCGGGTTCGACGACGACCCGGTAGTCGGCGAGCTCGGGGATCGCCCCGCCGGAGGTCAGCGCCGTGATCGAGGCCCCCCGCCGGGGGCGCAGGATGCCGTTCACCCGGTCGCGGTGCACGTACGCGCCGCGTACGCCTCGCCCGGTCGCGACGCCCTCGGAGACGAGTGTCACGACCGCCTCGAGGTCGGCGCCGCCGATCGTGGCGAACGGCGCGGCGTGCCGGACAAGGCGGGCGAGCTCGTCCTCGGCGATCCCGGTATCGGAGCTCGCGGCACACTCGGCGACGATCTGCTGGGCGAGGATGTCGAGTGGCGCCGACGGGGGGACGGTCGTGTCGAGCGCGCCCTTGCCGACTGCGGCGAACAACGCGACGCACTCGACGAGCTCGTCGCGTGTCATCGGGTAGATCCGCCCTTTCGGTACCCCGTCGAGGCGGTGCTCCGCCCGTCCGATCCGCTGGAGGAAGGCGTTGATGCTGCGCGGCGAACCGATCTGGCAGACGAGATCGACCGGTCCGACGTCGATGCCGAGTTCGAGCGACGCCGTCGCTACGACGGCGCGCAGATCCCCCGCCCGGAGCCGGGCCTCGACCGCGAGGCGCCGTTCCATCGCCACGCTCCCGTGGTGGGAGGCGACGAGATCGTTGCCGAGCTCGCCGCGCAGCAGGTGGGCGAGCCGCTCGGCCATCTTGCGGGTGTTGACGAAGACGAGAGTCGTGCGGTGGCGGCCGATCTCGTCGGCGAGCGAGTGCACGATCTCGTCGAGTTGCTCGGTCGTCATCACGGCGCCGAGATCGTCGGCGGGGAGCACGATCGCGAGATCGAGCGGCCTTTGGTGCCCGACGTCGACGACGGCGCAGAGCGGGGAGCCGTCCGGGTTCGAGCGGTCCGAGCCCGCGCCGACGAGCAGGCGGGCGATGCGCTCGATGGGCCGCTGGGTCGCCGAGCAGCCGACGCGTGTCGGACGCGCGCGGCCGTTGCCCGTGACGAGCCGGTCGAGCCGCTCGAGGCTGAGAGCGAGGTGCGACCCGCGTTTGTCGCGGGCCAACGCGTGGATCTCGTCGACGATGACCGTGCCGACCGTCCCGAGCATCTGCCGGCCGCGGGGCGAGGTGACGAGGAGGTAGAGCGACTCGGGAGTCGTTACGACGATGTCGGGCGGCCGGCGGACCATCGCGGCGCGGGCCGCGGCGGGGGTGTCGCCGTTGCGCACGGCGATGCGGAGCGGGCGCACGACCTCGCCGATCTCCTCGCCGACCGCGACGATCGCCTTGAGCGGCTGCTCGAGGTTCTCCGCGACGTCGACGGTGAGCGCCCGCAACGGCGAGACGTAGAGGACCGACGTCGCCGGGAGGGCCCTTCCCGGGTCCCGGTCACGCAGACAGCGGTCGATCGCGACGAGGAAGGCGGCGAGGGTCTTGCCGGAGCCGGTCGGCGCGGCGAGCAGGGTGTCCTCGCCCCGGGCGATCGCCGGCCAACCGAGCGCCTGGGCCGGGGTCGGCCCGGCGGGAAAGGTGCGCCGGAACCATTCGGCGACGGCGGGATGGAACGTGTCGAGGGACGCGCCGGCGGTCACGCAACCGCATTCTACGGGGGACGGGGGGAAAACGAACGTATGTTCGTCATCACCCGGCCGGGACACCCGGGTTCAGCCGGGTCGTTCGACTCCCGGGTGTTCGGGTTCCGCCGACGGGCGGTCGGCGAATCGCCAGCTGCGCCGGGGAGCCCTCGACCAGCCGGAGGTCGGCTCCGCCAGAGCGTCTTTGGTGCGGGGCCAGGCGGTCTCGATGGCGACCTCGATCGCCCGGCGGACGTCGGGTGGCGGGGCGAGCGGCGGGGCCACGCCGCCGGCCGGTGGGGCCGCGCTCACAGCGGTTCGTTGCCGTGCTTGCGCTTCGGCAGGTCCTCGCGTTTGGTCGCCAGCATCTCGAGGCTGCGGGCAAGGACGCGCCGGGTCTGGGCGGGGTCGACGACGTCGTCGACGTAGCCCCGTTCGGCGGCGACGTACGGCGTCGTGAAGTGCTCCGTGTACTGCGCGACGAGCTCGGCGCGCCGTTGGGCCGGGTCGGCCGCCTCCTGGAGCTCGCGGCGGTGGACGATCTCGACCGCGCCCTCCGGGCCCATCACGGCGAGCTCGGCCGAGGGCCAGGCGTACGAGAGGTCGGTGCCGATCGACTTCGAGTCCATGACGAGGTAGGCGCCGCCGTAGGCCTTGCGGACGATGAACTGCACCCGCGGCACCGTCGCCTCGCAGTAGGCGTAGAGGAACTGCGCGCCGTGACGGATGATGCCCCCGAACTCCTGGTCGGTGCCGGGCATGAATCCCGGCACGTCGACGAAGGTGACGAGCGGGATGTTGAAGGCGTCGCAGGTGCGCACGAAGCGCGCGCCCTTCTCGGAGGCGTCGATGTCGAGGACGCCGGCGAGCACCTGGGGCTGGTTGGCGACGATGCCGACGACGCGGCCACCGATCCGTGCCAGCCCGCAGGTGAGGTTCATCGCCCAGAACGGGAAGTACTCGAGGTATTCACCGTCGTCGACGACCGCCCCGATGAGGCCTTTCATGTCGTAGGGCTGGTTCGGGCGTTCCGGGACGAGCTCACGCAGCTCCGGGGTCAGCCGGTCCGGATCGTCGGTCGGGACGGCGTTCGGCGGCTCCTCGAGGTTGTTCGAGGGGAGGAACGACAACAGGTGGCGGACGTCGTCGAGGCAGGCCTTTTCGTCGGCGGCGACGAAGGCGGCGACGCCGGAGCGTGTCGCGTGGGTCATCGCCCCGCCGAGCTGCTCGGCGCTCACGTCCTCGCCGGTCACGGTGCGGACGACGTCGGGGCCGGTGATGAACATGTGGCTCGTGCCCTGGACCATGAAGACGAAGTCGGTGAGCGCCGGCGAGTACACGGCGCCGCCCGCGGACGGCCCGAGCACGACGCTGATCTGCGGTATGACGCCCGAGGCGCGGGCGTTGCGGTAGAAGATCCCGCCGAACCCGTTCAGCGCAGCGACCCCCTCCTGGATGCGCGCCCCGCCTCCGTCGCTCATCCCGACGAGCGGCACCCCCGAACTCACGGCGAGGTCCTGGATCTTGTGGATCTTTTCGGCGTGCGCCTCGCCGAGCGACCCGCCGAAGACGGTGAAGTCCTGGCTGTAGACGCAGATACGGCGTCCGTCGACCGTCCCGAAGCCGGTGACGACCCCGTCGGTGTACGGCTTGTGGTCGTCGAGACCGACGCCGTGGGCGCGGTGGCGGACGAGCGTGTCGACCTCCTGGAACGAACCCGGGTCGAGCAGGTACTCGATGCGCTCGCGGGCGGTCAGCTTGCCCTTCGCGCGCTGTGCCTCGATCGCCCTCTCGGTCCCCGGCTGGCGGGCCTCGGCCTTGCGCCGCTCGAGCTCGGCGAGGCGTGCGGCGCGCAGGTCCCCGGCGGTGTCCGACATGGCGCGAAGGCTACCGGGCCAGGGCGATCGCCGTCCCCGCCGGGCTCAGGTCTCGACGTCGCGGCGGCCGTCGAGCGCCCGGCCGAGCGTCTGCTCGTCGGCGTATTCGAGGTCGGCGCCGACCGGCAGCCCGCTCGCGATGCGGGTCACGCGGACACCGAGCGGCTTCAGCACCCGTGAGAGGTACATGGCCGTGGCGTCACCTTCGAGGTTGGGATTGGTGCAGACGATGACCTCGGCGATGTCATCGCGCTCGACACGCTCGAGCAGCTCCCGGATGTGGAGCTGCTCGGTCCCCACCCCGTCGATCGGGCTCAGCGCGCCGCCGAGCACGTGGTAGCGGCCGCGGAACGAGTTGGCCTTCTCGACGGCGATCACGTCGCGGGGGTCCTCGACGACGCAGAGGATGGACGGGTCCCGCTTCGGGTCGGCACAGATCGAGCAGAGCTCGTTCAGGCCGATGTTGAAACAGACCGAGCAGATGACGGTCCGCTCCTTTACCTCGACGATCGCCCGGGCGAGCCGGAGCGCGTCCTCCTCCGGGATCCGCAGCAGGTAGAAGGCGATCCGCTGGGCAGACTTCGGCCCGATGCCGGGCAGCCTGCCGAGCTCGTCGACCAGGTCTTGGATGGGTCCCTCGAAAAGCGCCAGGGTCGGCTCCTAACTCACTCGGTCGCCGGCGCGTTTCCGGCGTTATCAGAGATCGCGTCCTCGGGGCCGAAGAGCTGCCCGATAAGCCCGCCCATCGCGGCGCCGCGCGCCGCGCGCCGCTGATCGGCGAGCCGCGTCGCCGCGTCGCGCAACGCTGCGAGCACGAGGTCTTCGAGCAGCTCGGTCTCCGCCGGGTCGACGACGCGGGGGTCGATCTCGACCGAGGTGAACGAGTACTCGCCGCCGACCCCGATCCGGACCGCGCCGTCGCCGGCCGTCCCGGTGACGTTGTTCGCCCCGACGCTTCGCTCGGCCTCGGCGAGCTGTCGCCTCACCTCGTCCATCTGCCGGGACAGGGCCTCGCCCGACGACCCCGCCATCGACGTCACATCTCCTCGGCGCCGGGGAACGCTTCCAACAGCCGGCCCGCGATGGCCTCGGCGCTTGACGGGGGTCTCGCCTCGGGAGCTCGCGCCGGGTCGGTGTCCTCGACGAGCTCGTCGAGGAGATCCTCTTCCGGCGCCGCCGACTCCGCGGCGGCGGGGGGTCGCCGACCCGGGCGGGGCGCCGCCCCGGCCGCGGCCGCGGGCGGGGCGGTTGCCTCGGCGACGAGCCGCAGCCCGACTGGTCGGCCGAAGTGCCGGCTGAGGGCCTCGGCGACCTCGCTGCGCAGCGGTTCGGCGTGGGCGATGTGCGCGTCGTTCGGGAGGCAGAGGAGCGCGTCCGGGCCCTCCGTCCCGACGAACCGGCCGGCCTGGTAGATGGCCCGCACCTTGGGGCGAAGTTTCGGGAGGATGTCGTCGGCCCAGGCGGTGACGAGGTCGTCCCGGCTCGGCGCGTCCGGGCCGTCGGGTTCCGTCCGGGCGGGGACGGGGGCGTTTTTCGGTGCCAGGGCGGGTGGGGGCGCGGGTGGCGGTGGGGGGCCAGGCCGGGTCGCGACGGCGCCGGGCGAGGGGCGGCGCGGTGGTGCCGGGACCGGCGTCGCGGGGGGGCTCCCTGCACCGGTCGGGATGGGCCCGGGCCCGCGCGGTGGATCGGATCGCCCCGGCGTCCCGGACGTCGTGTCGAGCTGGCGCTCGAGCCGCTCGATCCGGTCGAGGACCGCTTCGGGAAGCGTGTCTGCCTCGGGTCGCGCCGCCCGGATCAAGGCGATCTCCAAGGTGATGCGGGGTTCCGGGGCGTCGCGCATGGCGACGATCGCGCCCCCGACGAGCTCCATCACGCGCACGCAGCGGGCTGCCCCGAGGGCGTCGGCGACCTCGGTCGGGTCGCCGCGCGTGCCGGGCGTCCCGCCGATGTCGGAGGCGCCGACGAGACCGAGGAAGTCGCGGCGCAACCGCTCGACGATCTCGACTGCGAACTGAGCCGGATCCCGCCCCTGGCGGACGGCTCCGTCGACCGCGACGAGGGCGGCGGCGACGTCACCGTCGGCGAGCGCGGCGACGAGCGCGGCAAGGGCATCCGAGTCGTCCTCGGCGGTGCCGCCGGCGGCGACCTGGTCGAGCACGGAGAGAGCGTCGCGGGCCGAACCGCGGGCGCGCCGGACGACCGAGGCGAGGGCTTCGCCCGGGAGGTCGATGCCCGCGTCGTGGGCGACCCCGGTGACGAGTGACGAGAGCTCGGTCTCGTCGATGAGGTGGAACTCGTAGTGCTGGGTCCTGCTCCGCAGCGTCGGCAGGACCTTCTGGGGGTCCGTGGTCGCCAGCACGAACACGACGCGTTCGGGTGGCTCCTCGAGCGTCTTGAGCAGCGTGTTCGACGCCGCGGTGGAGAGCATGTGGACCTCGTCGACGATGTAGACCTTCCAGCGGCCCGGCGTGGCGAGCGACGCCCGGGCGACGAGGTCCCGCATCGCCTCGACGCCGTTGTTCGAGGCCGCGTCGAGCTCGTGGACGTCGAACGATGTG
Source organism: Acidimicrobiales bacterium (assembly GCA_050014835.1). GTDB lineage: Bacteria > Actinomycetota > Acidimicrobiia > Acidimicrobiales > Bog-793 > Bog-793. Next base: position 12,244 of record JBEKCO010000005.1, read on the forward strand.
CCGGCGGCGATCGACCGGCACGACTCGCAGGTCCCGCACGGTTCGCCGCCGTCGGGCGTCGCGCAGTTGAGCGCCTTGGCGAGGATCCGGGCGGTCGAGGTCTTGCCGGTTCCGCGCGGCCCGCTGAAGAGGTAGGCGTGGGCGACGTGCCCGTCGCGCACGGCGTTGACGAGCGCCCGCGTCACGTGGTCCTGGCCGCGTACCTCTTCGAAGCGTTGGGGTCGGAAGCGTCGGTAGAGGGATTGGAACGGCCGCTCCTCGCTGGATCGCACCGTCGGGGTCGGTCGGGAGCGCGGCACGCCGACGATGCTACGGCCGCGCTGGTACGCCCGTCGCAGATGACGCGCGGCGCCCCCGGGCGCAGCGGCCAGGTCGCCTGCGGCACACCGGGCGGTCCGCTGAGAGCTGCTGTCTTCCGACCCTGACTCGGTTCACGGGGCCCCGTCGCGCAGAACCCGGCCGCTGCGCTCGAAGGCGCCGCGACGCGGCGACACGATAGCGTCTGGGCTTCCAGGAGGGGTGCGAGAGCGGCCGAATCGGCACGACTGGAAATCGTGTGTCGGGCAACCGACCGTGGGTTCGAATCCCACCTCCTCCGCGTCAGTTGGGCGCCCTGACCAGGAGGTCTGATGGACCCGTCCGTCGAGTTCGCCGCGGACGACACGGCGGCGATGGAGATCGCGATCGCCGAGGCCCGACTCGCCGGGGCCGACGGCGATGTCCCGGTCGGTGCCGTGGTCGTTGCCGACGGCGTCGTCGTCGCGAAACGCCACAACGAGCGCGAACGGTCGGGCGACCCGGCCGCCCACGCCGAGCTCCTCGCCCTGCGCGACGCCGCGGCCCGGTTCGGCCGTTGGCGCCTGCCGGAGTGCACCGTCGTCGTGACGCTGGAGCCGTGCCCGATGTGCGCCGGGGCACTCGTCGCCGCCCGTGTCGGCCGGCTCGTGTTCGGCGCCGCAGATCCGAAGTCCGGCGCCTGCGGATCGCTCTACAACCTGCTCGCGGATCCCCGGCTCAACCACGAGGCATCCGTCGCGGCTGGGGTTCTCGCGGAGCGCTGTGCCGCGCTCCTCACCGAGTTCTTCTCGGATCGCCGCGAGCCGGGAGATCCCTGACCCGTCGATGACTGGGCGGTGGTTCGGGTAGCCTCGCCGCCCGGAGGGATGCGAGAGCGGCCGAATCGGGCGGTCTCGAAAACCGTTGTACGTCCTGCGTACCGTGGGTTCGAATCCCACTCCCTCCGCCAGCTGCCCTGTATCCGAGTTGGTGGACCACTTCTTATGGCGACGTGGCCCGGGTTTGTCGCGAGCGTGCGGCCTCGTGTTCGTCGGGCGTCTGGTGGTTGGGGGCGCTGTGACACCCTGCCTGAATGGGCCGCGGGCACTGCGCCCTCTACGTGATGCAGGAGCCTGTCGCCACGATCTTCTCGTCGAGCAGCGCGGAGTCGATGCGCTGCACGACGCCCGGGCCGGCGAGTGCGAACCCGATGTCCAGATTCGAGACCGAACGCGAGAACACGACCCCGATGACCGTGCCGTTCGTCGCCAGGAGCGGACCGCCGGAGTTGCCGGGGAGCACGGTCCCGTCAAGCTCGTAGACGTTGCGCACGGTGAGCGACTGGTCATAGATGTCGCGGCCCTGGGCCACGAACACGGTGACAACCCCGGCGGGTCCGGCCTGAAGCGGTCCCCCTCCGGGGTAGCCGATGACGACGGCGGCCTTCGGGCGCGAGTAGATGCGGTTGTCGACCTTCAGCGCCGGGGTCCCGAGCGCCCGGACAGGTCGCAGCACGGCAAGGTCGAAGCGCTGGTCGAAAAGGACAGGTCTCACCCTCCACAAGCGACCGTTCAGGGTCTCGACGACGATGCGGCTCACCCCGGAGACGACGTGCGCGTTCGTGACGACGAGCCCCCCGGCGACGACGAATCCGGAACCGTCGCGTTGCCCTCCGCAGCCGTCGGCGATCACCTTCACGACGGAGTCCTCCACCCGGCGGGCCGTGGCGTCGACCTGCGCACTCGTCGCGACCTGCACCTCGACGGAGGACTGGGGCGTGATGTTGGCGAGGACCTGCGGGAAGCCGGTCGTGGCGAGGTAGCGCTCGACGCCGGAGAACGCGTCGGGGATCGGGGGCATCACATTGCTCACCCCGCGCAGGATGGCGGAGTTCTCGATGTCGGCGGAGACGCTCGTCAACGGACTGTTCACGAGGACCGACGCGAAGAGCCACAAGACGACGAGGACGGTCGCCGCGGCGGTCAGCCCCCCGACGACCTCGTCAACGACGTGGACCCGGAAACGGCGCAGCGCCTTCGACGTGCGGAGGCCGACCTGGCGTCCGCCGACGCCGAGCAGGGCGACCGGCAGGACGAGCAGGGCGACCGCGAGCAGAGGCTTGGCGACCGCTCCCGAGACGTGCGGGCAGAGCACGAGGACGAGCCACGCGCCGAGGGTGAAGCCAAGGAGCATTCCCGCGAACTCGGCGATCTGGGCCAGTCCCCCGACGCGCACCCCGTGGACGGCCGCGGCGAAGAGGAGGACGATGATTACGGCGTCGAGAGCGTTCATCAGGTACCGCCGTCGCGTCTAGGGGCGCGGCGGGACGACTGGCTCGATCCCGAGGTCGCGATAGTCGAGCAGGCTCGAGTAAGGGACGCCGCGGGCTGCGAAGGCCGCCTGGGCCGTGTCGCCCCGGTCGAAGAGCACGCAGGCGTGCACGACGATCGCGCCGGCCTCGTCCACGACGTCGTAGGCCTCCATGATCGAGCCGCCCGTGGAGGCGGTGTCCTCGAAGAGCACGACACTTCTTCCTTCGACTGAGAAGCCTTCGATGCGGCGCCGGCTGCCGTGGGACTTCTCGCCCTTGCGGATTGAGAACCACGCCTTCGACGCGAGGAGCGCCACCGCGTGCGCGACCGGGTCCGCCCCCATCGTCATGCCCCCGATCGCCTCGTATTCGACCGCCCGGGAAGCGAGGTGGTCGATGACGGCGCGGGCGGCAAGCTCGAGATCCACGCCTCTTGCGACCGCACGGCGCATGTCGAGGTAGTCGTAGCTTGTCGCCCCCGAGGCGAGGAGGAAGGGCTGGTCGGCGCGCGTGTACGCGCGAGCCCGCACAAGCGCCAGGAGCTCCCCGTCGGTGGGCGGCCGGGGCCCCTGTTCCTCCTTCTTGCCGGCGCGCGCCGGGACCGTCGGCATCAAGATCCCAACTTAGGGCGAGAAACTCGCTCTCCCGGGTATTGCCGTCAGGCGCGGTCGTTGAACCGGTAGCCGACTCCCCGGATCGTGATGATGTGCATGGGATTGTCCGGGTCGCTCTCGATGCGCGCCCGCAAGCGGCCGACGAGGGTCGCGACGATCCGCGGGTCGCCGAGGTAGTCGAGGCCCCAGACGCGCTCGAGCAACTCGTCGTGGCTGACGACCCGGCCTGCGTGTTGCAGGAGCTCGTGTAGCAGCTGGAACTCGCGCAGCGGCATCTCCACCTCGCTGCCCGCGACGGTGACTTCGTGGCGATCCGGGTCGAGGGTCACGTCACCGGCGGTGAGCACCGGAGCCGGGACGACGGAGGGACGCGGGGCGTGTCCGAGATCGCCCGCAGGTGCCGGTTGACTGCGGCGGAGCTGCGCGCCGATCCGGGCGACGAGCTCACGCATGCGATACGGCTTCGGGACGTAGTCGTCGGCCCCGACCTCCATGCCGCGTACGACGTCGAGATCGTCCTGGCGTGAACCGAGCATGATGATCGGCGTCGGGACCCCGCGGTCCCGGAGTGCACGGCAGACGTCGATGCCAGACATTCCCGGGAGCATCACGTCGACAAGGATCACGTCCGGCCGGATGGTTTCGATCGCCCGGATCGCCTCGGTGCTGTCGCGGGCGCCGGAGATGTCGAGACCTTCGCGGGCGAGCCCTACGGAGAGCGCAAAGAGTTCGTCCTCGTCAGCTTCGATGATGAGGACGCGCGGCCATTCTGATGGTTCATGGTCGGTCGCCATCGCGTTCGTCAATGGGCACCTCACGGCTTCATCGCCGATGCACGCGATGGTTGTCCGGGCCGGTGACAGGACCGTGAGACGGGGGTGAACAAACGGTGACGGCAGGGCGAATTCTCGGGTGTGCCGGTTCCGTCGCGACGGCGAGGACGTGGTGGAGGGGTATTCCCCTGCGAACAAGGGCGTTCCGGGCGGTAACCTCGCAGTCATGGCCTCGTGGTCATCGCGGCAGTTCGAAGCCGTAAAGGACATGCTGCGCTTCAGGACGACTCCGGCGTCGTCGGGGCCACGTTTCGTCGAGCACACGCACCGGGACGTGCGCAGCGGCGGCCTGCGGGCCGCTGTGTTCGGTGTGAGCGATGGCCTCGTTTCGAATGTCTCCCTACTCCTCGGCACCGCCGCCGCTCATCCCGGGGCCGGCGTCGTTCGGCTGGCCGGCCTCGCGGGGCTGTTCGGGGGGTCCTTCTCGATGGCAGCCGGGGAGTACATCTCGATGCGGGTCCAGCGGGAGGCGTTCGAGCGCGAGCTCCACGTCGAAAGCGCGGAGATCAAGGATCGTCCCGAGAGCGAACGCGCCGAGCTCGTGTACCTGTACAAGAGCCGGGGCCTCGACGCGGAGACCGCCGAGAAGGTCGCCGACGTGCTGATGGCGAACCCGAAGGTCGCGTTGGAGACCCATGCGCGCGAAGAACTCGGTCTCGACCCGGCCGCGCTCGGTTCGCCGCTCCAGGCGGCGTTCTCCTCGTTCGTGACCTTCGCCATCGGTGCGCTCATCCCGCTGGCCGCTTTCCTCGGCGGCTCCTCGGGATCACGCGCGATCGAGATCGCGATCGCGGCCACCGGGGTCGCGGCCCTCGTCGTCGGCGGGGCGATCTCGTTCCTCACGAATCGTTCCGTCGTTTTGTCGGCGCTGCGTTCGCTCTGCATCTGCGCGGTCGCGGGTGCGATCACCTATGGCATCGGCGCCGCCGTCGGTGCCACCGCCGGTTAGGCGGCGACGCATGCTCCGGCGTCAGCGGGCGGGCCACCCCGCTACGCCGGTCGTCGCAGTCCACACCTGTTTCGTCGTCCGGCACGCCGTCGCGCTTTCCCGTTCGGGCTGGCGAGGCGACGACGCTCTGCGTCCCCTGTCGCAACGTGGCGATCGCCAGGCCGCCGAGCTCGCCGAGAGGTTCTCGACGCAACAGGTCGGGCGCGTGCTCGCGAGCCCCGCGCGGCGGTGTGTCACGACGGTCGCCGCGATCGCGGAGGATGCGGGAGTCCTTGTGGAACTCGCGCCGTTCCTCGCCGAGGGGTCGGAGGGACTCGTCGCGCTGCGCCGCGTCCTCGCCGCCACCGACTCGCTCGAGAGACCCGGCGTCGTCGTCGCCTGCACCCACGGAGACGTGCTCATCGGTGTTGTCGACGGACTCGTCGGGTCGGGCGCGATCGCGGACCACCCCGGGGTGATCCCGAAGGGCGGCGCGATCCGTCTCGTCGTCGCCGAGGGCGAGGTCGTCGCCGTGTCGGTCGTTCCCGCCCCGGACTAGTGCTGGCGTGGCGGGCGTGACGGGCGTCCTGCGGCCGTGCCCGGCGAGGCCTTCGTCGGATACGGCCGGTTTGTGCTTGGATGCCCGTTTGTGGTCGGACCCGACGGGACCCGGTCGACGTTGCGGGCTCCATGATCCGGAGAAGCGGAAAGGCGTGAGCGATCGATGAGTGCTGGCGCGTCGGGAACGACCGGTTCGGACTGGCTCGGGGTGAACCCCTACGGCTATTTCGACGTCGGCAGCCGCGAGTACGTGATCACCCGCCCGGACACGCCGACGCCGTGGATGAACTATCTCGGCGAGGGCCGTTACGGGGGCATCATCTCGAACACCGCCGGCGGCTTCTCGTTCGACCGGGACCCGCGTGACCGCCGCGTGAGCAGGTACCGCTACAACTCGCTCCCTGCGGACCAGCCCGGCCGTTACGTGTACCTGCGCCGCAAGGACACCGGCGCGTTCTGGGGCGCCACCTGGCAGCCGGTGCGGGCACCGCTCGAGAGCTACGAGTGCCGCCACGGGGCCGGTTACACGAGGATCACGACGACAAACGCCGGCATCCGCGCCGAGGTGCTCTACTTCGTCCCCCCCACGGCGGAGAATGATCCCTGCCCCGTCGAGCTGTGGGTCGTCCGGCTGGCGAACACGACCGAGGCGAGCCTCGTCGTCCAAACCTTCAGCTACGTCGAGTTGAGCTTCCTTGACGCCTACAACGACCTCCACAATCTCGACTGGGGCGGGCACATCGTGAGCTCGCGCTACGACCCGGACCATCGCGCCATCGTGGCCGGGACGAAATTCCGGACCACTCGGGAGTTCTTCGCTTCGGACCGCACGCCAAAGGGCTTCGACTGCGACCGGGAGGTCTTCGTTGGCCGCTACCGGGGCTTGGAGGCGCCCGAGGTCGTGGAGGACGGCAAGTCACGTCGGAGCGAGTCCGCCCGCGGCAACAGCGTCGGGTCGCTCAGCCACGAGATCCGCCTCGGGCCCGGGGCGGAGACGCGCCTCGTCTACCTGCTCGGGGTCACCGACGTGCCGGACGCGATCGGCGCGGTCGTCGACCGCTACAAGAGCCGCTCCAAGGTGGCAGAGGCCTTCGCCGCGCTGCGGGCCGATTGGGACGCGTACCTCGGCGCGCTCAGCGTCTCGACCCCGGACGCCGAAACGGACGTCACCGTCAACTACCTGGCGCCGATGCAGTGCCGCACGACGCTGTACTGGTCGCGGTCCGTGTCGGGCTACGAGACAGGGCTCGGGCGCGGCATGGGGACGCGCGACACGGCCCAGGACACCTTCGGCGTCGTCCACGCCGCGCCCCGGGAGGCCGCCACCCGTCTCGCGCGCGGCTGGGGGATGCAGTTCGGCGACGGCCACGCCTGGCACCAGTACTTCCCCCTCGCCGACGAAGGTGGGCCGGGGCTCGCGGCCGAGCGGCCGGACCGGCCCCAGTGGTTCAGCGACGACCACCTCTGGCTCGTGCTGGCCACCTGCAACTACCTGAAGGAGACCGGCGACTACGGCTTCCTCGATCGCCGCGTCCGCTACGCGACGGAACCCGCCGAGAGCCGGAGCTCCGGGGTCGACGACACGGTTTGGGGCCACATGACGGTCGCGATCAGCTTCACCCTCGCCCACCTTGGTCCGCACGGGCTCCCGCGGTCGGGGTACTCGGACTGGGACGACACGCTGAACGTCGACCACGGGTCGCGACGCTCCGAGAGCGTCTGGTGCGCGATGCAGTTCTGCCGGGTCGCGCTCGATTTCGCGGAGCTGGCCGGCCATCTCGGGAAGCGGGCCGATGCGGAGCGATTCACGGCGATGCACGAGGAGATGACGCGGGCGATCAACGACTGCGCCTGGGACGGACTGTGGTACGCGCGCTCGTTCGACGACGCGGGCAAGCCGGTCGGGGTGTCGGCCGAGGCGCGGCACCGCATCAACCTGATCCCGCAGAGCTGGTGCGTGATCGGCGAGGTTGCGCCGCCCGAACGCGCCCTTCTCGCCATGGACTCGGCGCACAACATGCTCGACACCCCGTACGGGCCGAGCCTGCTGTGGCCGCCGTACGACGGGGAAGACAAGAGGGTCGACGGGACGAGCACGTACCCGCCGGGCGCCAAGGAGAACGGGGGCATCTTCTGCGACGCGGCCGCCTGGTCCGTCATCGCCGCTGCCCAGCTCGGCGACGGCGCGCGGGCGTACGAGTACTACCGCCAGCTCCTCCCTCTCGCCCGGCCCGACGTCGAACGCGCCGCGGTCGAGCCCTATGTGTATTGCCAGGACATCTGCGGCCCGGCGCACCCCCAGTACGGCCTGGGCCGTAACTCGTGGTTGACCGGCGCCGCGGCGTGGACGTACGTCGCCGTGACGCAGTGGATCCTCGGGATCAGACCGACCCACGTCGGACTGCAGGTGGCGCCGGCCATCCCTCCGGGGTGGCCGGGCTTTGCCTGCCGGCGCCGGTTCCGCGGGACGATCTACGAGATCTCGGTCACGCGCATCGGCCCGGGCGACACGGTCCGGCTTGTCGTCGACGGCAGGCCGGTCCCGGGCGACGTGATCGCGCTTCCCGCCCGTCGTAAGCCACGTGTCGTCGTCGAGGCGACCGTCGGCGAATAGGGCGCGGCGCGGTGACCCACCAGGTTCGGTGCGTGACGCCGGCGACGCCGCGGGACCGTCCGGCGCGGGTTCGCGATCGGGTGCGGCGTGGCTGAGCTGGGTCGCCCGGATGGTGCGGCCGAAACCGCCGGGCGTGTCCGTCTCCTCACGATCGCCCGCGAGTGGGGACGCATCGGCTGCATCGGCTTCGGCGGCCCGCCGACGCACATCGCCCTTCTGCGCCGGTTGTGCGTCACCGAACGCGGGTGGATCGGGCCGACCGAGTTCGAGGACGGGATCGCGGCGACGAACCTCCTGCCCGGACCGGCCTCGACGCAGCTCGCGATCTTCTGCGCCTGGCGGTTGCGCGGCCGCCTCGGCGCGCTGGTCGGCGGGGTCTGTTTCATCGTGCCGGGACTCGTCGCCATCCTGGCGCTCTCGGCGTTGTTCCTGTCGCGCCACCCGCCGGTGTGGGTGAAGGGCGCCGCCGCGGGGGCTGGGGCCGCGGTCGCCGCCGTCGCGCTCAACGCGGCGATGGGTCTCATGCCGTCGAGCTGGCGGCGGATCGGCCAGCGGCGCGCTGAGCGGGCGCGCTGGATCGCCTACGCGCTCGCCGGCGGCGTCGCGGCGGCGATCATCGGACCGTTCCTCGTCGCCGTCCTCGTGGCGTGCGGCGCGGTCGAGGTTGCTGTGCGCGAGTCGGGGAACCGGCCGCAGGCGGCGCTGCGCGGGTTCGTCGTCCTCCCGGTGTTCGCCGCCGTGGCTTCGGTCGGGGGCATCGGTGCGGTGATCTGGGAGGCGTTCAAGATCGGCGCCCTCTCCTACGGAGGGGGCTTCGTCATCGTGCCGCTCATGCAGTCAGACGCCGTCCACACCTTCCACTGGATGACGAACGCCCAGTTCCTGAACGCGGTGGCGCTTGGCCAGATCACCCCCGGGCCGGTCGTCCAGACCGTCGCCGTCGTCGGCTACGCCGCGGCGAAACTGCGCGGGGGCCTCATTGCCGCGCTCGTGGTGTTCGCGCCGTCGTTCGGGTTCGTTCTGTTCGGGGCCCCCCATTTCGGCCGGCTCCGGACGAACGGTGGTGTCCAGGCGTTCCTCACCGGGGCGGGACCCGCGGCGATCGGGGCGATCGCCGGGGCGGCGATCCCGCTCGGGCTCGCGCTCTCCCACCTCTGGCAGGTCGGCGTGCTCGCGGCCGCGTTCGTCTGGGTCGTGGCGCTGCGCCGCAACGTCGTCCTCGGGCTGTTGGCCGCTGGCGCGATCGGCGTCGCCGCGTCGTTCGCGGGCCTGCCGGTCGGCGCGTAGGCGCCAGCGCGTGACCGCAGGACGCCGCGGCGCCGCGGCGCCGTGCTATGTGTGTGCGGTGACAACCCAGCGCATTCTTTTCATCGGCGGGACCGGCGTCATCAGCTCGGCGTGCGCGCGACGCGTCGTCGAGGCCGGCGCGGAGTTGTCCGTGGTGAACCGGGGCGTGACCCGGTCGCGGCCATTGCCGTCAGAAGCCCACGTGCTCGTCGCCGATGCCCGGGACCCGTCGTCGATACGCGACGCGCTCGGACGTGCCGAATTCGACTCCGTCGTCGACTTCGTCGCCTACACCCCGGACCACGTCCGGGCCGACCTCGAACTCCTCCGGGGCAAGGTCGGCCAGTACGTCTTCATCAGCTCCGCCTCGGCGTACCAGACGCCGCCCGCTCGCCTGCCGATCGTCGAGTCGACCCCGCTGCGCAACCCCTACTTGCGCTACTCCCGGGACAAGATCGCCTGTGAGGACGTCCTCGTCGCCGCCTACCGCGAGGAGGGCTTCCCGGTGACGATCGTTCGGCCCTCGCACACCTACGATCGCACCTCGGTGCCGTTGACCGGGGGGTGGACCGCGGTCGACCGCATGCGCCGCGGGGCCCCGGTCGTCGTCCACGGCGACGGCACGTCGCTGTGGACGCTCACCCACCACGACGACTTCGCCCGGGCCTTCGTGCCGCTCCTCGGGGAGCGGCGCGCCGTCGGAGACAGCTTCCACATCACCTCGGACGAGGTGCTGACCTGGGACGAGATCACGCGCACGCTCGGGGCCGCCGCTGGAGCCGAGCCGTCGATCGTGCACGTCCCGTCGGAGGCGATCGCCGTGGTGGACGCCGAGTGGGGCGCCGGGTTGCTCGGCGACAAGGCCCATTCGATGGTGTTCGACAACCACAAGGTCAAATCCCTCGTGCCCGGCTGGGCGGCGACGATCCCGTTCCGGGTCGGCGCGGCCGAGATCGTCGAGTGGCACGACGCCGACCCGGCGCGACGTGTCCTCGACCCGGCGTTCGACGCGGCCTGCGAAAGGTTGGTGGCCGCCCACCCGGTCCCGGCGGGCCAAGCGGGGTGAGCCGGGCTACTCGGTCGACTCGGCGATCGTCACGGACTCGATGACGACGGATTCGGCCGGCGCGCCCGACGGGCTGCCGGTCGCCTCGATCGCGGCGAGCACGTCGAGGCCCGAGACGGCCCTGCCGAACAGCGAGTACAGCGGCGGCAGCGCCGTGCCCTGGTCCCCGGAGATGATGAAGAACTGGCTGCCGTTCGTGTTCGGCCCGGCGTTCGCCATCGCCAGCGAGCCGATCTCGTAGCGACGGGGCTTCGGCAGCTCGTCGGCGAAGCGGTACCCCGGTCCGCCGGTCCCCGTCCCGGTCGGGTCGCCGCCCTGGACGACGAACCCGGGGATGATGCGGTGGAAGGCGATTCCGTCGAAGAAGTGGTAACGGGCGAGGAAGACGAAGCTGTTGACGGTCAGCGGCGCGTTGGCGACATCGAGCGCGAAGACCATCGTCCCTTTCGAGGTGACCATCGTCGCCGTGTAACGGTGCGCCGGGTCGATGCACATCGGCGGCGGTCCGGCGAACCGGACGGTCTTCGGGGCGGAGCCGTCCGCCGGGGGGCACTCGCTCGCCATGGTCGTCCTTTCGGGCTTGCCGGTCAGCCGGCGACTTTGGTGATCGTGACCGAGATGATGTGGTGGATCTTCTTCGGCTTGCCGCCGGCCGTGCCGTCGCTGGCGATCGCTTCGAGCACCGGCCGCCCTGAGACGACTTTGCCGAACGACGTGAAGACGGGATCCTCGCCGACAGTGCTCTGCTCCTTGGGGAGGACGACGAAGAACTGGCTCCCGTTCACGTTCTGCTTCTTCTTGTCCTGCCGCGTCGCGTACAGCACGCTCCAGGTCGGGTAGCAGCTCTTCTTGGCGGCACACGACGATTTCGGGGGCTCGCTCAGCCAGCTGTAGCCGGCCGCGCCGCTCGCCTTTCCGGTGGGCGAGCCGCCCTGGACGATGGTGCCGGGGACCGTCCGGAAGAACTTCGTCCCGTCGAAGAACCGGTACCCGGCGAGGAAGACGAAGTTGTTCACTGCTTCGGGCGATCGAGACGCCGGCATGGAGATGACGAACGACCCGAGGTCCGTCTTCACGGTCGCGTCGTAGGTGGCCTTGGCCGAGATGCACATCGGGGGGGTGCCCGTGAAGTTGACGTGCCGGGACTTCGAGACGGTCACGCCCTTGGGAAGGCAGGTCGGCGCGACGGCCGTAAACGCGGTCGGCTTGGGGTGCTGGCTCACCAGGGCGATGACGCCGACGACTGCCGCGACGACGACGATCGCGCCGAGGGTCCGGCGCAGGCGCCGCGAGCGGCGCTTGTGCTTTTGGACCTGCTCGACCTTGACCTGTCGCATCGCGCGCTGTCGGGCACGCTTTTCGCTCGGCACGGCCAGCCAAGCTAGTCGCGACGGAGCACTAGGTTGTCCACGTGGCCCGCATCGTGCAGAAGTTCGGCGGCACGTCGGTCGCTGACGCCGACCGGATCCGCGAGGTCGCCAAGCACGTGGCCTGGACGCGTCAGAACGGCGACGAGGTCGTCGTCGTCGTCTCGGCGATGGGCAAGACGACGGACGAGCTCGTGCGGATGGCCGAGGACGTGAGTTCCGTGACGCCGGGACGCGAGCTCGACATGCTGCTGACGGCGGGCGAGCGGATCACGATGTCGCTTCTTTGCATGGCACTCGCCGAACTCGGTGTCGAGGCGGCGTCGTTCACCGGCAGCCAGGCCGGCATCATCACGGATACGACGCACACGAAGGCGAAGATCCTCGAGGTGCGCGCGACGCGTCTGACCGAGGCGCTCGCCGAGGGAGTCGTCCCCGTCGTCGCCGGTTTCCAGGGGGTGTCGACCACCCGCGACATCACGACGCTCGGCCGGGGCGGATCCGACACGACGGCCGTCGCGCTCGCCGCGGCCCTCGGGGCCGACCGGTGCGAGATCTACACGGACGTCTCGGGGGTGTTCACCGCTGACCCGCGGGTGGTGCCGAGCGCGCGCCGGCTCCAGAGGATCTCGTTCGACGAAATGCTCGAGATCGCCTCGACCGGGGGCCGGGTGCTCGCGCTCCGGTCGGTCGAGTTTGCCCGCAATCATCACGTACCGGTCCACGTCCGCTCCTCGTTCACCTGGGAGCCCGGGACGTGGGTGACCGAGGAGGACCCGTCCATGGAACAGCCCATCGTCTCTGCCGTGACGAGCGACGTCTCGGAGGCGAAGGTGACGATCACCGCGGTTCCCGACCGTCCCGGGGTGGCGGCCACCGTGTTCCGGGCGCTCGCCGAACGCGCCGTGAACATCGACATGGTCGTGCAGAACACCTCCTGGGAGGGGTTGACGGACATTTCCTTCACCGTCCCGCGGGCCGAGCTCGTCGCGGCCCGCGAGGTAACGGAGTCACTGTCCGCCGAGATCGGGGCGCGCGAAGTCCTCGTCGACGAGGGCATCGCCCAGGTCTCGATCGTCGGAGCGGGGATGAAGACGCACCCCGGCGTGACGGCGATGATGTTCGAGACGCTCGCCAAGGCGGGCATCAACATCGAGATGATCTCGACGTCGCCGATCCGCATCTCCTGCGTCGTGCGGGCGGAAGCGGTCGACAAGGCGGTCCGCGCCCTGCACGACGCCTTCGGCCTCGGAGGCTGAAGCCGATCTGACCGTCCCGGTACGTGCTCGCTAGCCTGGCGCCATGCGTGTCGGGATCTTCGGGGCGACGGGGCAGGTCGGCGGTGTCATGCGGCGCCTCGTCGAAGAGCGGGACTTCCCCGTCGACGAGATGCGCTACTTCGCGTCGCACCGTTCCGCCGGGTCGAAGCTTCCCTGGCGCGGGGCGCAGGTCCTCGTCGAGGACGCCGACGGGGCGGACTTCACCGGGCTCGAGATCGCGCTCTTCTCCTGTGGCAAGGCGACCTCGCTCTGGCTCGCCCCGCGGGTCGCGGCCGCCGGGGCGGTCGTCATCGACAACTCTTCGGCCTGGCGCATGGACCCCGAGGTGCCGCTCGTCGTTTCCGAGGTGAACCCCGAGGCGCTCGCGTCGATCCCGAAGGGGATCGTCGCCAATCCGAACTGCACGACGATGGTCGCGATGCCCGTCCTCAAGCCGCTCGACGCCGCGGCGGGGCTGCGGCGTGTCGTCGCGGCGACCTACCAGGCCGTGTCGGGCGCGGGGCTCGCCGGCGTCGCCGAGCTCGACGCGCAGGTCCGTGCCGGCGCCGGCCGGGCAAGCGCGCTCACCTTCGACGGAGCCGCGGTCGACCTCCCCGCGCCGTCGAAGTTCGTCGCACCGGTCGCGTTCAACGTCGTGCCCCTGGCGGGCGCGCTCGTCGAGGACGGGACCGGTGAGACCGACGAGGAGCAGAAGTTCCGCGACGAGAGCCGCAAGATCCTCGGCCTCGCCGAACTGGGCGTCGTCTGCTCGTGTGTGCGGGTCCCGGTGTTCACGGGGCATTCGCTCGCCCTCGCGCTGGAATTCGCGCGACCGCTCTCCCCGGAGACTGCCCGGCAGATCCTTGCGGCGTCCCCCGGCGTCGTCCTCGCCGACGTGCCGACGCCGCTCAAGGTTGCGGGGGCCGATCCGGTGCTCGTCGGGCGGATCAGGCGCGACCCGACGGTGGCGAACGGGCTCGCGCTGTTCGTCTCCGGCGACAATCTGCGCAAGGGTGCCGCCCTCAACGCCGTCGAGATCGCCGAGATCCTCGCCGCGCGGCGCTCGACAGCTCAGTAGGCGCGGCCGAAGACGAGCCGGCGTCCGTAGCCCGAGGCCCCGCCGCAGACGACGCACGGGCCCGACTCGTCCGGCCCGTCGGCGGGCACACAGCGCGGCGTCGCGCCGGTCCGCTCCTGGACTTTCTTCTCGCAGGCCGGATCCTCGCAGATGAAGGCGTAGGCGAAACCGGTCGCGACCGCCTCGACGAGCTGGTCGAGCGTGTCGACGCGGACAGAACGCGAATCGCGGAACTTCCTCGCCTGCTCGAAGAGGACGCGCTGGAACCCGTCGAGGCGGGCCGGCATCGTCGGTGCGGCCGCGGCCGCGGCAACCGGCGTCTTCACCCCGGTCAGTCGGTCGACGACGACGACGGTACCGGCGGCGAGATCACGCGGACCGAGCTCGATCCGGACCGGCACGCCGCGCAGCTCCCATTCGTTGAACTTGAAACCGGCCGACACGTGGGCGCGGGAGTCGACCGTGACCCGGACCCCTTTGTCCGTGAGCTCGGCCGCGAGCGCGTCGGCGGCCGCGGACACGGGGCCGAGCTCGGCCTCCTTGCCGATCGGCACGATGACGACCTGGTACGGCGCGATCTTCGGCGGCAGCACGAGGCCCCGGTCGTCCCCGTGGGTCATGATCACGCCGCCGACCATGCGGGTGCTCATCCCCCACGAGGACGTGTGGCAGAACGTGCGCACGCCGTCGATCCCCGTGTAGTCGATGCCGAAGGCCCGGGCGAAGTTCGTCCCCAGGTAGTGCGAGGTCGCGGCCTGCAGGGCGCGGCCGTCGCGCATCATCGCCTCGAGCGAGACGGTCCGCACGGCCCCGGCGAAGCGCTCCGAGGGCGTCTTGTCCCCGACGAGGACCGGCATCGCCGCGAAGTCCTCGGCGAGCTCCCGGTAGAAATCCGCGGCGACCATCATCTCGGCGACGGCGTCTTGCTCGGTGGCGTGGGCCGTGTGGCCCTCCTGCCAAAGGAACTCGGTCGTGCGCAGGAACAGCCGCGGCCGCAGCTCCCAGCGCACGACGTTCGCCCACTGGTTGATCTTCACCGGCAGGTCGCGGTAGGAGTCGATCCACCGGGCGTACATCTCGCCGACGATGGTCTCCGAGGTCGGCCGCACGACGAGCGGCTCCTCGAGCTCCTCGCCGCCGGCGTGGGTGACGATCGCCAGCTCGGGCGAGAACCCCTCGACGTGCTCGGCCTCACGGCGGAGGTGGCTCTCCGGGATGAAGAGAGGGAAGTAGGCGTTCTCGTGCCCGCTCGCCTTGATCAGCCGGTCGAGCTCGCCCGAGAGGAGCTCCCAGATCCGGTAGCCGTAGGGGCGGATGACCATCGTGCCGCGCACCGGGCCGTGATCGGCGAGCTCGGCGCGCACGACGAGCTCGTTGTACCAGGCCGAGAAGTCCTCGCTCTGCGGGGTGATCCCGCGTCCGTCCGTCTTCGCCATCGCCTGCCGGGTCCCTTTTCCGTGGCGCAAACGTTGCGCTGGGTGGCGAACGTAGCGGATCGTCGGCCCGACCCGCGGCCACGCCACGGCACGCGGTCCCCTGCGGGGCCGTCCGATCTCACGAAATGTGATTTTCTTCACACGCGCCGTGACGACGGGGCCGACACCGCGACGCCGTGCGCAGGGTCGGTGTCATCGTCACGGCATTGTCATGTCGTTTCCCTTGCGACACTTCGGGTCGGCTTCGTACAGTCGCCGGGACATCAATCCGGGTCCTACCCGTGGCTTTTTGCGCCTTCCATTCGGGCGGTAGGTCGCGGTAATTCGCGAATCGACTGGAGAGCGGATGCGTAAGAGACCGCTTGGCTTGTTGCTCGGGGGGATGGGGGCGGTACTCGTCGCGGCCGGGATGACGGTCGCCGGAGCGTTCGCCGTGACGCCGGCCGGCGGGGCGGCGGTTCCCGGAACGACGCCTTCGTGGTGCAACCAGTACGGGGCGTCGGTCGTCGGATGGACCGGGACGACGCCGAACCTCCCGATCTGCGGTCCCGGACCTGACAACGGGGGCACGTGGGCGCTGGTCGACCTGCCCGGCCCGTACGGCGCGGACCGCGGCTATTACAACGCGACGCCCGGGTTCCAGTGCGTCGAGCTCGCCGACCGCTTCCTCGCCATCGTCGACGGGCTGGCGCCGGTTCACGGCAACGGCCAGGCAATCGTCGCCAACTACCACGCCGCGTATTCCAACACGAGTCTTTACGTGAACGGTTCGCCGCAGGCCGTCGGGCATCCGCCGGTCGCGGGCGACGTCATCAGCTTCTCGGACGCGCCGGACTTCGACGCCTGGTCGGCGGGTCACGTCGCCGTCGTCACGGCGAGCTCGGTCAACCCCGTGACCGGGAACGGGACGGTGACGATCGCCCAGGAGAACGTCGGCTCGGGCTTCTGGAACTACACGCTCGACCTCGTCAACTGGCGGGTCGAGGACCCGACCACGGCGCCCGACGCCGAGTGGGGGTTCCCGTACGCCGAGTGGCTCCAGGTGACGCCGTACCGTGCCGCGTTCAGCGCCCCGCCCGTGGGGCTCGTCGCGAAGTCCGCGCAATCGGTGCTCTCGCCGGTGGCGGCGAACGTCACGGCGCTCGGTCTCGGCCAGCGCCACGATCTCGCCCGCCGGTCGGCCGGTTCGCGGCGCCTCAACTAGAGGCCGCTCAGTCCCGTCCCGCGAGGATCCGTTCGAGGAGCGCGGCCTGATAGGCGCGCTCGGCGGTGGCGGCCCCGGGGCCCCCGGCGTCAGCTGCCGACTCCCGGGCGCGGGCCGCGGCGTCGCGCGCCGCTGCCCAGGCGGGTTGATAGGGGGAATGGTGCTCGGCCCCGAGGGTGATCGGGCCCCACGGTGTCGGGATGAGGGCGCGCGGCGTGCTCGGCGCTTCGGCCTGATGCTCGTCGAGTGGCTCCTCCCGGGTGCGCGCGTAGCGCGGCATCGCGAGATGGCGCAGCGCCTCCAGGGCGGCGAGCACCGCCTCGGAGCACGCCGCGAGCGTCGTCCAGGCGGGGTCGTCGAGCGCGTCGAGGTCGTCCCCGAGGTCACGGCTCATCCGCGCGAGCGAGGCGTCGCCGACCTCGGAGCCGAGCCGGCGCAGCCGGCGCAGCGCGGCGAACCGGGCGAGCATTCCGAGCCGCTCCTCGCCGTCCGGGTTCGTATGGTCGAGGATGACCCTCGCCTCGGCGACCACGTCGCCGAGCGTCGAGCCGTCCGGGAGCGCCGTTGCCGCCGCGGCGCCGAGTGCGTGAGCGGCGCAATCGAGGGCGAAGTGAGCTGCGCCGTCGACTCCCCAGGCAGTCTCGGCCGTGAGCCGCGCCGATCGCGCCGTGACGGTCTCGGACCGGTCGTCGGCCCTTTCGGCCGCTTTGGCGGCAAAGATCCGTTCGTCGAGCGCCTCGAGGAGCGCCACCGGCCGGCGCAGGACGAGCTCGCCGCCGGCAGGGGCGCGCACGACGTCGCCGGGCGTGATCACGGCGGCGCCGACCCGGGGAAGGGTCCAGGCGATCTCACCGGTCGCCGTCGTCTCGACACCTTCGGCGTTCGTCGCGACGTAGAGGTTCTCGTTCATGCCCATAGCACACGAGCCTTTCCGGCTTCAGTCAACGGGAGTTCAAGCCTTTTGCACCAGCCACGAGCGACGGCGTAAGCCGCTCGACAGGCTGTCATGGTGGAAGCGTTGCACGAAGTTGTCGGGTCGACCACCTGAACCCGGGGGTGCGGTGTCAGGACGGACGCGCCCGCGAGGAACGCTGCCGGTGGCCGCGCATACGGGCCCGAGCACGAGGGGGCAATCATCGGGCGATTGCCGCCTCGCCAACCGTCCCCGCTCCGAGCGCCGCGCAGTAGGTCGGATCGGGGCACGAGATCGCCGTGTAGCCCGGCGACGCCAGGCCGGCGACCGGTGCGGTCCCCAACGTCGGCAGCGGAGCTGCGCTCCATCGCCGGCCGCCGTCGAAGCTTTCGAGCACGACCGCGCCGTGCGAGTCGGAACCCGCGGCGAGACATTCTGAGGCCGCGGGGCAGACGAGCGCGTTCGCGGAGAAAGTCGCCGGCGACGCCGCGAGCCGCCAGGTCCGGCCGCCGTCGTTCGTCACGCGCAATTCCTCGACGCCGCTTCCAGTGAGCACCCCGATGCAGTGGGAGACGGCGGGACAGGCGAGCAGCTGGAGCTGGTTGACGAGGATGCCGTCCACCACGACCCCACCATGACCCGACGTGGGTGTCTCGGCGTAGACGCTCCAGCGCGAACCGTCGCTCGTTGTGAGCACGCCGGCGGGTCCGCCGCTCACACAACTCGTCGCGCCGAAACAGGTGACAGTCGTCAGGCCGCTTCCTGGGATCTCCGAGCCGGAGGCGCCGACGGGCGGCTGCGGCGGGAAGGCGGGGACCTGCTCGGCGACCCAGCGCGCACCTCCGTCGGTCGTTTTCACGATGGCGTCCTGCGACGACACGCCGGCAGCCTCGGGCGTCGCCCCGACGGCGTAACAGACGGAGGCGGTGGGGCAGCTGACCGAGTCGAAGGAGTCCGCCGGTACGTCGAGCGCATCACGACGCCAGTGGCGTCCGCCGTCGTCGCTCGAGAGCATCGCCGCGACGGAGAAGTTGGCTTGCTGTTGCAGTTTCGGCGGGGCCGTCACGTCGGCGACCGCGACGCAGTGCCGACCCGTCGGGCAGTCGATCGCGACGATCCCGTTCAGGCCTGCCGGCAAATGGCCGGCTTTCAGATGGGCGCCGCCGTCGTCGCTCGTGGCGACGGCGGCGACAACCGGGACCGGCGCGTTTTCACCTGCCGCCACGCAGTGTCGCCTCGACGCGCACGACAGTGCCGTCCAGTGCGTCCCTGGACCCAGATAGCGCGTGCTCCACCGTTGCCCGCCGACGCCGAGGGCGAGGACCGCCGAGCCGTTGCCGATGCTGCCCGCTGCGATGCAGCCGCCTGCCGACGCGCAGCTCACCGCCGAGAACGCGCCGCCGTCACCGAGCGTCACGTCCCGCCAGGTCTTGCCGCCGTCGCTGCTCTCCGAGAGCAGCCCGACTTCGGGAAGCGTTCCGGCAACGGCGGCACAGCGAAGCCCCGAGCAGCTGACCGCGCCGTAACCGCCGCCCGCGCCCTCGTCGTTCGGGTAGTGGGCGATGCGCCAGGTGCGCCCGGCGTTTGTCGTCGTGATGATCACCGGGTAACCGGGGGACGGCGCGATCCCGACCCCGGTGCAGGTCGAAAGGCTCGAGCAGGCCAGCGCCGAGATCCCGGGCATCCCGCCGCCGCCGATCGGCTCGCGCTCCTCGGTCCAGTGCAGTCCGCCGTCGCTCGTCGCGACGATGCCGAAAGAGCCGCCGGTCGCCACACAGCGGTCGACCGCCGGGCAGGCGAGCGCGCCACGAAACCCACCGGACGGTCCGGTGAGGCGCGTCGTCCAGGTCGAGCCGCCGTCGACGCTTTCGAGTAGGAAACTGGGGGACTGCGGCGCCAGGCCGGCGGCGATCGCGTAGCAGACCGTCGAGCTCGGACACGAGAGGCCGCCGAGGAACTCGACCGCAGATCCGCTCACCGCCGCCGTGGACCACGAGCGGCCGCCATCGGCGGAGTAGAGCGCGACACCAGGGAGGCTCTGTTGCCCACCAGGCGCGGAGCTGGGGGATTCGAGCTTCGCGAGCGCAACGCAGCGATCAGTGCTCGGGCAGGTTGCCGAAAGCACCGTGAGGCCTGCAATGCTGGCGAGTTGCGAGACAGCCCAGGTCTGTCCTCCGTCGTCGCTCATGGCGAAGGTGCCAGCGAGCCCGAAAGCGAAGCAGTGCATCGGTCCTGCGCACGCCGCCGCGCTGAACGCCGCCGGGCCGAGCACGCGTGAGCTCCAGCGAAGTGAGATCGCCCCTCCCGGTGTGGAACCACCAGATCGGGTGCTCGCGCGAGATGGACTCGTGGCGAGTACGCAGTTCCCACCTGCGACAACGACCACGACGGCCGCCATGACGAGAACCAACCGGCGACGCACAAGCGGCATTATCGCTCGACTTTCTATCGATGCGAGGCAGGGCGCCAGGGCCGCCTTCGCCAGTCGGAGACACATGACGCCGGCTCTCTGACGCGGACCACCACTTTCTCGACGCGCCGGATCACCCGGCAAGGACGTTCGAGCTACGGAGGAAGCGACTGCCGCCGCCAGTTTGATTCGCGCTCAAAAAAAGACGGACCCCGCCCGTGCTGCCGCGAACCGACTCGGCGAGCGATGTTTCCTGCGATCGCGCGCGTGGTGCGCACGGCCGGATTCGAAAGCGTGACGGGGTCTGGGAATACACCGCTGAAAGGACTCTTGTGAGTCGGGAAGGCGGGATTTGAACCCGCGGCCTCAGCGTCCCGAACGCTGCGCGCTAACCAAGCTGCGCTACTTCCCGTCCGAAGCCCGGCTTGCGCCGTCTCCAGGGCCGATCGTAGCCGATGGTGCCTCGACGACGACCTTGGCGATGCGGCGCTTGTCCATTCGCGTGACGCGGAAGATCCACCCGCCGAGCTCGTAGGTCTCGGACTCGGCCGGGATGTGGCCTAGCGCGTCGAAGAGGAACCCCCCGAGCGTGACGTAGTCGCCCTCCGGGATCGCGAGGCCGAGTCCCGCGGCGACCTCGTCGACCGCGCAGGCGCCGTCGACGAGATAGCGGCGCGCGTCGATGCGCAGGATCGCCGGGCTCGTCGTGCGGTCGAACTCGTCGCGCAGGTCGCCGACGAGCTCGCTCACGAGGTCGTTCATCGTGATTACGCCGGCGAAGCCCCCGTACTCGTCGACGACGACGGCGAAGCCGCGGCGACGCCGGCGCATGTCGGCGAGGATCTCGAGCGCGGAGCGCGACTCGGGGACGACGTAGGGCTCGCGCAGCCGTGCCGTCACGTCGGCGCCTGAGAAGACCTCCGACGCACCTCTCGCCTCGCCCGCCGCGAAGGGCAGGTCGAGGTTGAAAAGATCCTTCACGAACAAGACGCCGAGGAGGTGGTCGAAGTCGTCGGTGTAGACGGGGAAGTGGCTGTGGCCCGAACGCCGGACCGCCCGGGCGACGTCGGCGAAGCTCACCGGGGTCGCCAGCCCGACGACGTCGACCCGCGGCGTCATCACCTCCCGCGCCGTCGACTCGCGCAGGGCCTTGAGCCCACTCGTGATCTGCAGCTCCTGTTCCGACGGCGCCGTCGTGGCGGTTTCGGCGGCGCGCCGCAGGCGGAGGCGTCTCATCGGGGGGCCGAGCCGCGGCGGTGCGTCAAGGTCGGGGACGTGGCCACGTCCGACCCGGCTTCAACCGGCGGCGACGGTGGTCGGCGCGAACGACTCGTCGTGGAACGTCCCACCCGCGAGCAGGGCGTCGACCGCCCGACGCAGGCGGACCGGGTCGAGCGGCTTCACGAGGTAGCCGGCGACGCCCGTGCGCCGGGCGAGGAAGACGTCCGCCCGGCGGTCGAGCAGGACGAGGACCGGCACGTGGGCGAGCCGTCCGCCCGACTCCTCGTTGGCGAGGTCGAAGGCGATCGCGAACCCGCCCATGTTCTGGACCTGGCTGTCGGTGATCACGAGGTCCGGCTCGAATTCGGCGGCGACGGCCCGCACCGCCGCCCCGTCGCGGAGCTCGCGGACCTCGCGTTCGCCGTCTTCGACGACGGCGGCGAGATCCCCGAGAACCGTCGCCGCGTCGGCCACGAGCAGGATTTTCGTCACTCGCCCAAGGTAGCGCTCAGCCGATGAGGTGGCGAACGACGCGCAGCAGGCCCTCGACGTCGTGGACGTCGGCGTCGAGGAACGGGACGCGCACGACGGGCGCCGGCGCGACCGCCCCGACGAGGTCGGCGAGCAAACCGGCTTCGCGCCGCGCGATCGACTCGAGGTCGGCGAGGTTGGCGACGAGCTCCGCCCAGGCCACCGCGCCCGCCGTGGCCGTGACCGGTCCGGGATCGGGCGCCGGCCCGAACTCGGGGTGGATCCGGTTGACGACGAGCGCGTCGATGGTGCCGTGGCGCCGGTCGAGCTCGCCGACGAAAAAGCGAGCGTCGTCGATCGCTTCGTGCCGGGGGGTGGCGACGAGGACGAACCCGGTCGATTGCTCGGCGAACAGCCGCTCGACGCGCACGGCGCGGTCCCGGAAGCCCTGTTCCATGCCCTGGAAGGCAGCGAAGAAGGCGAGCGTGTCGTCGACGATCTCGGCGCCGGCGACCCGCGCGATCGACCGGAGCACGAGCTGGCCGGCGAGGCTCGCGACGCGCAGATACGAGCTCCCCGGGGCGACGAAGGTCCGGAAGATCCGGTTGTCGAGGAAGCTCTCGACCCGGCGGGGCGCGTCGAGGAACTCGAGGGCGTGCCGCGTCGGAGGGGTGTCGACGACGATGAGGTCGAAGTCGGCCCTCTCGTGCAGCTCGAACAGCTTCTCGGTCGCCATGTACTCCTGGGTGCCCGAGAGGACCGACGCGAGGTTCTGGTAGAGGCGGTTCTCGAGGATCCGGGCGGTCTGGCCGGCGTCGCGGGCGTAGCGCCCGACGAGCTCGTCGAAGGTCGTCTTGGCGTCGAGCATGACGACGTGGAGCTCCCCGGGCCACGGCCCGGCGATCTCGTGCGGCTCGTTGCCGATCCCTCTCGTGCCGAGGGCGTCGGCAAGCCGCCGTGCCGGGTCGATCGTCACGACGCAGGCCCGGCGCCCCCGCAGCGCGGCCGCGATGGCGAGCGCCGCCGCCGCCGTCGTCTTGCCGACGCCCCCCGAGCCGCAGCAGACGATGACCGACCGCGAGTCGACGACGTCATCGAGGACGCTCACGGGAGCCCCTCGATGCCGGCGCGCAGCGCGGCCACGATCACGCCGAGCTCGGCGGGCCCGACGTCGGCGGTGAACAGGTACGGCAGCTCGATCCGTGGCAAGGGCAGCCGGTCGGCGAGCCGGGCGAGCTGGGCGCGCTGGAGGTTCTGGCGCCCCCGCCGGAAGGCCGCGGCGCGGCTCACCGCCCCGGCCGCGGCCGGCGACGGCACCGGGCAGCCGGCCGCCCGCGCCGCCGCCGCGGGGTCCGCCTCGAGGTGGTCGAGCACCGGGTAGCAGCAGTTGACGACGACCGGGCCGAGGGCGACCCCGATCTCGTCCTCGAGCCGGTAGGCGGTCTCGACCGCTTCGTTGACAGGGGTCTCCTCCGGGATGGTGACGAGGAGCACCTCGCAGCGGTCCGGGTCGGTGAGCATGGCGACGACCTGGTCGGCCTGGGCGCGTAGCGGCCCGCCGCGGGCCGCGTCGGCGAGTCCGCCCGAGCTCGAGAGGAAGCTCAGGGCGTGACCGGTCGCCGGGGCGTCGAGGACGATGAGGTCGGCGGCGCCGGACTCCTCGAGCTGGCGGATCCGGCCGAGGATGAGGATCTCGCGGATCCCCGGGATCGCCGTCGCGACGACGTCGAGCGCGCCGGTGCGCACGAGCCGGCCGGCGAACCGCCCGAGGCCGTGCACGGCGAGGTACTCGAGGAGGGCCGCGTCCGAGGTGACGACCCTCGCCCGCACCCGGCCGGGCACCCTGGCCGCCCCCGGCTCGCCCCCGCAGGCGGGCGTCCCCGCAGGCGCGCGCACGGTCACCTCGTCGTAGGCGAGGGCACCGTCGTAGCCGAAGAGCGCGGCGAGCCCCGAGGCGTCGTCGAGCGCGACGAGAAGCACGTCGAGGCCAACGTCGGCGGCGAGGTTCGCCAACGCCGCGCTCGTCGTCGTCTTGCCGACGCCGCCCTTGCCGACGACGACGAGGATGTTGCTCCGGCGCACGAATCCGGTGACGTCCATCCACCGCCAAGCTACAAGCAGACCGGTTCCGGACCGGGTGGCGCGGCCGCAAAGGTCAGCGAGAACCCCTTGTCAGGTGCATCGCGTGGCGGTAGCGTCCGGCGCAGCGAGTCCGCCGCGTGACCGGTCGCGGCGAGACGGTCGAGTGCCGTCGGAGCGTTCGCCCCGGGAGGGACGAGACGGGGAGGGGTTCGTGATCGCCGAGCGATCCGGGCAGTCCTGGTACCTGAGGGCTTCGTGCCGCGGTCCCCAGGCCGTCGTCTTCTACCCCCCGACCCAGCCCGAGGGCAAGGACGAGCGTCTCGACCGTGAGCAGGCGGCGAAGGAGATGTGCGGAATCTGCCCGGTCCAGCGCGCCTGCCTCGACTACGCCATCCGGATCCGCGAGCCCCACGGGATCTGGGGCGGGCTCAACGAGGTCGAGCGCAAGCAGATCCTCGAACGGCGCGCCGGCTAGCCGGACGGCCCGTCAGCCGGCGGGCCTCTCAGTGCCTCCTCGACGTGCCCGATGAGGCGCGCCGTGCATCCGGACATCTCGACGGGGGGCGCGACTTGCGTGGCGAGCCGTTCGGCGAGCGCGGCGAAAACCCGGGCGACGGGGGTCTCGATGGCGAGCCGGGCCACCGCGCCGTCGTCGCCGGCGCTGCCGAGCCCCGGGTCGAGGGGGAGCGAGCCGAGGAGCGGCACGCCGATCTCGGCGGCGAGCGCCGCGCCCCCGCCCTCGCCGAAGATGGCGTGACGTCGCCCGTCCTCGCTCGTGAAAGGGGCCATGTTCTCGATCACGCCGGCGACGCGCACGTGGCCCTTGCGGGCCATGTCGGCGGCGCGCCCCGCCACCGTGGCGGCCGCCGCCGACGGCGTGGTGACGACGAGGAACTCGGCGTGGGGAAGCATCCGGGCGAGGGCCATCTGGACGTCGCCGGTCCCCGGGGGCATGTCGACGAGCAGGTAGTCAAGCGGCCCCCAGGCGACGTCCTCGAGGAAGTGCTGGACCGCCCGGGCGAGCACGAGGCCGCGCCACATGATCGCCTCGTTCTCGTCGGCGAGGAATCCCATCGACACGACGCGCAGCCCGTGTCCGTCGACGACGACCTCCGCCGGGAGGATCTGGCCGGCGCGTACCTCGAGCGGCCCGGCCACGCCGAGCAGGCGGGGAATGGAGAAGCCCCAGATGTCGGCGTCGAGGAGACCGACCGCGAGACCACGGCGGGCGAGCGCGACGGCGAGGTTCGCCGTCACCGTGGACTTGCCGACGCCGCCCTTGCCCGAGACGACCGCGAGGACGCGGGTCGAGTCGGGGAAGCTCGCCCGCACGGCGCGACCTTGGGCGGCCCGGCGGGCCGTCGACATGAGGCGGGCCCGCTCATCGGGCCCCATCACGCCGGTCGTGACCTCGACCGACACGACACCCGGAAGCGCGGCGAGTCGCCGGGTCACGTCATCGCGCAGCTGGGTGCGGAGCGGGCAGCCGGCGACGGTGAGGGCGATCTCGGCGGTCACGTGACCTTCTCCGGCTGCGACGCCGCGGACCATGCCAAGCGTGACGATGTCCGCGCCGAGCTCGGGATCTACGACGTCGCGGAGCGCCGCGAGGAGCTCATCGTGGCTCGGAGGGCGGGGCGCCACGCCGGGCCGCGAACGGTCGGCAGGCATGGAAGCGATGCTAACGGGCGGGATCGCGGGGCCGACTAGTTAGGATCGCGTCGACAGCTGCAAAGGAGCGATTTGTGAACACCGCCACGACGGTCAAGATCGGTCAGCGGCCGAGCCCCGTGAGTCTCACCGACGCCGCGGTCGGCAAGGTCACCGAGTTGCTCGCCGCCGAGACCGACGGCGAGACCCTCGCGCTCCGGGTCGCGGTCCGGCCGGGAGGATGTTCCGGCTACAGCTACGACATGTTCTTTGACGCCGAGGTGGCCGACGACGACATCGTGCGCACCTTCGGGGCGGTGAAGGTCGTCGTCGACCCCGAGAGCGCCGAGCTCATCAAGGGGGCGACGCTCGACTTCAGCGACGGCCTGCAGGGATCGGGTTTCCACATCACGAATCCCGCCGCCACCCGCACCTGCGGTTGCGGCTCCTCGTTCAGCTGAGCCCCGGCCCCGCCGAGCCAGTGCCGCCCCGGCGCTTCTACCGCCCCGCCGTGCGGGCGGGCGAGTGGCTCATCTGCTCCGGCCAGATCGGGCTCGCCGACGGCGCGCTCGTCCCCGGCGGCCTCGCCGAACAGCTCACCCAGGCGCTCGCCAACCTCGCGGCCGTGCTCCGGGCCGAGGGGTCGTCGCTCGACGCGGTCGCCAAGACGACCGTGTTCCTCACGGACATGGGCGACTACGCGGTGATGAACGAGGCCTACGCCGCGGCCTTCGGCGACCACCTTCCCGCCCGCTCCGCTGTCGCGGTCACGGCCCTGCCGTTCGGGGCGCTCGTCGAGGTCGAGGCCTGGGCGTACGTACCGGATGGCGCGTAGCCCGGGCGACGCCCGCCCGCCCGTCGGGGCGACGCCGGGTTCGCCGCGGGTCTAGGGCTTCCAGCGCGCCGTGCCGAAGCGGTAGCCGACGCTTCGCACCGTCTCGATGAGATGGGCGTTCTCCTCGCCGAGCTTGGCCCGAAGCCGCCGGATGTGGACGTCGACGGTGCGCGCGCCGCCGAAGTACTCGTAACCCCAGACCCGGGCGAGGAGCACCTCACGGGTGAAGACCTTCCCCGGGTGGGCGGCGAGGAAGCGCAGCAGCTCGTACTCCATGAACGTGAGGTCGAGTGAACGCCCGGCGACGACCGCCTGGTAGGTCTCGAGGTTGAGCGCCAGTGGGCCGTAGGCGATGATGTCGTGCTGCTTGCCCCGCCCGGTCTTCCACAGCAGACGGCCGAGGCGCGTCTCGACCTCGTCCGGTGACGCGCCGGTGACCGTGAAGTCGTCGAAGAGCTCCTTGTGCCGGTCGAGCGTGCCGAGCTGGTCGGGCGTCACGACGACGAGGACCGGCGCGACCGGCTCGTCGCCCTGGCGCAGCGCCCCGCAGAACGCGAACGCCGCCTCGGGAGATTCGACGGCGGAGACGACGGCACCGGACCAGCCCTCGGTCGGCTCGACGGCGCGCAGCGCCTCGCTGTCGCCGACCGGCGTGAACGAGTAGCCGGCCGAGTCGAGCGCCTTGGCGAGCTCGGGGCTCGGCGGGTCCGGGAAGCAGAGCAGTGGTTCCACGGGTCAGGGCCTTGTCCGGGGCGAGGTCACCGCGACTCCTACAGGGCTGGGAGGTAGCGGACGAGCTCGAACGGCGTGATCTGGCGGGTGTACTCCTCCCACTCGGCCCGCTTGTTGCGGAGGAACCACTCGAAGACGTGGTCGCCCAGGGTGTCGAGGACGAGCTCGGAGCTCTCCATCGCGCGCAGCGCCTCGTCGAGCGTGCGCGGCAGCGAGCGGATCCCGGCGGCGGCGAGCTGGCGCGGGGACATCGTGTACAGGTTGGCGTCGGCCTCATCGGGCAGGTCGTAGGACTTCTCGATCCCGCGCAGGCCGGCCGCGAGGATGACGGCGAAGGCGAGATACGGGTTGCACGCCGGGTCGATCGACCGGTATTCGATACGGGCCGACTCGGACTTGCCCTGCTTCACGACCGGCACGCGTACGAGCGCCGAGCGGTTGTTGTACGCCCAGGAGACCGTGAACGGCGCCTCGTAGCCGGCGACGAGGCGCTTGTAGGAGTTCACCCACTGGTTCGTGACCGCGGTGATCTCGCCGGCATGCTCGAGGAGCCCGGCGATGAACTGCCGTGCCGTCGCCGAGATCCCGTGCTCGTCCTCGGCGTCGTAGAAGGCGTTCTTGTCCCCTCTGAAAAGCGAACAGTGCGTGTGCATCCCCGAGCCCTGGACACCGGCCAAGGGCTTCGGCATGAACGACGCGTAGACGCCGTGTTCCTGCGCGATCTGCTTGATCAGCAGGCGGACCGTCATGATCGTGTCGGCCATCGTGAGGGCGTCGGTGTAGCGCAGGTCGATCTCGTGCTGGCTCGGCGCGTCCTCGTGCTGGGCGTACTCGACCGGGATGCCCATGTCCTCGAGGGTGAGCACGGTCTTGCGCCGGAGGTCGGTCGCGAGGTCCGCCACGGTGAGCTCGAAGTACGAACCGGTGTCGAGCGGCTGGGGGGGAACGTCGGCGTCCGCCTCAGCGCTCGCGAAGTAGAAGTACTCGAGCTCGGGCGCGGCGAAGAAGCTGAAGCCGCGTTCGTGGGCCCGCTCGAGCGCCCGGCGCAGCACGTGGCGCGGGTCGCCCTCGAACGGCGTGCCGTCGATGTTCGAGATGTCGCAGAAGACGCGCGCGACCGTCGCGTTCTCGCCGGACCCCGCGGGGAGGATCTGGAAGGTCTTCGGGTCGGGGCGGGCGATCACGTCGCTCTCCTGGATCCGGCTGAAGCCGTCGATCGACGAGCCGTCGAAGGTCATCCCCTCGTCGATCGCGTTTTCGAACTCGGCCGGGGGGATCGAGAACGTCTTCGGCGTGCCCAGCACGTCGGTGAACCAGAGCTGGATGAAGCGGACTCCGCGTTCCTCCACCGTCTTTAGGACGTACTCGCGCTGGTTCTCCATCGAGGTCATCCTTCCGCGGCCACAGACGCCCGCGATCGAAAGGATCGCACCGACAAGTTTCGCAGACCCCGCGCATCCGGCCAAACGGCGGGCGAGCCGCCGGGCCCCGGGGACGTGCAGGTCCCGTCGCTACGATGACGCCGTGGGCCAGCTTCGCGTCGCGCTGTGCCAGATCGATGCGGTGGTCGGCGACTTTGACGGCAACGTCCGGCGCGTGCTCGACGCGATGGCGCGCGCCGAATCCCTGGACGCCGACGTCGCGGTGCTCCCGGAGCTCGCCCTGACGGGGTACCCGCCCGAGGACCTGCTGCTCGAGCCGGACTTCGTCGCGGCAAGCGAGGCGGCGCTGCGCGCGGTGGCCGCCCGCTCGGGCGGGTGCGCGGCGATCGTTGGCTCCGTCGCCGAATCCGGCGGGCTACGTAACCTCGCCGCCGTCTGCCGGCTGGGCCGGGTGTGCGGCGTGGCGGTGAAGGAACTGCTGCCGAACTACGGCGTGTTCGACGAGCAGCGCTGGTTCGTGCCGGGGGCGGGCGACTCGCCCGTGTTCCGGATCGGCGGTGCGCTCGTCGGCGTCGTGATCTGCGAGGACGCCTGGGTGCCGTCGGGTCCGGTCGCCCGGCTCGCCGCGGCGGGGGCCGAGATCGTCGTCTCGCTGAACGCCTCGCCGTACCGGGCGGGGGCGCGCGCCGAACGCCGGGAGATCCTCGTCGACCGGGCGGCAGAGTCCGGATGCCCCGTCGTCTACGTGAACCTCGTCGGAGGCCAGGACGAGCTCGTCTTCGACGGGGGCTCGACCGTCGTCGCCGCCGACGGCACAATGCTCGCCTCGGCCGCCCAATTCCGGGAAGACGTCGCCGTCGTCGACGTCCCCTTCGCCGGAGAGCGCGGGGGGTCCCGGGCCGGTGTCGTCGAGGTGAGCGGACCGCGCCGGCGCGGTGCCGCCCCCGTCCCTGGGGGACCCGCCGAGGTGCTCGACGGCGACGCCGAGACCTACGAAGCCCTCGTGCTGGCGACCCGGGACTACGTCTCGAAGAACGGCTTCGCCGACTGCGTCATCGGGCTGTCGGGCGGGATCGACTCGTCACTCGTCGCGGCGATCGCCGTCGACGCCGTCGGGCCCGCCCGCGTCCACGGCGTGGCGATGCCGTCGCGCTTCTCCTCGCCCGGCTCGCTCGCCGACGCGACCGCGCTCGCGGCAAGCCTCGGCATCGACCTCGTCGTGATCCCGATCGAAAAGGCCCACGAGGCGATGCTCGAGCTCCTCGCCCCGAGCTTCGCCGGCCGGCCTCCCGGCGTCGCCGAGGAGAACCTCCAGGCGCGGATCCGTGGGACGCTGCTCATGGCGCTCTCGAACAAGTTCGGCTGGCTCGTGCTCACGACGGGCAACAAGAGCGAGACCGCGGTGGGCTATTCGACGCTCTACGGGGACACGGCCGGCGGTTTCGCCGTCATCCGGGACGTGCCGAAGCTCCTCGTCTACGACCTCGCCCGGCACTGCAACGCGAATGCCGGGCGGGAGCTCATCCCCGCGGAGATCTTCACGAAGCCGCCCTCGGCCGAGCTGCGCCCGGACCAGCGAGACGACGACTCACTGCCCCCCTACGACGTGCTCGACCCGATCCTCGAGGCCTACGTCGAGCGGCACGCGACCGTCGACGACCTGGTCGCCGCCGGCTTCGAGGTGGCGACGGTCCGGCGGATCTTCGACCTCGTCGACGCGGCCGAGTACAAGCGGCGCCAGGCGCCGCCCGGGCCGCGCGTGACGAGCAGGGCGTTCGGCAAGGACCGTCGGATGCCGATCACGAACCGCTTCCCCGCCGGCCGGCCCCCGACCGCGACCGGGTCACGGTGACGGCACCGCTGACGCTCGCCGAGACGGCGGACCTCGTCGGGCGCAGCCGCCACGTCGAGCTCTCGTTCTTCGCCCGCCTCGGCGAGCGCGCCCCGCGCTGCGACGGGGCCGCGGCCGTCGTCTACCTCGCAGGGGCGAGCCGCGCCCACGGCTTCCGGGCCGGGCTCCTCGAAGAGCTGCTCCCGGTGGCGGACGGGCTCGGCCCGGCCGCGGCGCTGAGCGGCTCGCCCGGTGAGGGGTTCGAGGAGCTCCTCGACGTGCTCGCCGGACCCGGTGAGGACGCCGAGATCCTCGACGCGCTCGTCGGGGTCGCCTACCCGGCGATGGCCGCCGCCTACGCCGAGCACCTGGCCGCGGCGGGGTCCCCGTCCGGCACCGAGGTGCGCCGGACCCTGCGCCGGGTGCTGGCGGACCTCGAGGCCGTTGCCGCCGAGGGCCGCGAGCTCGCACCGGGCGGCGGGAGGAGCGCGCGCGCCGCGCGCGCGCGAACACTGCTCGAGGCGGCCGGGGGGCCCTTCGGGCCGCTGCGCCGCCCGGCCTGAGACCGCCTCGTCAGCGTCGTCCCAGGTAGGGAGCGTGCGGGAGCCCCTTGACTCCGTCGTTACACTGATTGGGGGAACTGGTCAGATTCGGTGCGGATCGAAGCAGTTACCGCCGCCACGAAAGACGCCGTTAGGTAGTTGGGCGTCGGGAGCCCTCTCCCGGTGGCGCCACCAACCCACGGAGGACCGGACCGAATTGGCAAAGGAGCGAGTCGAGCGCGACGAGGAAGATCTCGTCCGGCTGTACCTGACGGACATCGGCCAGTACCCGCTGCTCACCAAGGATGACGAGGTCCGCCTGGCCCAGGCGATCGAGCGCCGCGGCCAGGCCGAGGCCGAGATCGCCAAGCCGCCGAAGGGCATCACCCCGGCGCGCCGGCGCGAGCTGCGGCGGATGGTCCGCCAGGGCGACGAGGCCCAGCGCACGTTCGTCCAGTCGAACCTCCGGCTCGTCGTGTCGATCGCGAAGAAGTACCAGGCGTCGGGGCTGCCGCTCCTCGACCTCATCCAGGAGGGCAACCTCGGCCTCATGCACGCGGTCGAGAAGTTCGACTGGCGCAAGGGCTTCAAGTTCTCGACGTACGCCACCTGGTGGATCCGCCAGGCGATCACCCGTGGCATCGCCAACACGGGCAGGACGATCCGGCTGCCGGTCCACGCCGGCGACACGCTTGCGCGCGTACAAAAGGCCCAGGCGCGCCTCGAGCTGAAATTCGGCCGCCCGGCGACGCTCGCCGAGCTCGGTGCCGAGGTCGAACTGCCCGAGGACAAGCTGATCGAGGCGTTGCGGTTCCGCGCCGAGCCGCTTTCGCTCTCCGAGCCGCTGCGTGAGGACGGCGACGCCGAGCTCGGCGACGTCGTCGAGGACCGTTCGGCGGAGTCGCCGTTCGAGATGGCGGCGACGGCGCTGCTGCCGGTCGAGATCAACCGTCTCCTCGCGCCCCTGGATGAGCGCGAGCGCGAGATCCTGCGCCTGCGTTTCGGGCTCGACCGCGGCGAACCTCGCACCTTGGAAGAGGTCGGTGAGCACTTCAACCTGACCCGTGAGCGGATCCGGCAGATCGAGGCGCGCGCGATGTCCAAGCTCCGCCACCCCTCGAGCGACACCGGCGCGCGCGACCTGCTCACGGTCTGAGCACCGCCGAAGCGGCGCGCCGGTTACCCGGGGAGCGCGCCCGCGCCCGTTACGATGCGGGCATGTTGAAGAAGCTCCTCATCCTGGCCGCGCTCGTCGCGCTCGGCTTCGTCGTCGCGAGGCGCCTCAGCTCCGACTGAGCGCGCCTGTCGCTCACGGGAATGGGGTGCGGGACGAAAGCCCCCGGCTCTGGCCGTGGGGAGGAGTCAAACGACGTGGATCGTGCGGACGACCGGTAGCTCGCGTCGACGCGAATGGAGCCACCAGCCGAAAGCGGCGGCGCCGATGCCGACGATCACCGTGCTCGTCCCGATGGCGATGGCGGGTCGGGACGGCACCGCGCGCATCCGGTCGCGGACCCGGTCCCGCAGGCGGACCGGCCGGATGAAGCTCTCGACATCCCAGCCGCGTTCCGCAGCGACCTTGGCGAGGGCGCGGTCCGGGTTCACGGCGACCGGGTGGCCGACGGCCTCCAAGAGCGGCAGGTCGGTGACGGAGTCGCTGTAGGCGTACGAACGTGAGAGGTCGACCCCGGCCCGCGAGGCGTAGGCGCGGACGGCGTCGGCCTTCTGCGGCCCGGCGGCGTAGAAGGCGAGCTCGCCCGTGTAGCAACCCCGGGCGTCGACCGCCGCTTCGCTCGCGATCGTGGCATCGACCCCGAGATGCCGGGCGAGCGGCTGGACGATCTCGATCGGCGACGCCGAGACGATGACGACCTTGCGTCCGGCTGAGTGGTGGTCGTCGATCAGGTCCATCGCCTCGTCGTAGATGATCGGCTCGACCACGCTCTCGAGGGCGTCGTCCACGATCGCGACGACCTCGGCCCGCGACCAGCCCTTCGTGAGCCGCAGGATCGCGGCCCGGATGCGGTCGAGCCGCCGGTCGTTCGAGCCCAGGATGAGGTAGATGACCTCGGCGAGGACGACCTGGGCGAGCGAGCGTCGTTTCATGAGGCCGTGCTTGCGCAGCGGCC
Organism: Acidimicrobiales bacterium; assembly: GCA_050014835.1. Taxonomy (GTDB): domain Bacteria; phylum Actinomycetota; class Acidimicrobiia; order Acidimicrobiales; family Bog-793; genus Bog-793. The sequence goes on from JBEKCO010000005.1 coordinate 45,276, forward strand.
CGCCGAACGCCACCATGGCGTCCTTGGCGATGACGGTCTTGTCGAGGTCGAAAAACGCCGCCTCGTCGAGGGGCTGCGGCCAGCGCGCGTAGATCTCCGACTCGGTCACGGCGCTCATCGCGACGGCAGCCGAGACGTCGGCGGACCGTACTTTCGGGCCGCGTCCACGCTCCTATCGAACACGGTACGGGGTGCCGTTACAACTCATTGGGGACGCGGGCCGTCGTAGTCAGGCGCAGGGGTGCTGGCCGGACCGGGTGGGCGCCGTTATCCTTCGCCACCGTTCCGGAGGGTTTCCTGTGCGAAAGCCGCTCGTGATCGTCGAGTCGCCTGCCAAGGCGAAGACGATCGCGCGCTTCCTCGGCACCGGTTACCTCGTCGAGTCGTCGATCGGGCACATCCGTGACCTGCCGCGGTCCGCCGCCGAGGTCCCCGCGGCGTACAAGTCGGAGTCGTGGTCCCGGCTCGGGGTCGACGTCGAGAACGGCTTCAAGCCGCTCTACGTCGTCGCCCGCGAGAAGCAGGACCAGGTGCGCAAGTTGCGCACGCTCCTCGCCGAGGCGAACGAGCTCTACCTCGCGACGGACGAGGACCGCGAGGGCGAGTCGATCGCCTGGCACCTGCTGGAGGTGCTCTCGCCGCAGGTCCCCGTGAAGCGGATGGTCTTCCACGAGATCACGCGCCCCGCGATCGAGGCCGCGATCGACCACCCTCGCGAGCTCGACCGCCGTCTCGTCGACGCCCAGGAGGCGCGCCGGATCCTCGACCGCCTCTACGGCTACGAGCTCTCGCCGGTCCTCTGGAAGAAAGTCATGCAGGGCCTCTCAGCCGGGCGCGTCCAGAGCGTCGCGACGCGCATCGTCGTCGAGCGCGAGCGCGAGCGGATGAGGTTCCGCTCCGGGACGTGGTGGAGCCTCGCCGGGGACTTCGCGACCAGAGGCGGCGAGCAGTTCACCGCCGAGCTCGTCGGCCTCGGCGACCGGTCGATCGCCCAGGGGTCGGACTTCACGTCCACGGGGGAGCTCGCCCGCGACGACGGACCGGTTCTCCTCGACGCGGCGTCGGCCCCGGCGATCGCCGCGGCGCTCCGGGCCGCGTCGTTCTCGGTCGCCGCCGTCGAGACGAAGCCCTACCGGCGTTCGCCGTCCGCTCCCTTCATCACCTCGACGCTCCAGCAGGAGGCGGCCCGCAAGCTCGGTTTCTCGGCCCAGCGCACGATGCAGGTCGCGCAACGTCTCTACGAGCAGGGCCACATCACCTACATGCGGACGGACTCGACGACGCTGTCGGCGACGGCGATCGCCGCGGCGCGCGCCCAAGCCACGCAGCTCTACGGCGCGGCGCTCGTGCCGGAGCGACCGCGCACCTACGAACGACGAGTGAAGAACGCCCAGGAAGCGCACGAGGCGATCCGCCCCGCTGGCGACAGCTTCCGGTTGCCCGACGAGATCGCGTCGGCCGCCGGTCCTGAAGGGTGTCGGCTCTACGAGCTCATCTGGCAGCGGACGCTCGCTTCGCAAATGATCGACGCGACCGGGATGACCGCCCGGCTCCGTGTCGTTGGCGCCACGACGACGGCGTCCCCGGTCGCGGCCCGGGGCACCGCGGCAGAGTTCGTCGCGTCCGGGACGGTGATCACCTCGCCCGGGTTCCTCCGCGTCTACCGGGAGGGCGAGGACGAGACGGACGAATCGCGCCGCGACGACGAGGTCCGCCTTCCGGCCGTCGAGGCGGGTGCGCCACTCGCGCTGAAGTCGTTCGCCACCGAGGAGCATGCGACGAGACCCCCCGCCCGTTACACGGAGGCGTCGCTCGTCAAACGTCTCGAGGAGCTCGGCGTCGGGCGGCCGTCCACCTACGCCAGCATCCTGCAGACGATCCAGGACCGCGGTTACGTCTGGAAGCGGGGCAGCGCCCTCGTCCCCGCCTTCCTTGCCTTCGCCGTGGTCGGCCTCTTGGAGGCGCACTTCCCGTCGCTCGTCGACTACAACTTCACCGCCGCGATGGAGGACGACCTCGACGAGATCGCGGCGGGGACCAAGGAGGCGATCCCCTGGCTCGAGCGCTTCTACTTCGGCGACGGGACGATGAGCCGTGACGGCCGCCCCGCCTCGGTGGAAGACGGCCACGGCCTGCACCAGGCGGTCATCGACCGTCTCGGCGAGATCGACGCCCGCGAGGTCAACTCGATCCCGCTCGGTAACGACGGCGACGGCACCCCGGTTGTCGTCCGGGTGGGGCGGTTCGGCCCGTACCTACAGCGCGGCGAGGATCGCGTGTCGATCCCGGCGGACCTGGCGCCCGACGAGCTCTCCCTTGAGCGCGCCCTCGAGCTCCTCGTGACGCCGCCGAGTGACCGCGAGCTCGGCGTCGACCCGGCGACCGGGCTCATCGTCTCCGTCCGCGTGGGTCGTTTCGGACCGTATGTCCAGCTCGGCGTGTCCGAGATCAAGGGGGCGAAGCCCCCGCGGGCCTCGCTTTTCAAGTCGATGACGCCGGACACGCTGACGCTCGCCGAGGCGCTCGAGTTGCTCCATCTCCCCCGTGTCGTCGGAGTCGACCCGGCGACGGGCGACGAGATCGTCGCCCGCAACGGCCGTTACGGGCCGTACCTGCAGCGGGGCAAGGAGTCGCGCAGTCTCGGGTCCGAGGAGCAGCTGTTAGCAATCGACCTTGCCGGCGCGCTCGAGCTCTTCTCGCGCCCCAAAGAACGGCGGTTCGGACAGACCGGCGGTTCCCCGGGACGGGATCTCGGACCTGATCCGGAGTCGGGATCGACGATCCTGTTGCGTGCAGGCCGTTTCGGCCCCTACGTCACCGACGGCACGGTGAACGCGTCACTGCGGCGCGGTGACGATCCCGATTCGTTGACGCTCGAACGCGCGGCCGAGCTGCTCGCTGAGCGACGCGCCGCCAGCCCGCGGACTCCCCGCCGGGCGCGGGCCGCGAAGAAGACGGTGGCGAAGAAGACGGTGACGAAGAAGACGGTGGCGAAGAAGACGGTGGCGAAGAAGACGATGGCGAAGAAGTCCGCCGCCAAGCGGGCGACGAAAGCCGCTCCGGCCACGAGTGCACGCAAGAAGGTCACGCGCCGGACCCGCCCGGGCTGAACGGCCTGTCGGTCGCCGCGAACTTCCCGTGTCGTAGTGTCGGAACTGATGGTTCCGCTCGGGAGGTTCATCGTTCTCGAGGGCGGTGAGGGGTGCGGCAAGTCGACGCAGGCCGAACTCCTCGCGGCGCATCTCGGCGCGGAGTTGACCCGCGAACCGGGTGGGACCGAGATCGGGGAGAGGATCCGGGACCTCCTGCTCGACAGGGAACTCGCGCCGCTCGACGCACGGGCGGAGCTGATGCTGATGCTCGCGGCACGGGCCCAGCACGTGTCCGAACGGATCAGGCCCTGGCTGGAAGCTGGGCGCGACGTCGTGTGTGATCGCTTCTCGGGCTCGACGCTCGCCTACCAGGGATTCGGCCGACGCCTGCCGCTCGCGGCAATTGCCGCGGCGAACGACCTCGGTTGCGCCGGTCTCGAGCCGGATCTCGTCGTGTTGCTCGATCTTCCACCCGAAGTCGGCGCGGCGCGCCAGGACGAGCCCGATGACCGCTTCGAGAAGGAGGACCGGGCGTTTTTCGACCGGGTCGCCAAGGGCTTCCGCGAGCTGGCGCGCGCCGATCCCGATCACTGGGTGGTCGTCGACGCGGCGGGTCCGGTGGACGAGGTCGCCGGTCGCGTCCGCGCCCGCGTCACGGCTCGCCTCGGCATCGCCGGTGCCGGCGGCGTCGTGTGAGGGCGAGGTGAGGACCTCGTCGAGGTCTGCACACGCGACTGTGTCGAACCCGCCCATCCTCGACCGCATCGTCGGGCAACCCCGTGTACGGGCGCTCCTCGGCTCGTTCGTCGCATCGCCCGTCCACGCCTTCCTATTCGTCGGCCCGCCGGGGGCGGGGAAGCGTGAGGCGGCGCGTGCGTTCTCGGCGGCGCTCGTCTGTCCGAACGGGGGGTGCGGTGACTGCCCGTCGTGCCGCGATGTCTTGGCGGGACGACACCCGGATGTCGTCCTCGTCGAACGGCACGGTGCGTCGATCCTCGTCGACGAAGCGCGTGAGGTCACCCAGCTCGCCCAGAGGACGCCGCGGATCGCCAACCGCCAAGTCCTCGTGCTCACCGATTTCCATCTCGTCGACCGCGCCGCCCCGGCGCTGCTGAAGACGATCGAAGAACCGCCCGCGACGACGGTGATCATCGTGCTCGCCGACGCCCGCCCACCCGCGCTCGTCACGATCGCGAGCCGATGCGTCGAGATCGAATTCGCGCCGCTCGACATCGAGAGCATCGCGGGCGCCCTGCGGGACTCGGGAGCAACGGAGGAGGTCGCGCTGGCGGCCGCCTCGGCGGCGAACGGTCGGCTCGACCGGGCGCGGCTGCTCATCGGGGACCCGGGATTCGTCGCGCGCGAAGCCCGCTGGCGGTCCGTCCCCGAACGGCTCGACGGCACAGGTGCCGCGGTCGCGAAGCTCGCCGCGGAGCTGCTCGCGGCGACCGATGACCTGCTCGTCGTGCTCACGGAGCGCCAGGAGGCGGAACTCGCCAGCTTCGACGCCGCCGCCGAGCTCGCTGGAGAGCGTCGGGCCCCGGGACGCAAGGCGATAGAGGAACGCCACCGGCGCGAGCAACGGCAGGTCCGCACGGACGAGCTGCGTGCCGGCCTGGCGACGCTCGCCTCCGCCTACCGTTCCCGGCTCGGCGCGGAGAACCTCCCGGCGCGCCGGGCAGCGTCGCTCATCGCGGCGTGCGGGGCGATCGACGGGGCGGCGGCCCACCTCGGCCGGAACGCGAACGAGGCGCTTCTCGTACAGGCGCTGCTGCTGCAACTCGACGGTTCGAGTTAGGCCTCGCCCTGAGCAGAGGCCCCGGTGCCGCGAAGGCCCGGGGTACCGGTGATCCCGGAGGGACTCACCGGTCCCGCAGTGCTTCCAGGTGGGCGCGAACCCCCGACCATTCGGCGGCGACGATCGAGTAGTAGGCGGTATCGCGCACCGCGCCGTCGACCGCCGGCGCATGGATCCGACGGACCCCCTCGAAGGCTGCACCGAGCCGGAGGATCGCTGTGCGTGAACGTTCGTTGCGGGCGTCGGTTTTCAGCGTGACGCGAAGCACGCCCCACTCCTCGAAGGCGAAGGTGAGGAGCAACAGCTTGCACTCGGTGTTGACGACCGTCCTCTGGGCCGACGCCGCGTACCAGGTGCCGCCGATCTCGGCGACCGTCGGTGGGTTCTCGTCCGAAGGGGCGGGTCCCCTCGTCACCCCCGGGGGCCAGGGTGGTGGCCACTCGAACACCTCGAGGTCCATGAAACGGGTCGCACCGACGATCCGGTCGTCGGACAGCCGGCGCACGGTGAACGGGACCTGCCGGGCCGAGAGGGAGAGGTTGATGTTCTCCTCGACGTAGTGCGTCACCTCCTCGACGCCGTTCGGGACCTCGCTGAACGCGAACGAGGAGCGTTCCTCGCCGGCCGCCACGGTGAGACCGGGTATGTGGCGGGTGTCGAGGGGTTCGAGCTGGACGAAGCGCCCGCGCAGCGTCGGCGATGTCAGCACGTCGCCAATTCTGGCGCATGGCGCGCGGCCCGTCGTGCGAATCGTGCCCGTCGTTTTGGGTGGTCAGTCGCGCCCTCTACCGTTGGGGGATGCGATTGGGTGTTTCGCGTGCCGGATCCGGCCGGGCAGCAAGCGTCGGTGTCCCGAGACCCGGTACCGGTTCGGTCTAGGTCGACGATGTCCAGACGGGGCTGGGTGCTGTTCGCCGCCATCGCGGTGATCTGGGGGCTTCCGTACTTCTTCATCCGGATCGCCGTTCGAGACCTCGACCCGGCAACGCTCGTTTTCATGCGCACCGGGCTCGCCTCGGTGTTGCTGCTGCCGTTCGCGGTCCGTCGCCGCCGATGGCGCGCGTTGATCGACCATTGGCCCTACGTCCTCGCCTACACGGTCACCGAGATCACCGTCCCCTGGTTCCTGCTCGCGACCGCGGAACAGAGGTTGACGAGCTCACTGGCCGGCCTGCTGGTCGCGACGGTGCCGATCTTCGGCGCGCTCATCGCCTGGGGGAGGGGACACGAACACCTGGGTGGGCGGCGGGTATCCGGGCTCATCCTCGGGTTCGCCGGCGTCATCATCCTCGCGGGAGTCGGGGTCAAGGGATCGAATCTCGTCTCCATGGGCGAGATCGTCATCTGTGCCATCGGCTACTCGGTCGCGCCGATGATCGTCAGCCGTCGTCTCGCAACTGCGCCCAGCTTCGAGGTCGTGACCGCTTCAATGGTCGTGACGGCGCTTGTCTACATGCCCTTCGCGCTCACGCACCTGCCGAGACGTTTTCACGCCGAGACGGCCGAGTCCGTTGCCACTCTGGCGGTCGTGTGCACCGTGCTCGCGTTCATGCTGTTCTTCGCGCTGATAAGGGAGATCGGACCGACGCGAGCGACGGTGGTGACCTATGTGAACCCGGCGGTCGCGCTCCTGCTCGGAATCGTGGCCCTCGGAGAGCCCTTCACCCTCGGCATCGCGATCGGCTTCCCGGTGATCATCGTCGGGTCGATACTCGCGACCTGGGCGAAGGCGCCTCCGACCCGTCATGGCGAGAGGCTCGGTCCGGCTGAAGCCGCCTTTGGCGCGATTCCGGAACCGTGACCCGCGGGTGACCCCAGGGTTGACGCGCGGGCAAGATTCGCCCGGCCAGGAGCCGCAGCTGCAGTCGCCAGCTGCGACTGACGGACCTTGACCAGGCATCGACTGCCAAACGCGCGACCTGCCTCGCGTTCTTGCCACGTGCTGTGATGAATTCGGGCGTCTTCACAGTTCCATAACGGTTTTCTCATGGGTTGTGCGTGGTGACCTGCCACACTGTCGCGAGATCGACCGTGGAGGCCGCCATGTCGCGCTCTCGTGAAGCACTCCGCCGCAGACGCGTGTTCGCGCCCGCGAGCCGCGTCGTTGTCGCCGCTGTGATGGTCCTCGGGCTGACCGCTGCCCTCGCCGGCGGATCTGGCGCGTCCGTCACCGCGTTGCACCACCAGAATGGACCCGGCGGTCGTGCGGTCGCCGCGGGCACGGTCACGAGCGCGCCGGCTGACAACGCCTTCTCGATCACCACGCGCTCGGGCGCGATCCTGAGCATCGAGGTTGATGACTCGACGATGTACGTCGAACGTGGGGTCTCGAGTCCTTCGCTCGACGACGTGACGCAGAACGCGCTCGTCGCCGTCTTCGGGTCCATCGACGGGACGACGGTGAGCGCCACCGAAGTCAACATCTGGGCTCAGAGGAACGCCGGCGCGAGCGCCAACGAGAAACCGGCAGCCGCAGGCGTTGTCTCCGCCTCGCCATCTCTCAACAGCTTCACCGTCTCGACCCGGTCCGGCGGGACTGTGACCATCGTCGTCAGCGCGACGACGACCTATGTCGAGCGCGGCGTCGCGAGCCCGACGCTCGACGACGTCTCACAGGGTGAGCTCGTCGCGGTCTTCGGAGCGATGTCGGACGGGACGGTGACGGCGACCGAAGTCGTGATTTGCCCGTCGAGACAGCGCGGCCGGTACGCGACGGTGGGAACGATCGAGGGCACGCCGAACTCGACCGGGTTCACCATCACGACCTTCAACGGGCAAAACGTCGCCGTCGTCGTCACGTCGTCGACGACGTATTTCGAGCGCGGCGCGCCGGGCATCGCGCTCGACGACCTGTCGCCGGGTGAGGTCGTCGGCGTCTTCGGCGTGATGTCGGACGGGACGGTGACGGCGACTGAGGTCGCCGTCTGCCAGCCGCGGGTGAACCGGGATTACGCGACGGCCGGAACGGTCCAGGCGGCTCCGACGTCCTCGGGCTTCACGGTCATGGCCTTCAACGGAGCGACCGTCACCGTCGATGTCACCGGAACGACGACCTACGCCGAGTACGGCGTCTCGAACCCGACAATCGACGACGTGACGCAGGGTGAGTTCGTCGGCGTCTTCGGCACGACGGTGGGCACGACGGTGACGGCCACCGAGGTGGTCATCGCGGGCAGCCAGCGGCAGGGCCTGTTCGGCTTCGGTCATCGGCTCCGTCTCGGCCACCGCTTCGGTGATTTCGGCGGGTTCGGCTTCGGCCGCGGGCAGGGCGGCCCCACTCAACGTCCCTTCCGCCCGGGGGCGACGGGAGCGTCCGGTCAGGCGACCGGCGTCTCGGGGGCGACGGGAGCGACCGGCCAGGGAGCCGGGGGTCCCGGCCAGGGGCTCGGCGGCGGCAGCCTGTTCTAGCGGGATTTGTCGCGTCGCGTCCGGTCCTGGTCGCAAAACAGGGACTTAGGTCCCGGTCGAGCGTCAGGTACGCTGCCATGACGCGGTCGCGTTCGTATCGCTGACGACACAGGCCGGTCTGGCCCGCTCGTCGCCGACGGGCGTTTCCGCCCTCCGGGCGACTCCGAGATTGCCGCCCGAGGGAATGGGCCGGACAACGGAGTCCTCCTCGGTCGAGGATCCCGGGGCCCGGTGCCTCTGATGATGTGTCGCCGTTGAGACGCGACCCGAGGGCCGATGGGGGCACTCACGACGGTCGGATAAGGATCGGGGCGGGCGGTCCGATGCGAAGGTGATGTCGTTGTTGGCGTTCGAAGAGCTTGTGCGGTCGGCGGCGACCGAGTTACAGGTCGGGGTCCTAATTCCCTGGCAGCGGGGGACTCGGCCAGTTAGCTTGACGGCCATGGCCCCTAAGGAGTGGAACCTGTCATGAGCAGCCCGTTGTGGGACGTCGCAATGTTGCCGGATCTCGCTCACGGGCGTACCCACTCGGGGCCCGTTCGGGAGCGGCGGCCCCTCTACGTCGACCTGTTGCCACCCTGCAACGCGGGTTGTCCGGCTGGCGAGAACATCCAGGCCTGGCTGTCGCACACGCTGGCGGGCCGCCACGAGCAGGCCTGGCGCCAGCTCGTGACCGACAATCCGCTGCCGGCGGTCCACGGGCGCGTCTGCTATCACCCGTGCGAGGTCGCCTGCAACCGGGGCAACCTCGACAGCGCCGTTTCGATCCACTCGGTCGAGCGTTTCCTCGGTGACCTCGCCCTCGAGAACGGCTGGCAGTTCGATCCGCCGGCGGTCCGCTCCGGCAAGCGTGTCCTCGTGATCGGGGCCGGCCCGAGCGGGCTCTCGGCGGCCTACCACCTCGCCCGGCTCGGCCACGAGGTGGAGATCCGCGACGCGGGCACCCTACCGGGCGGGATGATGCGCTACGGCATCCCGGCCTACCGCCTGCCGCGCGACGTGCTCACCGCGGAGCTCGACCGCATCGCGGCGTTCGGCGTGACCATGACGGGCGATCACCGGGTCGTCGACCTCGTCGCCGAGAGGGAAGAGGGTCGCTTCGACGCCGTATTCGTCGCCGTGGGGGCGCACTTGTCCCGGCGGGTCGACATCCCCGCCCGCGACACCGGGCCGGTGCTCGACGCGTTGTCGTTCCTGCGCAGCGTCGCCTCCGGTGAACGGCCGGTGATCGGCCGCCGGGTCGCCGTCTACGGGGGTGGCAACACCGCGATGGATGCCGCCCGGGTCGCCAAACGGCTCGGCGCTGACGAGGCGCTCATCGTGTACCGACGCACCCGCGAGCAGATGCCGGCCCACGCCGAGGAGGCGGAGGACGCCGAGCGCGAGGGCGTCCGGATCAACTGGTTGCGCACGATCACGGCGATGGACGGACCGGAGATGCAGGTCGAGGTGATGGAGCTCGACGAGACGGGCTTCCCGCAGCCGACCGGTCGGTTCGAAACGCTCGCCGCGGACACCGTGATCCTGGCCCTCGGGCAGGAGACCGACACCGAGTTCCTGCGCAGCGTGCCGGGAGTCGAGTTCGAGAGGGACGGCACCGTGAAGGTGTCGGCGTCGCTCGAAACCGGATCCCCCGGGTTGTTCGCCGGTGGCGACATGGTGCCGAGCGAGCGAACCGTCACCGTCGGCGTCGGCCACGGGAAGAAGGCCGCCCGTCACATCGACGCGTGGCTGTTGAACCAGAACGCACCGAGCGTCGCGAAGCACGAACTGGCGGCGTTCGAGCGCCTGCACCTGTGGTACTTCGGCGACAACGCGCGGCGCCTGCAGCCCGAGCTAACGCCCGAGGAACGCGTCACGGATTTCGATGAGGTCACCGGAGGCCTTTCCGCCGAGGAGGCGGTGTACGAGGCGGGTCGGTGCCTGTCGTGCGGCAACTGCTTCGAATGCGACGGTTGCCTCGGTTCCTGCCCGGAGGACGCCGTGATCAAGCTCGGCGTCGGGAACCGCTATCGGTTCAACTACGACCGCTGCACGGGCTGCGGAGCGTGCTTCGAGCAATGTCCGGTACATGCGATCGAGATGGTGGCGGAGGCGAGCTGAAATGGGAGTGACGATCGACGGTAACGAGGCTGCGGCCTCGGTTGCGTACCGACTCAGCGAGGTTTGTTGCATCTACCCGATAACTCCGTCCTCGCCGATGGCGGAGTTCGCCGACGAGTGGGCGAGCAACAAGAGGACCAACCTCTGGGGCAACGTGCCGATCGTCGTCGAGATGCAGAGCGAAGGGGGCGCGGCAGGCGCGCTGCACGGCGCGCTCCAGAGTGGTGCCCTGGCGACGACATTCACCGCCTCGCAGGGCCTTTTGCTGATGATCCCGAACATGTACAAGATCGCCGGCGAACTGACGCCGGCGGTGCTGCACGTCGCGGCGCGGTCGCTCGCAGCCCAGGGACTGTCGATCTTCGGCGATCACTCGGACGTGATGGCGGTCCGTCAAACGGGTTTTGCGATGCTCGCTTCGGCGTCGGTCCAGGAGGCCCACGACCTGGCGCTCGTCGCGCACAGCGCGACGCTCGTCACGCGGGTACCGTTCCTGCACTTCTTCGACGGGTTTCGCACTTCGCACGAGTTGAACACCGTCGAACTGCTCAGCGACGACGACCTTGCCGCTGTCATATCCGAGGAGCTCATTCGGGCGCATCGCGACCGCGCGCTCTCACCGGAACGCCCGTTCATCAGGGGAACAGCCCAAAACCCCGACGTCTGCTTCCAGGCGCACGAAACGGTGAACCCGTTTTACGCGCGCGTCCCGGACGCAGTCGAGGAGGCGATGTCACGTCTCGCTGCTCGCAGCGGCCGGCGCTATCACGTCGTCGACTACACGGGGCACCCCGAAGCCGAGCGTGTGCTCGTGATCATGGGATCAGGTGGGGAGACGGCCCGGGAGACGGTCGCCTGGCTGGAAGGCCAGGACGAAAGGGTTGGCGTGGTTCAGGTTCGCCTGTACCGCCCGTTCCCGGCGCGAGAACTCCTCGCGGCAATCCCCGCGACGGCGCGGCGCATCGCCGTCCTCGACCGGACGAAGGAACCCGGCTCGTTGGGCGAGCCGCTCTTCCTCGACACGATCGCCGCGCTGAGCGAGGCGCACGTCGCCGGCGAACGAACGGTGATGCCGGAGGTGATCGGTGGCCGCTATGGCCTGTCCTCGAAGGAGTTCACTCCGGGCATGGTGCGCGGTGTGCTCGACGAACTTGCCGCCGAGCGACCGCGGCGCCGGTTCACGATAGGCATCAACGACGACGTCTCCGGGACGAGTCTCGACTATGACGCCTCGCTCGACATCGAGCCCGCCGAGACGGTCCGCGCGATCTTCTTCGGTCTCGGATCGGACGGAACGGTTGGTGCCAATAAGAACACGATCAAGATCCTGGGCGACGAAGAAGGCCTCAACGCACAGGGCTACTTCGTCTACGACTCGAAGAAGTCCGGCTCGCAGACAGTGTCCCACCTCCGATTCGGTCCGAAGCCGATCCGGGCGCCGTATCTTGTCAGCCAGGCGAGCTTCATAGGCTGCCACCAGTTCGGGTTGCTCGATCGGGCGGACGTGCTCGGACCGGCGGCTGAGGGCGCGACGTTGCTGCTCAACTGCCCGCATCCGCCCGAAGAGGTCTGGGACTCGCTCTCCCGTCCGGTCCAAGAGCAGATCATCGCCAAACACATCGAGCTTTACGTGATTGATGCCGGCCAGATCGCCCGCGAGGTCGGCCTTGCCGGGCGGACGAACACCGTCCTGCAGACATGCTTCTTTGCCATCTCGGGAGTACTGCCCCGCGAGGTCGCGATCGACCGGATCAAGAAGGCGATCAAGAAGACCTACGGCCGACGCGGCGCCGAGGTGGTCGAGCGCAACCAGGCCGCTGTTGACCGCGCCCTCGACGGTCTGCACCGAGTCGAGGTGCCCGAGAAGGTGACCGCGACGCGCGGACTGCCGCGCATCGTCCCCGACGACGTACCCGAGTTCGTCCGCACCGTCACCGCCGAGATGATGGCCGGCCGGGGTGACGCCCTCCCGGTGAGCGTGCTGCCGGTCGACGGCACCTACCCGAGCGGCACCGCGGCCTACGAGAAACGGAACATCGCGCAGTTCGTCGCGCAGTGGGATCCCAAGACGTGCATCCAGTGCGGCAACTGCAGCTTCGTCTGCCCGCACAGTGTCATCCGCTCGCGCCAGTACGACAAATCCCAGTTGAAGGGCGCACCCGACGGGTTCCGGTGGGCGCCGCTCGATGCGGTCGGTCTGCCCGATGCCCGTTACACGCTGCAGGTCTACGTCGAGGACTGCACGGGCTGCGGGCTGTGCGTCGAGGCGTGTCCGATCGAGACACCCGGTGATCCGGTCCGCAAGGCGATCAACCTCGTCGAGAGGGAGCCGCTCGTTGCCACCGAGCGGGACAACATCGCTTTCTTCGAAACCCTGCCTTCGACCGACCGGTCGCGTGTCGACTTCGGCACGGTGCGCGGCACCCAGTTCCTCGAGCCGCTGTTCGAGTTCTCCGGTGCCTGCGAGGGCTGCGGCGAGACGCCGTACGTGAAGCTGCTCTCGCAACTGTTCGGCGACCGGCTGATGGTCGCCAACGCGACCGGCTGCTCGTCGATCTACGGCGGCAACCTGCCGACGACCCCGTGGACCGTCGACGACGACGGGCGCGGGCCCGCCTGGTCGAACTCGCTATTCGAGGACAACGCCGAGTTCGGACTCGGTTTCCGCGTTGCCGCCGACGGGCACGTCGAGTTGGCGCATCGGCGCCTGCGCGAACTGCGCGACGCGCTCGGTCCCGAGCTCGTGGACGAGATCCTCGCCGCGCCCCAGCGGCGCGAGTCGGAGCTACGCGCCCAGCGCGAACGGGTGGCCGAGCTGAAGCGGCGGCTCAGCGGGTTGGATGGGACCGCGGCGGACGACTTGCGCAGCGTCGTCGACTACCTCGTCCGGCGCAGTATCTGGATCGTGGGCGGCGACGGCTGGGCGTACGACATCGGTGCTGGCGGGCTCGACCACGTGCTCTCGTGCGGGCGCAACGTCAATGTGCTCGTGCTCGACACCGAGGTCTATTCCAATACCGGAGGCCAGATGTCCAAGGCGACGCCGCTCGGCGCGGTCGCCAAGTTCGCCACGTCAGGCAAGCAGGTGGGGCAGAAGGACCTCGCGCTGCAGGCGATCTCCTACGGCAGCGTCTACGTCGCGCGTGTCGCGATGGGCGCCGACCCACAGCAGACGTTGACGGCTTTCCGCGAGGCGGAGGCCTACGACGGCCCGTCGCTGGTGCTCGCCTACTGCCATTGCATCTCGCACGGCATCGAGATGCGCAAGGGCCTCGACCAGCAGTACCGGGCGGTGGCGAGCGGTTACTGGCCGCTCGTCCGCTACGACCCCGTGGTGCGGGCCGCTGGCGGCAATCCGTTCATGCTCGACTCGACGCGGCCGCGCATCTCGTTCGCGGAGTACACGAACCAGGAGCTGCGCTACCGCTCGCTTTTCAACTCCAATCCCGAGGAGGCAGAGCGGCTGCACGTGTTCGGCGAACAGGCCGTGGCCCGCCAATGGGACGTGTACGAGGAGATGGCGACGCGCGGCGCCCAGCACTTCGCCGCCGACGCCCGCAAGGAGGGCTGATGGACCTCTCGACGCGTTACATGGGTCTGGAACTGCGCAACCCGCTCGTCGCGTCGGCCTCGCCGCTGTCCTGGACCGTCGACGGCGTGCGGCGCCTCGCCGACGCTGGCGTCGGGGCGGTGGTGCTGTTCTCGCTGTTCGAGGAGCAGGTGCGCCAGGAGGCGGCCGAGAACTCGCGACTCGTCGATGCTGGCACCGGGAGTTTCGGCGAGGCGCTCTCGTACTTCCCGTCGGCGGCGGAGGACGAGCCGGGCCCGCGTCGCTACCTCAGCGTGCTCGAGCGGGCCGCGGCCGCCGTCGAGATCCCGGTCATCGGGAGCTTGAACGGCGTCACGTCCGGTGGCTGGGTCGACTACGCGCGGCGCCTGCAGGACGCCGGGGCGGCGGCGATCGAGCTGAACATCTACTACCTACCGGGCAACACGCGGATCTCGGGTCGCGAGGTCGAGGACCGGCACGTCGAGGTCCTGCGGAGCGTGAAGGACGCGGTCAGCGTCCCCGTCGCCGTGAAGCTCGGCCCGCACTTCAGCTCGACCGGCGCGATGGCGCTGCGCCTCGACGAGGCGGGAGCCGACGCCCTCGTTCTGTTTAACCGGTTCCTGCAGCCGGACATCGACCCCGAGACGCTGAGCGTTGTGCCGCAGGTCGGCCTCTCGCATCCGAGCGAGGGCAGATTGCCGCGCACCTGGATCGCCCTCCTTTTCGGCAGGGTGCACGCCGCACTGGCGGCGACGACGGGCGTCGAGACCGCGGACGACGTGACGAGGTACCTGCTTGCCGGGGCGGACGTCGTGATGACGGCGTCGGCGCTTCTCCGCCACGGTCCCGAGTACGCGGCGGTGCTCCTCGGGGGCCTGACCGACTGGATGGAGCGCCGGGGCTTCGAGAACGTCGACGCTGTGCGCGGCAAGCTCGCCGTGCCCGCCGAGGCGGACGGCGCGGAATACGAGCGGTCTGGCTACGTCGTCGCCCTGCGGCAAGCCAACATGACCGACTACGGGCCCTGGTGAGCTAGTGCCGTGACCGGCAACGTCTGAGGGGTCGCGTCCACCACCTCGCGACCGTGATCGCGCAGACTTTGTAGATGGCTGAACGTGTGCAGGTTCGTGAGCTCACCGGTGTCGAGGGCA
>JBEKCO010000006.1:0-57412 GCA_050014835.1 Acidimicrobiales bacterium
CAGAGCAGCCAGCGGGCCAGCCACAGCTGGTCGCCGATGACCGGCGGCGGCAAGATGCCGACCTGGAACTCCCACTGGCCCTTCATCACCTCGGCGTTCGTCCCCTCGATCGATATCCCCGCTTCCAGGCAGGCGACCGTGTGCCGCTCGACGATGTCCCGCCCGACGATGTACGCGGCGCCCACCGAGCAGTAGTAGGGACCCTGGGGCGCGGGGAAGCCGATCTCGGGCCAGCCGAGCGGTCGGCCGTCCTGGAAGAACGTGTACTCCTGCTCGATGCCGAACATCGGTTCCTGGTCGGCGTACTTCTCGGCGACTTCGACGCAAGTCGCCCGCGTGTTCGTGGGGTGCGGCGTGAAGTCGGTGAGAAGTACCTCGCAGAGCACGAGCTTGTTCTTGCCCCCCCGGAGCGGGTCGGGCGTGACGAGCACGGGCCGCAGGACGCAGTCGGAGAGGTTCCCGGGGGCCTGATTCGTGCTGGAGCCGTCGAAGCCCCAGATCGGGGGCTCCTTGCCGTCGGCGACGATCTTCGTCTTGCATCGGATCATCGGTGTCGGCTTGTAGCCGTCGATCCAGATGTACTCAGCCTGGTAGCTCACGAACGACTCCCTTGGTTGTTCGGCGGACCGCTTCAGCCCGCGCCGGAGATGCACGCGCGACGCGTTCACCTCCGGCGTGGGACCGATCCGCGTCTGACCTGCTCAGCGTGCCAGAGAGTCGTTTCGCCGCGGTGTCAGACGTGTGAACTCCGTGTGAACTGGCACCCCGTGTCGTTTCGGCGCCGCCCGCCGCCTCGAGATCCGTCGCCCACCTGGGGTTTTCCGACCCGGTACCGCCGCGGTTCAGACGCAGTCGCGCCACCCCGCCCGGGTCAGGCGTAGGCGGCGTCGAGCCGGGCCATCACCTCGGGGGTGAGGAGCGGCAGGATGTCGAGCGCCCGCAGGTTCTCCTCGACCTGTTCGACCCGGCTCGCCCCGGTGATCACGGTCGAGACGTGCGGGTTCGCCGCACACCAGGCGATGGCGAGCTGGGCGGGGGTGCAGCCGAGCTCGCCGGCGACGGCGAGCAGCGCCGGGACGCGGGCGTTCGTCTCCGGCGCGACGAGCCGGTCACGTAGCCACTCGAAGCCCGGGACGGTCGCCCGCGACCCCTCGGGGACGCCGTCGACGTACTTGCCCGTGAGGATGCCCCAGGCGAGCGGGCTGTAGGTCGTGAGACCGAGGCCCCAGTCCTCGTAGAGCCGGGCGTACTCGACCTCGACGCGCCGGCGTTCGAGCAGGTTGTACTGCGACTGTTCCATCACCGGCTTGCGCAGGTGATGGCGTTCGGCGATCTCGAACGCGGCGCGCAGGTCGTCGGCCGGCCATTCCGACGTCCCCCAGTAGGTGGCCTTGCCCGAGCTCACGATGTCGTGCATCGCCCAGACGGTCTCCTCGATCGGCGTCGCCGGATCGGAGCGGTGGCAGAACATGAGGTCGACGAAGTCGAGGCCGAGCCGCTCGAGCGACCCGTCGATCGCCTGCAGGAGGTACTTGCGGTTCAGCGTGTCCTGCGTATTCACGCCCTCGTAGATGCCCCAGAAGAACTTCGTCGACACGACGTAGCTGTGGCGCGGCCAGCCGAGCTCGGCGAGCGCCCGGCCCATGATCCGTTCGGACTCGCCGCCGGCGTACTGCTCGGCGTTGTCGAAGAAGTTCACCCCGCCCGCCCGGGCCGCGGCGAGGCACGACTTGGCGAGTCCGACGCCGAGCTGAGAACCGAACGTCACCCACGACCCGAGTGAGAGCGCGCTCACCCGCAGTCCCGACCTCCCGAGCCGCCGGTACTCCATATCTCACCCCGATCTCTGCCGCCTGCCGGCCCACGCCCCGCGAGGCGCGCGTCCGACAGTTTTGCGAGGTCCGTCATAGCATGCCCGCGGATCCCCCTGGCACGGCGAACGCGCCTCGAGGCGGTCCGAAGGAGCGAACGGCGTGGAGAACGGGGGAGCGAGGCGGTCGTGGCCGGCGAAGGCCCGCGACTGCGTCGTGCTCGTGGACGAGGACGGGGAACCGATCGGCTCGGCGGCCAAACTCGCGGCCCACGAGGCGCCGGGCCGGCTCCACCTCGCCTTCTCCGTCGTCTTGTTCCGGTCAGACGGGCTCGTGCTGCTCCAGCAGCGCGCCGGAACGAAATACCACTTCCCTCTGGTCTGGGCAAACTCGTGCTGCAGCCACCCCCAGCCCGGCGAGGACCTCGTCGCCTCCGCCGAGCAGCGCGTCGGCGAGGAGCTCGGCCTCGCCTGTCGCCTCGCCGACGTCGGCACGCTCACCTACCGGGCGGTCTGCCGGGTTTCCGGTCTCGTCGAGCACGAGTTCGACCACGTCCTCGTCGGCGAGGTGGAGGGCGATCCCGTGCCTGACCCTGCCGAGGTCGCCGCGCTGCGCTGGGCCGTCGCCGCCGAGATCGTCTCGGCACCGCCGCCCGACGGCGCACCCTGGCTCGTGCCGGTGCTGTCCGTTGCCGAGCGGGCCCGCGGCAGGGACACCTTCCGGCCTGCCTAGTGCCCGGGCCCCGCACGCCGGGCAGGTCGACCTGCGGTCAGGGACGTCCCGCGGCGAACGCGCCCGGCGGGACCGCGGTGATGGAGATGGTCGTGCCGGTCTGTATGGCCTGGATCACCTGGCCGTTCCCGATGTACATGACGACGTGGTAGATGTAGTCGCCCGCGGCGTAGAAGATGAGATCGCCGGGCTGCAGCTCCGAGAACGGGATGTGCTCGATCGAGTAGTACTGGTCCTCGGCGCTGTGGGGCAGGCTGACCCCCGCCTGGCCCCATGCCCACATCGCGAGCCCCGAGCAGTCGAAGCCGTAGCCCGGTGACGAAGCGGCCCAGACGTAGGGCACGCCGATCTGCGACTCCGCCGCGTGGACCGCCGCAAGGCCCTGCTGGTCGCCGGTCACCGCGTCCGTCGGGTCGACCGTGACGGCGGGGTTGGAGCTCGTCGCGGCGTCGGACTGCTGCTGCGCCCGCTTGATCACCGAGGCCGCCGCGGCTTGCGCCGCGGCCTGGATCGCTTCTTGCTTCTGCTGGTTGGCGACCGCGGTGGCGAGCGAGCCGTTCACACCCCGCTGGGTCGAGGTGAGGTCGGAGTCGAGCTGGGCGGCGTTCGCGCGGGCGGCGTTGAGGGTCTTCATCGCGGCACGTGACTGGACCTCGTCCCGGGAGAGTTGGTCGGTGCGCTCGACGAGGGCGTGCTCGGAAAAGCGCAGCGAGCTCATCGCGCTCGACAGGCTCCCCGCGGCGTCCTCGAGGTAGGTCTGCTGCGCCGGGAGCGCGTTCTCCGTGTCCGTGAGGACGGAGAGGGCGTCCGAGGTCGCGCCGTCGCTCACGTAGGCGTCGATCGTCTGGCGTTGCAGCGACTGCTTGTCATCGCTCACGTTCGCACGGGCCGCATCGATCTGCCGCTCGTCCTTGCGGATGTCTCTGCGCAGGAGCGCTTCGCGCGTCGCCACCTGGTCGTACTCCTCGGAAAGGACCTGGAGCTTCACCTGGATCGTGGCGATCTTCGAGGCGAGGGCGCTCGCTTTCGACCGCAGGGTCGAAACGGGCGAGGGATTGTTCGTTGCGCCGGCGCGCAGTGCTGGCAGCAGTGTCGCCGCGGCCACCACGACGGTCGCGGCGATGGAGAGATGCCGGACGTCGTGGGGGAGTCGTCCAGTGCGGCGTCCGGCGGGGGTGCGGATCACTGGATCACCGCCCGCGACACAACCCTCGCCAGGTAGCGCACTATGAACCCAACGTATCGGTGGCCACATGGCCTGTGCAAGGAAACACAGCTTGGGCTGGGGTTCCGTCGTCTCAGATGACACCCCGCTACGGTGAGACTGTCTTATCCACAGGGTCGCGGGCGCGTCGGTGCCCGTCCGGCGGCAGAAAGGATGACGACATGGGCGAGGCCAAGCCCGCCTCGGCGGACGGATTCCGGGTCGAGCACGATTCGATGGGCGAGGTGCGTGTGCCCGCCGATGCCCGCTGGGGGGCGCAGACGCAGCGCGCCGTCGAGAATTTCCCGATCTCGGGGCAACCCGTCGAGCGCGCCATCCTCGAGGCGCTCGCGATCATCAAGGGCACCTGTGCCGAGGTGAATGCGGAACTCGGCACGATCGACGCCACCGTCGCGGCGGCGATCGGCGAAGCGGCGGGCGAGGTCGCCTCGGGTCGCCACGCCGACCAGTTCCCGATCGACGTCTTCCAGACCGGCTCGGGCACCTCGACGAACATGAACATGAACGAGGTGCTGGCCCAGCTCGCCGGCGAGCGGCTGGGACGGCCGGTGAGCCCGAACGACGAGGTGAACGCGTCGCAGTCCTCGAACGACACGTTCCCGGCGGCGATCCATCTCGCGACGGTCCGTGAGATCGGGGCAGACCTCGTTCCCGCGCTCGGCCAGCTCGCCGCCGCGCTGCGCCGGAAGGGCGGGGAATTCGCCGAACTCGTGAAGGCGGGCCGCACCCATCTGATGGACGCGACGCCGGTCACGCTCGGACAGGAGTTCGACGGTTACGCCGCGGCCATCGAGCACGGGATCGAACGCCTCGGCTCGAGCCTCGGGCGCATCGGCGAGCTCCCGCTCGGGGGGACGGCGGTCGGCACGGGCCTCAACGCCAAGCCCGGTTTCGCCGCCGAGGTGATCGAGCGCCTGCGCCGCGCGACGGGGCTCGGCCTGACCGAGGCCCGGGACCATTTCGAGGCCCAGGGGGCCCGGGACGCCCTCGTCGAGGCTTCCGGCGTCGTGCGGACGGTCGCCGTGTCGCTCTACAAGATCGCCAACGATCTGCGCTGGATGTCGTCCGGCCCGCGTTGCGGCCTGGGCGAGATCCACCTCCCCGACCTCCAGCCCGGATCCTCGATCATGCCGGGCAAGGTGAATCCCGTCGTCCCCGAGGCGGTGTGCCAGGTCGTCGCCCAGGTGATCGGCAATGACGCCGCGGTCGCCTTCGGCGGGGCGGCGGGGAACTTCGAGCTGAACATCATGTTGCCGGTGATCGGGCGGAACCTGCTCGAGTCGATCCGCCTCGTCGCCGCGGCGAGCCGGTCGCTCGCGGCGAAGTGCGTCGACGGCATCGAGGCCGACGCCGAACGTTGCCGCGACTACGCGCTCTCCTCGGCGTCGATCGCGACGGCCCTCAATCCCTACATCGGCTACGACAACGCCGCGAAGGTCGTGAAGCGCGCCCTGGCCGAGAACAAGGACCTGCGCACCGTCGTCCTCGAGATGGGCCTGCTCGGCGAGGACGACGTCGACCGGGCCCTCGACGTCCTCGCCATGACCCGCGGCGGCATCGTCGGCTGATCCACCGGGTCGGCGCGCGCGACCGTCGGTATCCTGAGGCCCACGACGCTCGACAAGGATGAGATAGGCAGACCGGTTGCATTCCCGGGCGGAGACGGGACGATGTGGACGCCGTCTCGCCGTGTCGGATTCCTCGCGCGCCAGGCGCCTCCGTGGCGCGCCGGACGAGCCGGCGCGCGGGCACCGCATTCCCTGCCGGCGCGCGTCGTGCAGCTCAGGGGGGACTTGACGTCCCGAGAGGCGGGGTCGAGGCCGTGAGCCCGCCGGACGAGGTCGTCTTCGACGGGGCATCCGACCCAGCCGTCTCGGTGGTCGTCGCCGCCTGGGGGCCCGCCCCGCACCTCTTCGGATGTCTCACCTCGATCGAGGCGCAACGCACGACGGACCCGTTCGAGGTGGTGGTCGTGTTGAACGACGTCGAGCCGCGCGTCGTGGACGCGGTCGCTCGGCTCGTCCGAGGGGCGAAGGTCATCACGTCCCGTTCCGACCTCGGCTTCGCCGGTTCGGTGAACGTCGGGGTCGCGTCGGCACGCGCCGACCTGATTGCCATCGTCCATGACGACGTCACCGTGCCGCCGGGATGGCTCGACGCGCTCACGGCCTCGGCGGCGTCCCATCCCGCGGCCGAGGTCATCGGCTGTGCGGTCGCGGTCGACGACGCTCCGGGCTCGCGAGAGCGAGCGGCCGGCTCCTGTGGGCCGGAGGAGGATTCGTCGATCGCCGTGTCCGAGTGCGCGTTCCTCGTCCGTCGCAGCGCATGGGACCGGCTCGGCGGTCTCGACAAGATCTTCCACCCGTTCGGTTTCGCGACGACCGACCTGTGCGCCCGTGTCGCCGAAACCGGGGGGCACGTGATCGTCGAGTCCCGGGCGCCGGTGCGCCGCGCCCACTCAGCGCGCATGAACGACCGGTTCCGGTCGTTCATCATGCAGCTCAACCGGGAACTGTTCGACCTCTGGCGCGCGCGGGCGAATCCCCCGTCCTCCGGGGCGGGCGCGGCCCATCCGGCGATCGCGCCGCGGGAACAGACCACCCCGGCCGGGTCCGCGGTCCCGCGGCGAGCTCGAGGGGGATCGCGTCTTCTCGTCATCGACGACGCCGTGCCCGATCCGTCGCTTGGTGCGGGTTCCGGGCGCATGGCCGAGGTCATCGGCGAGCTCGTCCGGGGCGGACGTTTCCAGGTCGACGTGCTGCCCGTTGTCGCCCGGAGCGACTCCGACGCCGAACGGGCGGTCGCGCTCGGCGTCGGAGTCGTCGGCAAGGACCTCGGGGACCTGCTCGCGCGTCAGGTTCAGCGTTACGCGGTCATCATCGTCTCCCGGCCCCACAACTGGGTGGCGGCGATCGGGGTGCTGCGCCGCCTCGCCCCCGGGGTCCCCGTCGTCTACGACGCGGAGGCCTTGTTCCACCGTCGGCTTGAGCGTCAGATGGCGTACGTCCTCGACGCGCCGACAGCGTTCCGGGTGGCGCAGGATTCGGCGAGGCTGGCGGAGGTCGAACGGGGGATCGCCCAGGAGGCGGACTTCGTCGTCGCGATCTCCGAAGAAGAGGCGAGCTTTTTCCGGGAGCACTCGCCGACGCCGCGCAAGGTCGCCGTGCACCCCCCCCTCTTCGCCGGGGCGACGCCGTCCCGCGACGGGCTCACCTCCCGCCGGGACGTCGGTTTCGTCGCGGGATGGTCCGCGGGGCCGGAATCGCCGAACGCCGACGCCGTGGATTGGTTCGCGAGGAAGATCTTGCCGAAGGTGCGCGCCCGTCAGCCCGGCGTGCGCCTGCGGGTGACCGGTGCTGACCCCCCGGCGAACGTCCGGCGTCTCGTGACCCCGGCCATCGAGTTCGTCGGCCAGGTGGCGAACCTCGCCGAGTTCTACGCGACGCTTCGCGTCGTCGTCGTGCCGGTCCGCTACGGGTCGGGGGTGAAGCTGAAGACCGTCGAAGCGGTGCAATACGGCGTGCCGACCGTGGCGACGACCGTGGGTGCCGAGGGGATCCCCTTCGACGATCGGGGCGCGGTCGTCGTCGCCGACGATCCCGACCGGTTCGCCCGCGCGGTCGCGGCGCTGCTCGGCGACGACGACGCCTGGTGGTCCCAGCGGGAGCGCGTGCTCGCCCAGCAGCGGAGCTGGGCGGCGCTGCCCGGGCCGTCCGTCTGGCCCTCGCTCATCGATCGGCTCGCCGGGGCCGGGTCGTGAGGGTCACGGCTGTGAGCTGGGCGTCGCGGAGGTGTCGAGTACCGTGAATCCCGTGGCGGGATCGTTCCCCGACGAGACGCCGGGCTCCGAAGGACTGCTCGAGCGCGAGTTGGTCGAATCCGACCTGGTGCGCGAGACCGAGTACGAGGCCGTGCTGCGCGACCTCTCTGTGAAGGACGTCTATGTCAAAGAGTCCGAGCTCAACCTGGCGCTCAGCGAGGACCGGGAGCGCGCGACCCGCGACGAGCTCGGACAGGTGCGCGACGAGCTCGGACAGGTGCGCGAGCGCGCCGACGAACTCTTCGCCGACCTCGAACGCGCCGAAGCCGTGATCGCGGGGCTGAACGCCGAGATCGTCCGGTTGCAGGACGAGATCGCCGCGATCCACGCCACCCGCAGTTTCCGCTGGGCTGCCGCCGGCGCCTCACTCGCCGATCGCGTGGCCTCGCCGTTGCGCCGCAAGCGGGGCCGCACCGACGACCCGGCGGCGAACTGAGCGACCCGTGGCTCAGTCGGTGTTCGCCCAGTGACCCCTCAGGAAAGCGTCGGTCTCGCGCAGCGAGCCGGTGCGACCGATCTCGTAGAAGCGCTCCGTCGCCTCGTAGCCGAACAGGAGCTGCCGGGCGGCGAGCACCGAGTACAGGAGGGACAGCTCGGCCGTGTCGTCGCCGGCGAGGTCGATGACCGCTGCCGTGAGCCCGCCGAGCCCGTAGTCGACGAAGGCCATGTCGGGCGAGGGTCTTTCCTTGTCGTAGCGGGTGACGCGCCCCGCGTCGAACGCCGCGTTCGAGGTCTCCCAGCGGTTCTCGTTGCGTAGCACGGTCATCGCCGCGGGCAGCCCGCTTCGCGCCCAGCGATCGGCGACGTCGCGGTAGTCGACGCGCAAGAAGGTGTCACCGTACAAGACGAGGAAGCGATCGCCGAGCAGCGGGGCCGCCTTGCGGATCGCCCCGAGCGTCCCGTCGAGCCCCGGCGAGTCGTAGCTGTAGGCGATCTCGATGCCCTCGCGATCCGGCCCGATCGTTTCCTCGACCATCTCACCGCGGTAGCCGACGCACAGCACGACACGCGTCACGCCGTGGTGGGCGAGGAGGCGCAGCTGGTGGACGAGGAAAGGCTGGCCAGCAACCTCGATCAGGCCCTTGGGCCGGTCACGGGTCGCCTCCCCCAGGCGGGTTCCCCTCCCTCCCGCGAGGACGCACACCGTCGGCACCGCCTGCCGCGGTCCGCGCCCCGGGTCGTCGCTACCGGCGATCAGCGTCGTCCCAGCCGTATCGGGACTCGATGATGTACTTCGGACGATCGCGCACCTCGTCGTAGATCCGGCCCACGTACTCGCCGAGGATGCCGAGCGAGAGCAGCTGAATGCCGCCGAACAGGCAGATGAGGATGACGAGGGTCGGGTTGCCGACGGGGAAGTGCACGCCCGCGAGCTTGAACGACAAGTACGTCGCGCCGAGGAGGAACGCGATCGTGGCGAGCCCGATGCCGATCGTGGAGATGAGCTGCAGCGGATAGCGCGAGAAGCCGATCACCCCGTTGAGGCCGATAAGCACCGAACCGGTGAAGCGGTTGTACTTGCTGTGGCCGCCGTGGCGGACCTCGCGGTCGTAGAGCACGCTCGTCTGGGGGAACCCGACGTAGCCGACGAGACCGCGCAAAAACCCGTGCTTTTCGGGCAGCGCCACCACGGCGTCGACGACCCGGCGGCTCATGAGGCGGAAGTCGCCGGTGTTCGGCGGGATGTTGACCTCGGCGATGTGCCGGATGACCCGGTAGCCGACCGCGGCGACCATCCTTTTCACGAGCGTCTCGCCCGCCCTGGTGCGGCGCTGCGCGTAGACGACGTCGTAACCCTGCTGCCACTGCTCGACGAGATCGCCGATGAGCTCGGGGGGATCCTGGAGGTCGCAGTCGATGACGATGACGGCGTCGCCCGACGCCGCCTCGAGCCCGGCGATCGTCGCCGTCGGCTGGCCGAAGCGCCGTGAGAACCGCAGCATCCGGACCCGCGGGTCGGCTTTCCGCAGGTCGAGGATGGCCTTCTCCGTGCGGTCGGTTGACGGGTCGACGCTGAAGATGACCTCCCAGTCGTAGTCGAGCCCGTCGAGCGTCGCGGCGAGCCGTTCGTAGACCCTCGGGACGTTGTCTTCCTCGTTGTAGGCGGGTATCACGATGCTCAGCATCTGGTGACTCGGGGCCGCCGACGTCATGGCGCGCCCGGCTTCTCCAGGACGGCGAGCTCGCGGACCCCGAACGGCAGCGCGACACGGTGGGCGAGCAGCCAGCGCTCGAGCCGGCAGGCAAGCCGGCCGAGTCGCGAGTCCCCGGTCCGGGAGTTGGTGGCCGAGACCTTCTGTCTGAGGCCTTCCCCCTCTAGGTGCCCGAACATGACCCGATTCTTCTTCTTGTCGAGCCAGAACGGGGGGAACACGATCGATCCGAGGTAGAAGTGCTCGGCGACGACGAGGCCGGCGTTGCGCGCCTTCGTGCGCAACTCGCCCCGGGCGTAGCGGCGCTGGTGCCGCAGGTAGCGGTCGAAGCAGTCGTAGGTGCCGGGTGCGGAGGGGACGACGATGACGGCGCGACCGCTGGGTCGCAACGCGCGCCGGATCTCACCGAGGGCCCCTTCGTCATCGGGAAGGTGCTCGAGGAGGTTGGCGCTCACGACGGCGTCGGCGGAACCGTCCGCGAGGGGGAGGTGGCAGGCGTCGGCCTGGACGAGCGCGACACCGGGGAGGCGTCCCGCGGCGCCGGCGAGCCCGGCGAGCACGTAGTCGACGCCGACGAGGCACAGGCCGGATTCGCGGCCGGCCAGATCCTCGAGCAGGTAGCCACTCGAGCAACCGAGATCGACGATCCGTTGCCCCGGTGCCAGCTCGCCGAGGTGCTCGATCATCGCAGCCCGCGTCCACACGTCGATGAAGCTTGTCCGGCTGCTCTCCTCGTGGAGCTCCTCGAGTTCGGCGGACCAGTAGAGCCCGGTGTCGCGCGGCGGCTCCTCGCGCGGACGCTCCGAGATCACCCGTGCCCCTTTTCGCGGGTCGTGAAGAACTGGTCGTCGATCCGCCGAAGCGTCGCGAGATCGTTCTCGTCCCGCAGGCGTTCCCGGAACGCCTCGTCCTTCCAGGGGTCCCACTGCGCGCTGATGATCCGACCGGTGATCCCGGCGGACTCGTCCGACAAAAGGAACGCGACGAGTTCCTGGACGAGCTCGGCGGGGTCTGCCACGCCGGCTTCATGGGCGCGGTGGGTCCGGGCGTAGAACTCGGCACCAACCGAGTCAGGACCGGCGGCGAGGATGTCGTCGTGCATCGGTGTGACGATGAAACCCGGGGCGATCGCGTTCACCCGGATGCGGTCCGCCGCGAGCTCGACAGCGAGGTTCTCGGTCAACCGGACGACTGCGGCCTTCGAGGTGGCGTAACCGTCGAAGCGGGGGAACGGGGCGGTCGCCCCACCACCTGCGAACGTGACCACCGATCCGCCGGCTCGGCGCAGGCCATCGAGGCACGTCGTCACGGCGAGGAGCGTCCCGGTGACGTTGACGTCGAGCGTGCGACGGAATTCGTCGACGCGCCACTCGCCGACGGTGCCGATCGGACCGATGAGCCCCGCGGCGGTGACGATGCCGTCGAGTCGCTCCCCGGTGGCGATGCGCGGGCGGGCGCGCCGCCACGCCTCCTCGTCGGCGACGTCGAAGGCGATCGCGTCGTGCGGCCCGCCCGGGAGACCGGCGACCAACGCCTCGAGGGCTGCTCCGTCGCGGGCCACGACCGCGAGGCTCGCGCCGAGTTCGGCAAGCGCGACGGCGATGCCGCGGCCGATGCCCTTGCTGGCGCCGGTCACGACGATGCGCCGACCGGCGAGGCTCCCTGTCACGGCCTCAATACTGGTCGCGGTCCTGCACCCGCGCTCGGTATGCGGGCGGGCCGCGCGCCGAGCGCAGTGACCCGTGTCACGAGCAGCCCTGCGCGGCCTCGACGCAAGACCACGCGTAGCGCGCCGATTCGAGGTCGCCGAGGAGCTCGCGCCCGTCGGCGGCGTCGATCGCCGCCGTGAAATGGCGCCACTCGAGGTCCCAGGAAACGTCGGCGTCGGCGTAGCGCTCGACTTCCAGGTCTGGCGGCCCGAGCTCGGGGCGCATCCGGAAGATGCGCAGCTCCTCGGGGCCGTAGCTGCGCCCGAGACCGTCGACGGCGAACTTCGCGGTCCGGCAGGCGATCTCCAGGGAAAACGTGTTCTTCCACTCGGTCCAGCTGACGTGGAGGAGGGCGAACGGCGATGGGTCGCCGACGCCGCCGCGTCGGCCGAGCACGAGGACGGCGTTGTCGTCGACCGGCGCCCGCCAGAACTGCGTCCGGAGGAGCGCGCTGTGCAGCGGCAGGCCGCCGAGGAGCCAGTGGCTGAGGTCGAGGAGGTGCATGCCCTGGTCGACGATCTCGCCGCCCCCCGACCGGCGCGGGTCGGCCCGCCATTCCGTTTCATAGCCGGGACGCCCGCCGTGCCCGTAGCGCGCCCGCAGGTAGAGGACCTCGCCGTAGTCGCCGGAGCGGGCTTCGCCGATCGCCCGGGCGATGCCCGGGTGGAAGCGGTGGTTGAAGCCGACCTTCACGAGTCGGTCCGCGGCGCGCGCCACCTCGGCGACACGGTCGATCTCGGCGACCCCGATCCCGGCGGGCTTCTCGACGAGGACGTGCGCGCCGGCTTCGAGCGCCCGACAGGCGATCCGGGCGAGCTGGTCGTGGACCGTTGCGACGATGACGACGTCGGGTCGGAGCGCGAGCAGCTCGTCGAGCGTCGTGCAGGCCGCGCCGCCGAACTCCGCGGCGAGCCGTGCCGATGACTCCGGGACGACGTCATGGCAGGCGACGAGGGCCCCGGGCCCGAGGGCCTCGGCCCTTCGGTGACCGATGAGCCCGCAGCCGACGATCGCGACCCGCAACGGACGCGGCCCGTCGTCCATCAGTTGTTCTCGGTCGCGTAGGCGCCGCTGCAGTCAAAGTCGAATGTCAGCTCGGGGGCTTTGGCCTCGGCGAGCGCCTGCCGGGTGTCCTCGGGGTGCGGTGAGTACACGAGGAGGAAGCCCCCGCCGCCGGCACCGACGAGCTTGCCGCCGAGCGCGCCGGCCTCCCGGGCCGTCGCGTAGAGCCGGTCGATGTGCTCGTTCGCCATGCCGGGGGACCGCTTGCGTTTGTTCTCCCAGTGCTCGTGCATGAGGCCGGCGAACCCGACGAGATCTCCGGCCTCGAGCATCGTGCGGCTCGCGTATCCGAGTTCCTTCGTGTGGTGGAGGTTCTCGAGCATCTCCGGGTCCTTGCTGCGCGACCGCGAGTCCTGGTCCGCGAGCATCAGCGACGCCGAACGCGCGTCTCCCGTGTAGAAAAGAAGGAGGTGCTCGCGCAGTCGGCGGAGCGTCTCCGTGTCGAGGTCGAGGGGTTCGACGTCGACGTGGTCGTCGGGCAGGAAGGTGTAGGCGCAGATCCCGCCGTGGGCCGCGACGTACGGGTCCTGCTTGCCAACTGGCTCGTGCAACACGTCGATCTCGATGTGGCTCGCCGCTTCGGCGAGCGCATGAGGTGTGATCGAGCGGCGGCGCGCCTGGGCGAGCGCCTTCAGCAGGCACACCGTGAACGATCCCGACGATCCCATGCCTGTTCCGGCGGGCACGTCGGCGACGGAGGCGATCTCGAGGGGATTCCCCTGCCAGTGGAGAAGCAGCGCCTCGCGAAGTATCGGGTGCCGAATCTCGGAGACGTCGTCGACTTCCTCGGTTTCGGAGTACTTCATCCGGTAGCGCTTCTGGAAGGCGGCGTGGACGAACATGTGGACGTACTTGTCGATCGCCCCCGCGACGAGGAACCCGCCGAACTCCCGGTAGTACGAGGGGAGGTCCGTCCCGCCACCCCCCAGGGGGAGGCGTAGCGGAGCCCTGCTGTAAACGACGCTCATCGTCGGGACCCCCTATTCCGATGCGGTGCGGAACGCTGCTCGCGCCAGGCGTATTCGTTGTCGTCGAGCCAGTCGAGCGTGAGCTCGATCGCCTTGCTGATCGTCACCCGCCACTCCCACCCGAGCTCCCGGATCCGGGTCGTGTCGAGCAGGATCAGGGGCGAGTCGCCTATCCATCCACGGATCCCTCCGGAGTGGACGATCTCGGGAGTCGCCCCGAGGTGGTGCGTGATGATCCGGACGGATTCGTCGACGAGGATCGTTCTGTCGGTGCCGAGGTTGTAGATGAACGTGCCGGGCTCGTCGGCGTGCCGCCCGACGCAGGCGAGCATGGCGTCGATGCAGTCCTGGACGTAGAGGTACGACTTCTCTTGGTGTCCGTCGCCGAGGACGACAAGGTGGTCCGGATCACGACGTAGCTGCCGGTAGAAGTCGACGACGTGGCCGTGCGTGTACCGCTCGCCGAGGATCGAGACGAAACGGCAGACGATGCCGGTCAGACCGAACCCAGCCGAGTACGCCGCGACGAGGCCCTCGCAGGCGAGCTTCGAGGCCCCGTAAAGCGACGTCTGCTGTGGGAAGGGTGCGTCCTCCGGCGTCGGGAAGACCGCCGGCTCGCCGTAGACGGAACCAGAAGAGGCGAACAGGATCCGTCGCACGTCGGCGGTCCGCATCGCTTCGAGGACTCGCGACGTCGCGAGCGTGTTCTGCTCGAGGTCCCACCGCGGGCGCTCGAACCCGCGCCTGACGTCGGCGTTCGCCTGGAGGTGGAAGACCCAGTCACAACCGGCGAGGGCCGATTCGAGAACGCCGGGCTCGAGAACGTCGCCCTCGACGAGCGAGAAACGGGGATGGTCGAGTATCGACGCCAGGAACTCGCGCCTGCCGGTGCGGAAGTTGTCGACGACGACGACCTCGGATCCCGCGTCGATGAGCCGATCCGCCAGATTGCTGCCGATGAAGCCGGCACCTCCCGTGACACAGGCGCGCCTGATCGGGGCGGAAGATGCCGTCATTCGCGCTCGGCCCGCCCGGGACGTGCGCGCCGATCACCGATGTCGAACACGGCTAGATCGAGTAGCCGGCGGCAGCCGCGTCCCGGAAGAACATCTGGACGGTTTCAAGCGAGAGCTGCGAAAGGTCCTTGCCGAGCCCGTCCAGCTTGCGGAGCAGGTCCGGTGTCATCGTGATGATGTGGCAGCCGGCGCTGTTCGCCTGAACCAGGTTCAGGACCTCGCGCGGCGAAGCCCAGATGCACTCGGCAGCCGGCGCCGCCGCCATGGTCTTGACGGCGCGGCGCACGAGTGGCACGGGATCGACGCCGGCGTCGGCGATCCTTCCGGCGAAGATCGACAGGTACGACGGCGCTCCGCCGGCGACCGCGCCCGCGATTTCGTCGACCTGGTCGAGAGTGAACATCGCGGTGACGTTCACCTTCACGCCGTCGTGGGAGAGTTCGTGCACGAGCTCGGTCATCGGCTTGCCCGACGTCGTCGTCACCGGGATCTTCACGTAGACGTTCTCACCCCACGAGGCGATGAGTCTCGCCTGGCGGCGCATCTCCTCGCGTTCGTCGGCGAAGACCTCGAACGAGACCGGGTGCGTCGTGACGTGGCTGAGGAGCTCAGCCGCGAAGCGCGCGTAGTCGGTGACGCCCGCCTGGCGCATCAGCGTCGGATTCGTTGTGAATCCGGAGATCCGGGGGTCGTCGGCGAGCTCGAGAATGCTCTGCAGGTTGGCGCCATCGGCGAAGATCCGCGTCGTGATCTTGTCCAGCACCGGGAGCGATGCTAGCAGTCGCCCGCGCCATTGAGCAGGACTGATACGGCATGTACGAGGTCCCGAGCGCGCCGGTCGGGCGCGACGAACCCGGATCTTTTGTGTGCACTTTGCGCGTTCTCGATGAGCAACGTCTTACAACCTGCGGCCCGTCCGGCGAGTACGTCGGCGTCCGTATCGCCGATCATCCAGGATCCGGCGAGGTCGATGTCGAGCTCCTCTGCCGCCGACAGCAGCATGCCGGGAGCAGGCTTGCGACATTCGCAGGCCCTGCCGAGCACGGGGTCGGTCCCTCGGGGGTGATGAAGGCAGATCCGCCACGCGTCGAACTCGACGCCCTGGGCCGCGAGCAATTCGACGACGCGTGTTTGCACGGCCTCGAGGACATCGACCGTGACCGCCCGTTTCGCCGCCGCCGGCTGGTTCGTCACGCCGACGAGCACGAATCCGGCCCTGGCGAGCGCCCGCACGGCCTTCGCCACCCCGGGGAGGAGCTCGACGTCCTCAGGGCGAAGCGGTGACTCGAGCGTTCCCGTCGACTCGTCCGGTACGAGCACGGTCAACACGCCGTCGCGGTCGAGGTACACCGCCGGAGAGGTCACGGTGTCTTCGGCTTCTGGGCGACGACGGTGACGAGCGCCGGGAGGACGATCGGGTCGTCTCCGGGATCGACCCCGGTCAGGTCCGCGAGGTAGGCGGCGACCGGTCCCGGGCCCGCTCCCGCCGGGGCCTCCGCCCACGCCGCGACGATCGTGCAACCGGTCCCGATCGCGTATCCGGGTAGGAGCGCCCCGACGTCGGGGTGGGGCACGTCAGGCATCGACAGCGCGACGCCGCCGACGCGCCCGCCGGACGTGATCGGTTCCTGGGCGAGGACGAATCCTCCCTTTCGCGTCGCGGCCACGAGGCGAGACCAGACGGCGTAAGGCTCGGCGACATGCATGAGAAGGAATCGGCAGTACGCGAGATCGACTTGCTCGGGTAGTTCGAGATCCTCCGCCGCCTGGACCAACGGGACGACCTGTGACGCGCCCGCCTCGGCCGACCGCTTGGCGAGCTCGTCACAGGCTGCCGCCGAGCGATCGACCCCGTAGACCCGGCCCGTCGGTCCGACGAGGTCGGCGAGGGCCAGCGTCACGTCGCCAACGCCGGCGCCGACATCGGCGCAGTGCCATCCGGGTCCGACCGCGACGCAGCCGAGCGCGTCGCGCAGCGGTCGGCGGTAGACATCGTCACCGGGCGGGGGCGCTCCCATCGGGATCCAAGCTACCGGCCCGGATCACGGGCTCTTGGTCCACCTCTGGGGCGACGCTTCCGGCCCGATTCGTCGGACGGGGGCCAGTAACAACCACTACGGTGAGCGCGATGCGGGTGACGCTGCTCCTTTGCGATGCCGCCCAGGTGGCGGACGGCAAGCTCTACATCCTCGGGGGCGGGTGGAGCCTCATCGGGCCAGACCCGACCCCGTCGGCTGTGGCCATGAAGGTCGACGTC
The DNA here is from genome assembly GCA_050014835.1 of Acidimicrobiales bacterium. Lineage (GTDB taxonomy): Bacteria > Actinomycetota > Acidimicrobiia > Acidimicrobiales > Bog-793 > Bog-793. The sequence continues at coordinate 16,754 of JBEKCO010000006.1, forward strand.
GACTGGACCGAGGTCGACCGGCTGCACCACTGGGAGCTGTTCTTGGTCGACGAGGACGGGCAGCCGATCGTCGCCCAGACGCCCGACGGACCCCAGCCGATCGAGGTGCGGGGCGACTTCGAGGTGTCGCGTCCCGAGTCGGTGCCCGAAGGAAGCCCGGTCGACGTCGCGTTGGCGCTCAACTTCGGCCCGCTGCCGATCGCGCCGTCGTCCCGATTCACCTGGCGGCTCTCGATCGACGGCGAGACCCAGGAGGACTGGGTCCTGCCGTTCTCGACCCGCGCCCCTCGCGATTGACGACGACGATCCCCCCGGCGGGACCGGTCACTGCAGCGCTCGGCCCGCGCGAAGCCCGACTTGTCGACGCGATCGGGCGCTGGTGGGCGGGGGCGCGGGCGGCGAGGGACCGGCTCCCGTGGCGCACGACCCACGATCCGTGGGAGGTGCTCGTCTCCGAGACGATGCTCGCCCAAACCCCGGTCGCCCGCGTCACGCCGCGCTTTCGCGAGTTCGTCACGCGTTTCCCCACCTCGGCCGCGTGCGCCGCCGCGCCCGTGGGTGACGTCGTCCGAGCGTGGGTGGGGCTGGGTTACAACCGGCGCGCCGTGGCGCTGCACGCGGCCGCCGCGACGATCGTGGAGCGCCACGGGGGACGCGTCCCGGCGACCCTCGACGAACTCGTCGCCCTCGCCGGTGTCGGCCCGTACACGGCGCGGGCCGTGCTGGCGTTCGCGTTCGACGCCGAGGTCACCGCCGTCGACACGAACGTCGGCCGGGTTCTCGCCCGCGCCGCGGCAGACCGACCGCTTCGCCCCCGCGAGGCGCAGGCCTTGGCGGATCGCCTCGCTCCGGATGGCTCCGGGCGCGAGTGGAACCTCGCCGTGATGGACTTCGGCAGTCTCGTCTGTACGGCGCGCGCACCCGTCTGTGCCACCTGTCCGGTGCGTGCGGTCGGGGCCTGTGCCTGGCGGAAGGAACCCGGCGGCGATCCCGACCCGGCAGTCGGCTCGGCGCGGGTGACGACCCGACAATCCCGGTTCGAAGGGTCGGACCGACAGGGGCGCGGTCGGCTCGTGCGGGCCGCGTGTGCCGGACCGATCGCGCCGGCGGACCTCGCCCGGGTCGCCGGCTTTCCGGAGCGGGTCGCACGCGCCCGGCGCGTCGCCGACGCGCTCGTCGACGAGGGGATCCTCGTGCGCGGGCCCGGCGGGGAGCTGACGCTCGCCTGACCCCCGGCGCGCGCCGGAAGGTGGGTGGTGGCCCGGTCCGGCGCGCCAGACTGTCGTGCGTAGCCTTGGGGTCCTGCCAGGGAGAGGAACAGAGTGGCCGAGATCGTCGAGTCGAAGATCATCCGTGACGTCATCCACGTCGCCCCCGTCGTCCACGGCGACGAGCGCGGTCGCTTCGTCGAGACGTACCGACGGTCGTGGTTCCCGCTGGGACGCGAAATGGTCCAGGCGAACCGGTCGGACAAGGCCCAGGGCGCCGTCGTCGGCCTCCATTACCACCTGCACCAGGCCGACTACTGGTATGCGACACGCGGCCGGGCGCGCGTCGTGCTCTACGACCTGCGCATCGGTTCGCCGACCGAGGGTGCGCTCGAGCTCGTCGACCTCGGAGCAGACGAACGAGGGGTGTTCATCCCACCCGGGGTCGCGCACGGCTTCGCGTCGCTGACGGACATGACGCTCACGTACCTCGTTGACTCCTACTACAACGAGCACGACGAACTGGGAGTGGCCTGGGACGACCCGGACATCGGCGCCGACTGGGGGGTCGCCGATCCGGTGTTGTCCGATCGTGACCGGGGAAACCCGCGCCGGTCTCAGATCCCGGACGCCCTTGTGCCGCGCGCCGGGCTGAGAACATGAACATCTGGTAGCTGTCCTGCGCTGCCGGGGGCGGCGCGCTTGAATGGTGCGTATGCAGGGTGATGCTGGGGGCGTCACGTCTTGATCGCGGGCATCGCGATCGGCGCTTTCGTTCTCGTCGCGGGGTTCGCCGCGTGGTCGCGTTTCGCGTCCCACCGCGCCGAGCGCCGTTCCGTGACGACCCACCAGCGGGCCCTCGACGTGCTCGGCACCGCCTCGCGCCGCTGGGAGGGCATCGCGCCGGTGCACGCGCCCAGACCCGGGGAGGTCGCGCGGGCACACGTCCAGACCCTTGGCGACCCTCCGAGCGCGCGCCGCCTCGGTGACGGCGAACCGGTGTCGACGCGCCGTTCGGGGATCCGCCTCGTGCCGTCGTCCGGCTCGAGATCCGTCAAGCTCCCGATCTTTGTCGACGAGGGTGTCGTCGCGTCCGATTCACCGGGCGAGCCGGATGCTGGTGAACGGGACGGCGAAACCGTCGGTGCCCAAGACGGCACGACCCGTCCGAGCGGGCGCGCCGCTCCCTACGATCACGAGGCGCTCAGCCCGATCTCCGAGATGGCGACGCGCACCTCCCGTCCCCGCCGCCACCGTTACCGCGGCGGGCGTCCGGCCCGACGGGCGACCTCCGCGGCCGCATCGGCGGTCGCGCTCGCCGCGATCGGCGTGGCGACCTGGCAGCTCGCATCCGGGGGTGCGCCGACGCACCACGCCACCGCGCCTCCAGCGACGACGGGGAAGTCGAAGGGCAGGACGCACACCGGCTCCGGCGGCCAGACGGGTGGGCGGGGTCTCGTCCCGACCTCGGTCTCGCCGAGCGTCGTCGCCTACGCGATCACGAGCCGGGCCTACACGATCACGTTCTCCGCCTCGGGCCCGTGCTGGCTCGGCGTCCAGCAAGGGGTGAACGGGAAGTACCTCTGGCAGACGACGCTGCTCGCCGGCCAGACGAGTTCCTACAAGGCGAACGGACCGGTCGCGGTGCGGCTCGGCGCGCCGCCGTACGTGAAGGTTCAAGTGAACGGGGTGAACGTCGAGCTCCCCCCGACCAATGTCCAGCCCTACGACATCACGTTCTCGTCCTCGCGCCGTTCCGCAGCCTGACGCCGCGTCCGGCGGCGCTCGCGGGCCAGCGGATCGACGCGCCGTCCGGGTGCCCCGATAACGACCCCCGTCCGCTCGCCGGATTTCCACCCCGTGGCGCTCCGGGCGCCGCGTGGGAGCGACCGACGCCGCCCGTCGCCGCCACGCCGAGGTTCGTCGGCGCGACCCGCACGGACGGGCGGATCGCCGCCAATCCCGCCGACGCGCCGGGGTCGGTTCCATCACCCACAGAAGTTCCAAGAAAGGGAGCGGTCGTGGCACGAACTCAGAAGGTGACGGGCGCACTTTTAGGGTGCATGGCGATAGTTGTTGGGATCGGGGTATGGGCCCCCACCGCACTCGCCGCCGGGCCACGCAGCGTCCCGGCGATCCCGCCCGGTGTGTATTCGGGGACCGTCAAGATGTCGGGGGTGAACAACTGCGTGACGACGCGCTGCTTGCTCACCCTCACCGGAACCTGGTCGGTCACCGTCAACGCGGCAGACCAACTGCGTGGTTCCGAGACGCTGGCCGACACGATCCCCTTCCAGCCGGGGAGCGGTTGCACGATCTCGCCCCGCTCGTGGACCTTGACGTTCAACGCGGTCCTCGGGCGGTACAACCCCGCGAACCAAGAAACCTCGGCTGCACCGGGCTTCGTCCACGGATCCACGGTGTTGCTGTACGTGAACAGCTCGTACAGCAAATGGACGGGGTGGAAGGGATCGCCGTCCGATTACACCCGTACCTGCGGCTCTCTCGCCGGCGTCTCGTGGCCCATTAACCAGCAGTACGGGTGGCCGGCCGAGGACACCGGGTGGAGTGTCGGCTACACGGCACAGCAGCCGATCTCCCTGTTCAAAACCCGGGCGCACCCCTACACGATCGCGAGCAAGGGCGGCGGCTACCACCCCGACACCTTCGAGCAGACGTACACGCTGACCTCGAGTCCGACTGCCTGAGTGCCGGCTGGTCAAGTACCTCGCGTCGGCTTCGCAGCTCCGGGGCGACGCGTTGACACGAATCGCTCGCCGCAGAAGTGATCCGCCTGGTACCGCACACCATCCGACGAGTCGGGAATCCGGTCTTGTGTCGCGTCTCCGCCCGGTGCTCCGGATCCCTTACGCGGACGCTGGGATGGCGGGAACCGGGATCACCAGACGTCGTGTCCGGGAACCAGCTCGCCGCGTCCCATGCGTTCAGCGGATCGCTTCCCAGCGCGTCGGTTCACGGGCGAGCGCCGGGTGGCTCACCAGCAGATGCCAGATGACCGCGCACAGGCCCTCGGTGTGCGCCGTGACGTGGTCCGCGAACAACGGCGGGATCACGACGCAGGCGTTCGCGACCTTGGCCGTGTACCCCCCGTCGCGCCCGACGACCCCGTAGATCGCGGCTCGGCGGTCGACGGCGACCTCGAGAGCGCGCACGAGGTTCGCCGAGACACCGCGTTCCGCGTCGCCGCCGCCGACGCTGAAGACGAGCAGCGCGTCCTTGTCGGACAGGTTCGATCCCTTCAGCCACTCGGAGAATGACGTCTCCCACCCGTCGTCGTTGATGCGGGCGGTGAGCTCGGAGACGTTGTCGACCGGCGAGTACGCTTCGAAGCCGCAGATCTTGCGGAAGTCGTTGACGGCGTGCGAGGCGTGACCGGCCGATCCACCGACCCCGAGGACGAACAGCCTCCCGCCACATTGCCGCACCTCGGCGAGCCCCGAGGCGCAGCGCTCGACCGATTCCGGGTCGATGGCGCCGAGCACCCGGGTCGACTCGGCGATGAAGCCCTCGCTGAACGTCACGGTGCGCCCTCCTTCCCACTCCGGCGCCGGCCGGATCGCGGGCGGCTCGGCCTCCAGCCAAGCACACAGCCCGGCCCCGCGGGTGTTCCGACCGACGGAGGAGCAGGTCGGACGTGTCGCCGCCCCCGGGGGAGTTGTTACTATACAGATAGGAGAAATCCTTCTGGTGGGTGATCCCGACCGAACGGAGTCCGTGGGCCCGATGGCAGTGACCGACCTCAACCTCGACAAATACACGCTCGGCTGGAGCGACGTCGAGGACTACGTGTTCAAGCCCCGCAAGGGGCTCAACGAAGAGATCATCCGCGAGATGTCGCGCCTAAAAAGGGAACCGGAGTGGATGCTCGAGTTCCGGCTGAAAAGCTACTCGCGCTTCCTCGCCAAGCCGATGATGCCCTGGTTCGCCGACAAGATGCCGGACCTCGACTTCGACGACATCTACTACTACATCAAGCCGATCGAAACCCAGGTCGACGCCTGGGAGCAGCTGCCGGAATCGGTGAAGAGCACCTACGAAAAGCTCGGCATCCCCGAGGCGGAGCGCAAGTACCTCGCCGGCGTGACGGCCCAGTACGAGTCAGAGGTCGTCTACCACCGCAACCGCGACGACCTCGCCGGCATGGGCGTGCTCTTTTGCGACATGGACACGGCGGTGCGCGAGTACCCGGACATCGTGCGCCGGTACTTCGGCAAGATCATCCCGCCGAACGACAACAAGTTCGCGGCGCTCAACTCGGCGGTGTGGTCGGGAGGCTCGTTCATCTACGTGCCGCCCGGTGTCGCGGTCGACATGCCGCTCCAGGCGTACTTCCGCATCAACGCCGAGAACATGGGCCAGTTCGAGCGGACGCTCATCATCGCCGACGAGGGTTCGCAGGTGCACTACGTCGAGGGGTGTTCCGCCCCCGTGTACTCGACCGACTCGCTGCACTCGGCCGTCGTCGAGCTCGTCGCCCTGCCCGGCAGCCGGATCACGTACACGACGATCCAGAACTGGTCGTCGAACGTCTACAACCTCGTGACGAAGCGGGCCCGGGCCGAAGCCGAGGCGCACGTCGAGTGGATCGACGGCAACATCGGCTCGCGCCTCACGATGAAGTACCCGTCGGTGTACCTCATGGGCCCGAAGGCCTCGGGTGAGGTCCTCTCGGTCGCCTACGCGGGCTCGGGCCAGATTCAGGACACGGGGGCGAAGATGTTCCACTGCGCCCCCGAGACGACCTCGACGATCATCTCGAAGTCGATCTCGAAAGACGGCGGCTCGACCACGTACCGGGGCAAGGTCCACGTCGATCCCGGCGCGACCCATGCCAAGTCGTTCGTGCGCTGCGACGCGCTCATCCTCGACGAGGACTCCGTCTCGGAGACGCGGCCGTACATGGAAGTCGGCGAGCGCGACGCCGAGATCGGTCACGAGGCGACGGTCTCCAAGGTCGGGGACGACCAGCTCTTCTACCTGATGAGCCGCGGGCTCTCCGAGGGTCAGGCGACCGGCATGATCGTCAACGGCTTCATCGAGCCGATCACCCGGACGCTCCCCATGGAGTACGCCGTCGAGTGGAGCCGGCTCATCGAACTGCAGATGGAGGGCTCGGTCGGCTGACCGCGTCATCCGACGCGGGGCAGGTCGGGTCAATATCCTTGGGACGGCGAGGTCGGTCGCGGGAGGTCGGGCGCGCGTGGCGATGCGAGAGGACTGCAAGCACTTCCAATCGAGGACCTACCCCTCCGGCGAGGTGGCTCGTTTCTGTGTCCTCGACCTCGCGCCCGAGGCCCCGTGGCGGTGCCCCGAGAACTGCCCCTCGTACGAACGGCGGCTCGCCGACGCCACCTGGACGCACGGATCGCTCGTCGCCCCGCCGGTCGAGTCGGAACCGGAAGAGCCCGTCGCCGACGTGACCGAACTGCTCGCCTCGGCCGAGGAGATCGTCGAGGCGGCCGCCCCCGAGGAGCTCACCGAGGTCGAAGCCGCCGAGGACCGCGCAGAACGCCGGGCGCAGGGCTCGGTGGTGAAGCGGGCGCGGCGCCGGATCGGACGCCGGGGCAAGCCGACCGCCGGCGACGAGGGCGACCGGCTCTGAGCGAACACCGCTTCTCCCCGGAACTCGCCCGTTCGATCGCGGGGCCAGACTGGCTCCGTCGCCTCCGGTCGCAGGCCGCGGCGCGATTCGACGCCGGGGCCGTGCCGACCGAGGCCGATGAGGACTGGCGCTACGGACGGATCGACGCGCTCGACCTCGGTGTCTACGAACCCGTCGCCGAACCGGGCGGCGACCCGCCCGACTTGGCCGGTGGGCCCGCGGGCCTGCTCTCCGGGCTCGGTGCGCCCGCCGCGCTCGTGCGGACGCGGGACGGCTTCGTCGTCTCGTCCGCCCTCGGTGCTCCGGCCGCGTCGACGGGCCTGTCCGTCACGTCGGCGCGCGCCCTTACCGCCCCGCCTGCCGGTTTCGGGTCGGTCGTCGCCCTCTCACAGGACGCCTTCACCGTCCTCGCCGAGGCCTTTGGGGCCGACGCGGTCGTCGTCACCGTCGCGGCGGGGGTGCACGTCGCCGGCCCGATCGTCGTCGTCCACGAGCTCGATCGCCGGGCGGGGCCGGCGGCGGTCTTCCCCCGGACCTTCGTCGAGCTCGGTGAGGGGGCGGTCGCGATCGTCGTCGAGCACCTCGTCTCGGCGACCGGCGAGGCGCTCGTTTGTCCCGTCACCGAGCTCGAGGTGGGTCGCGACGCCCGGCTCGCCTACCACTCGATCCAGGAACTCGATCGGTCCGCCTGGCAACTCGGCTACGTGGCGAGCCGCGTCGACCGCGGCGGCTCCCTGCGCTCTTTCGCGGCCTCCTTCGGTGGGGACTACGCACGGCTGTGCACCCACTCGTCGCTCGTCGGAGAGGCGGCGACGAGCGAACTGCTCGCCGCCTACTTCGGCGACGGCACCCAGGTCCAGGACATGAGGACCTTCCAGGAACACGCCGCCCCCCGGACGAAGTCCGTGCTGATCTTCAAGGGGGCGGTCGACGACGCGGCGCGCTCGGTGTACAGCGGTCTCATCCACATCCACAAAGGGGCGCGCAAGTCCGACGCCGGGCAGACGAACCGCAACCTCGTGCTCTCCGACTCGGCCCACGCCGATTCCGTGCCGAATCTCAACATCGAGGAGAACGACGTGCGGTGCAGCCACGCCTCGGCGGTCGGACCCATCGACCGGGCCCAGCGCTTCTACGTGGAGTCCCGCGGCGTGCCGCCGAGCGTCGCCGAGCGGCTGATCCTGCTCGGGTTCTTCGACGACCTGCTGGCCCGGGCCCCGGAGCCGGGGGTCGCGGCGTACCTGCGCGGCGTCGTCGCCGGGCGTCTCGTCCGGTCGGCGCGAGCAACGGCGCGGGAGGGCGGAGCGAGGTGAGCGGCACCGACGCGAAGCTCGTGCGTCTCTGCGCCCCGGAGGACCTGGCGGTCGGCGCGGCGCGCCGGTTCGCCGTCGACGGCGTCGAGATCTGCCTCGTCCGGTGCGACGACGGGTACCACGCCGTCGCCGACACCTGCAGCCACGAGGACTACTCGCTTGCCGAGGGCGAGGTCGACGCCGCGAACGCGGAGATCGAGTGCTGGAGGCACGGCAGCCTGTTCTCGCTGGTGAACGGCGAGCCACTGACGCTGCCGGCGACGCGCCCCGTCGAGGTCTACGAAGTGGTCGTCGGGGCCGACGACGTGTCGGTGGTGCTTCCGTGACGGCGCTGCGCGCGGCAGAGGCGGCCCGATGACGACCCTCGTCGTCGGGGGACTGTCCGTCGCGGTCGGCGGGACCGAGATCCTGCGCGGCATCGACCTCGAGATCCGCAGCGGCGAGGTCCACGCGGTGATGGGCCCGAACGGGGCGGGCAAGAGCACGCTCGGCCACGCCCTGATGGGCCATCCCGACTTCACCGTCACCGGCGGATCGATCACGCTGGACGGGACCGACCTGCTCGCCCTGGCCACCTGGGAGCGTGCCGCGCGCGGCCTGTTTTTCGCGCCGCAGTACCCCGTGGAGCTCCCCGGCGTCCGGCCCCTCGACGTCCTCGTCGAGGCGCTCGCCGCGCGCCGCGGCGGGTCGGATCCCGACCGCGCCGCCCTCGCGGCGCGTACCACGGCGGAGGCGGCCGAGATCGGGCTGGCGGCGGAGTTTCTCGCGCGCCCGCTCAACGTCGACGCCTCCGGCGGGGAGAAGAAGCGGCTCGAGACCCTCCAGCTCGCCGTGCTCGAACCGGCGATCGCCATCCTCGACGAGCTCGACTCGGGTCTCGACGTCGACGCACTGCGGGACGTCGCCCGCCGCGTCGAGCGGGCCGTCCGGCCGGGGTCCGGCGGGCCGGCGGGCCGGGAGCCCCTCGGCGTCCTGGCGATCACGCACTACAGCCGGCTGCTCGAAGAGCTCCACCCCGACCGGGTGCACGTCCTTTTCGACGGGCGCATCGTCGAGTCCGGCGGTCCCGAGCTCGCCGACGAGCTGGAGCGGACCGGTTATCAGCGCTACGGCGAGGATTCCGGGCACTAGCACCCCTCCCGTCGGCGACCCGCCCCTACCATGGCCGACATGGCCGAGCCGCGGGCGATCGCGCGCGTCACGAAAGTCGTGCGCGCTTCGGTCCGCGGCCTGCTCGACCAGTCCCAGCCGTTCGGGCGGCTCGCCCTCCTCCACACCGTGCAGGCCGCGGGCGCGACCTGCGTCGCCGTGTCGCTTGCCGGGTCGCTCTTCTTCTCGATCTCCGCCGACGCCGCCGAGGGCAAGGTGCTGCTGTACCTGCTGCTGACGATCGCGCCCTTCGCTCTCGTTGGCCCGGCGCTCAGCCCGCTTCTCGATCGCGGCCGTGAGGCGCGCCGGACGAGCGCCGCGATCGCGAATCTCGGCTCGGCGGTGCTCTGCCTGTTCATGGCCCGCGACGTCCACGGATTGCTGTTGTTCCCCGAAGCCTTCGGCGTGCTCGTCCTCGGCAAGCTCTACATCGTCGCCCGCGCCGCCCTCGTCCCGGAGATGGCCGCCGCGGGAGACGACCTCGCGAGCGCGAACGCCAAGCTCGCCGTGCTCGCTTCGCTTGCCGGTTTCGCGATGGCGCCGCTCGCCGTCGGCTTTCTGAAGATCGGCCCGCAGTGGGCGCTCTGCCTCGGCGCGCTGGTGTTCGTCGCCGGGACGGCGGCGTCGTTGCGCCTGCCGCGGCCGTCACACCTCGTCGCCGTCGCTGCGCCGCCGCCCCGCGTCGCCGAGCCCCGCGTCGAAAAGCCCCGTGGCAATGAGAAGGAGGGCGTCACCCCGGCGCGCTACCGGGAGGTCCGTCGCGACCGGCGCGTCCTCGGCCTGCCGCTCTATCCGCCGGAGGTCCTCGCCGCGATCGGGGCGATGGCGATCGCGCGGGCGACGGTCGGCTTCGTCGAGTTCTTTCTCGCCTTCGCGCTGCGCCGCGAGCACGCCGCGACGTGGTGGTACGGGGTCCTCATCGTGGCGAGCGGGGTCGGCTCGCTGCTCGGCTCCGTCGTCGTGCCGCGGCTGCGGCGCTACCTCACGGAACGCCAGATCATCGTCGGCGCCCTGGCGACGATCGTCGTCGGGGCCGTCGCGACCGCGATCGTCGGTGGGCTGTGGGCCCAGGTGATGCTCACCTTCGTCGTCGGTGTCGGGCCGACGAGCGCGAAGCCCGCGCTCGACTCGATCGTGCAGCGCAACGTCCCGCCGGCCTTGCTCGGGAGGGCGTTCGGCCGCCTGGAGACCCGGTTGCAGCTCACCTGGGTCATCGCGGCGGTGCTCGGGGTCGTCATCCCCTTCCCCTTGAAGCTCGGCGACGTCGTTATCGCGCTCGCCTGCACGGCCGCCTGCATCTCGTACGGGACGTTCGGCGGCACGTTGCGTCGGCAGGCGGCGCGTCTCGCGCTGTCGGGACCGACGGAGACCGCCTGATGGCGGCCCCAGCGGTCCAGGCCGCCGCGGTCCTCGCGCCCGGCAGGGGCGGGAACGCCGGGGTGGGCGCGTGACCGGCTCGGTGGGAAGGCCGCACGAGCTCGAGGCGATCGAGCTCCTCGCCTCCCTCGTCGGCCCGGGCCCCGAGGGGGAGGTCTGGATCGGCGACGACGCCGCGGTGCTCGGGCCCGCGTCCGCGCCGGTGCTCTTCGCGACCGACCTCGCCGCGGAGGGCGTGCACTTCGACCGGCGGCACGGGACGCTCGCCGATCTGGGGTGGCGGGTCCTCGTCCAGAACCTGAGCGACATCGCGGCGATGGGCGGTCGGCCGAGGGCCGCCGTCGTCGCCGTCGCGGGAGCCGGGTTCGACGAGCTCGGCCTGATCTACGAAGGGCTCCTCGAGGCGTCGCGACGCTTCGGCTGCCCGGTCGTCGGGGGAGACCTCTCCGACGCGACGGCCCTCAACATCTCCGTGGCGATCCTCGGCGCCTCCGCCGGCACCGCGCCCGTGCTGCGAAGCGGGGCCGGGCCGGGAGAGACGGTCTTTGTCACCGGTCCGCTCGGCGCCGCCTCGGCGGGGCTGCGCGAGCTGCGCGCCGATCCGGGCGCCCGGTCGGCGTGCACCGCGGCGTTTCTCCGGCCGGTTCCCCGGCTCGGCGAGGGGGTGGCGGCCGCCCTGGGCGGGGCGCGGGCGATGATCGACGTCTCGGACGGCTTCGGGATCGACCTGCGCCGGCTCGCCGAGGCCTCCGGCGTCGGCGTGGTACTCGACGAGCTGCCTGTCGCCCCCGGTGCGACGCCCGACGAGGCGCTCGGCGGTGGGGAGGACTACGAACTCGTCTTCACGGCCCCCGACCCCGGCGCGGTCGCGGCGCGTTTCGCCGAATCCGGCCTGCGGGCGCCGGTCCCGGTCGGCACGACGACGGCGGACGTGGCGGAGTTCCTCTTGCGGGGGGTGCCGTTGGCCTCGACCGGCTACGAGCACCGGCTGGGTTGATCGCGGCGGGCGACGTGACGGCGGCGCGTCTCGGCCGCGGTGGAGCTACCCGGCGAGCGTGGGCCGACGGCGACGGGTCGCCTTGACGACGCGCCCGGCGCGGATGCACGAGGTGCAGACGTGGAGCCGCCGCGGCGTGCCGTCGACGAGGACGCGCACCCGCTGGATGTTCGGGTCCCACCGGCGCTTCGTCCGGCGGTGGGAGTGGGAGACGTTCATCCCGAAGCTCGGCGACTTCCCGCAGACCTCACATACCGCAGCCACGACGACGACCCACCTTGCACTCGGTTTCGGACTCGGTTCCGGGTGCGAGACCGCGCCAAACAGCGTGAACAAGCCCGGGGACCAGCGGGTGAGGTTACCATCCTCGCCCATGAGGTCGCACGCGGGCTCCGGCGCGCGCGTCGGCGGTCGATGAGCCGACGCTCCACGCCAGCAGGCCGCGCCGACGCCGCGAGGGCGGTCCCCGCGGCGGCGCACGCGCTCGGGGCGTCCGAGCTCGTCGCCACGATGCTCGTCTACCGGGACGCGCTGAAAGCCCATCAGGCGACGCTCAACCGGCTCAACGTCTACCCCGTCCCCGACGGCGACACCGGGACCAACATGCTGCTCACGATGGACGCCGTCTGCCGCGAGCTCGCCGAGCGCCCGACGGGCAACGGGGCGCGCGGCGCCGGGGACGACATGGCCGGGGTGTGCGCCGCGATCGCCCACGGCTCGTTGATGGGGGCGCGGGGCAACTCCGGCGTCATTCTCTGCCAGGTGCTGCGCGGGATCGCGACGACGTGCGAGCCGCTCAGCTCAGCCGGCGGGGGTGAGCTCGCCGCGGCGTTCGACGCGGGGAGCCGCGCGGCGCGTGAGGCCGTCCTGCGCCCGGTCGAGGGGACCATCCTCACCGTGGCCGCCGCCGCGGCCGGGGCTGCCCGGGCGGCCGTCGACGCCGCCGCGGCGCTCGTCGGGGTGCTCGACGCGGCGCGCACGGCCGCCGTCGAGGCGTCGTTCGCGACACCGACTCTGCTTGCCGTCCTCGCCGAGGCGGGCGTCGTCGACGCCGGCGGCGCCGGGCTCGTCCTTTTCTACGACGCCTTGCTGAACGTGGCGGACTCCCGCCCGATGCCCGAGGATCTCGAGCTCCCCGAGGACGTCGCCCGGCTCGTCGCCGGGACGTCGGCCCCGGCCGCCACCGCGGCGGGCCGCGCCGACGCGCCGTCGCTGCGCTACGAGGTGATGTACTTCCTCGCGGCCCCGGACGAGCTCATCCCGCCTTTCAAGGAGGTCTGGGCCGGCATCGGCGACTCGATCGTCATCGTCGGGGGCGACGGGGTGTGGAACTGCCACATCCACACCGACGACGTCGGTGCGGCGATCGAGGCGGCCCTCGACGCCGGGCGTCCGCGCGAGATCCGCGTCACCGACCTCGTCGAGCAGGTCGAGGAGGAACGCTGGGTGCGCGAGGCCGCCAGCCACCCGGTCGCGCCGCCCCCCCGCAGCGACAACGTCCCGGTGACCGCGGTCGTCGCCGTCGGGACCGGCGACGGGATTCACCGCATCTTCTACTCGCTCGGCGCGAGCTCGCTCGTCGCCGGCGGCCAGTCGATGAACCCCTCGACCCAGGACATCCTCGACGCCGTCGAGGCGACGCCGTCCGAGGAGGTCGTCGTCCTGCCGAACAACTCGAACATCTTCCCCGTCGCCCGGCAGGCGGCGGAGATCGCCTCGAAGAAGGTCTTCGTCGTGCCGACACCCGGGGTCCAGGAGGGATTCGCCGCCCTGCTCGAGTACGACCCGTCATCGCCGGGCGCGGATAACGCGCGCCTGATGGAGGAGGCGGCCCGCCGGATCGTCGCCGGCGAGGTTACCCGTGCCGTGCGGCGGACGACCTGCGCGGCGGGCGACGTCGCCGTCGGCGACTACATCGGGCTGTCGCGGTCCGGGATCGAGTCCGTCGGCAAGGGCCTCGCCGACGCGACGATCGGGCTGCTCGCCGCGCTGCTCGTTCCGGGCCACGAGATCGTCACCCTCGTCCAGGGCGAGGGGTCGACGACCGCCGAGACGCGGGCCGTGACCGAATGGCTCTCCGCCGTGCACCCGGAGGTCACCGTCGAGCTCCACCACGGCGGACAACCCCTCTACCCGTACCTCGTATCGATCGAGTGAGCCCGACGCCGTCCGGCCGCAAGCTCGGACAGCTCGAGAGGCTCCCCGTCTCCGAGCTGCGGGGGGTCGGGAACCGCAAGCGGGCGGCGCTCGAGTCGATGGGGATCTCCTCGGTCCTCGACCTGCTCACCCACTACCCGCGGCGCTACGCCGACCGGACGAACGCCGTCTCGGTCGCCGAACTCGTGCCCGGCGACGTCGGGGTCGTCTCGGCGACGGTACGGCGGGTGTCGGCCCGGCGCCTGCGGGGCCGGCGCAGCATCGTCGAGGCCCAAGTCGACGATGGCACCGGCGAGCTGCGGGTGACGTTTTTCAACCAGCCCTGGCGCACGAAGCAGCTGACCGAGGGCCGTGAGGTGGCGCTGTTCGGCAGGGTCGACCGCTACCGGTCGGCCCTCCAGATGGCGAACCCGGTCGTCGAGGTCATCGGGTCGGCCGAGGCCCGCCAGACCCGCCGGATCGTGCCGATCTACCCCCAGTCCGGGAGGGCGGGGATCTCCTCGATCGAGCTCGCCCGGTACGTGACGGAGGCGCTCGAACGGGCGGGCGAGTTCGCCGACCCGCTCGACGCGTCCCGGCGGGCCGCGGCCGGGCTGATGAGCCGCACCGCGGCGTTCCGCGCCGTCCACGAGCCCGAGTCGATGGAGGAGACCGTTCTCGCCAGGCGCCGGCTCGCCTTCGACGAGTTGTTCCGGATCCAGGTCGCCCTCGTCATGCGCAAGCGCGCCGCGGCGGCGAACGCCCGCGGCATCGCCCACGACGTCGAGGCGACCCGGTGGGGGGTCCGCCTCGTCGAGGGCTTCCTCGCCGCCGTCCCGTTCGAGCTCACGACGGCGCAGTCCCGCGTGATCGGCGAGATCCGCGGCGACCTCGCCTCGCCGGAGCCGATGCACCGGCTGCTGCAGGGCGATGTCGGGGCGGGCAAGACGGTCGTCGCCCTGGCGACGTTGCTCTACGCGGTCCAGGGCGGCTTCCAGGGCGCCTTCATGGTCCCGACCGAGGTCCTCGCCGAGCAGCACCACCTCGCCGCCCGGGCGCTGCTCGCCGGGCTCGAGGTGCCCGACGGCCGTCGCCTCGGCGGGACCCGTCCCGTGGCGGTCGAACTGCTCACGAGCCGGACGCCCGCCGCGGCGCGCGCCCGGCTCCTCGACGAGCTCGCCGCCGGATCGGTCGACATCCTGATCGGGACGCACGCCCTCATCACCGAGGAGGTCGGGTTCTCGTCGCTGGGGGCGGTCGTCATCGACGAGCAGCATCGCTTCGGGGTCGACCAGCGCGCCGCGCTGCGCGAGAAGGGCTCGGCCGCGGGTGCCCTCGGCCACGACCCGGACCTTCTCGTCATGACGGCGACGCCGATCCCGCGCACCGCGGCGATGACCGTCTACGGCGACCTCGACTACAGCGTGTTGGACGAGCTCCCGCCGGGGCGCTCGCCGGTCACGACTCGCTGGGCCGCCGACGACGGGGCCGAGGCCGAGGCGTGGGGGCGGGTGCGCGCCGAGGTGGCCGCCGGCCACCAGGCCTTCGTCGTCTGCCCGCTCATCGCTGCCGACGCGGTCGACGACGACGGACTCGCGCTTGTCGCCGCCGACGACCGCGACGCCGAGTACGACGACGGGCGGCTTTTCGACACCGAGAGCCTGGAGGCCGAGCGCCGCCCGCCGCGGGCCGCGGTCGACGAGTATGCCCGCCTTGCCGCGGGCGAGCTGCGGGGACTGCGCGTCGGACTTCTGCACGGGCAGCTCCGGCCGAAGGACAAAGAGGACGTGATGGTGGCGTTCCGCCAAGGGCAACTCGACGTGCTCGTCGCGACGACCGTCGTCGAGGTCGGCGTCGACGTGCCGGCGGCGACGGTGATGGTCGTCGAGGACGCCGACCGTTTCGGCATCGCCCAGCTCCACCAGCTAAGGGGGCGGGTCGGCCGGGGGGGCGACCCCGGCTGGTGCTACCTCGTTGCCCGGGACGCGACGGCCGAGGCCGGCCAGCGCCTCGGGGCCCTCGTCGAGTCGAATGACGGGTTCTACCTCGCCGGGATCGACCTCGAGCTGCGCGGCGAAGGCACCGTGCTCGGCGCCCGCCAGAAGGGCCGCAGCGACCTGAAGCTCGCCTCGCTGGCGGGCGACCGGGACCTCGTCGACCTGGCCCGGGAGACGGCGACGTTCGTCGTCGCCGCCGACCCGGCGCTCGAGGGGAACCCGCTCCTCGCCGACGAGCTGCGGATCTTCGTCGGCGACGACGAGGCGGAGTACCTGCTGCGCAGCTGACGGGTCGGCGGGGCGGCGCGCCCGGGACGGCGTTACGGTGCAGCGATGCGCGTGATCGGCGGGACCGCCCGGGGCCGGAAGCTGCGCGCCCCCCGGAGCGCCGTGGTCCGTCCGACGGCGGACCGGGTCCGGGAAGCGATCTTCGACGTCCTCGCCCACCTTGCGCTCGTCGAGGACGCCACCGTCGCCGACGTCTTCGCCGGGTCGGGAGCGCTCGGCATCGAGGCGCTCTCGCGGGGCGCGGCCGCGGCGACCTTCGTCGAGACCGACCGCGACGCCGTCGCCGCGATCAACTGGAACCTCGAGATGACGGGGCTGTCGTCGGCGGCGACACGTATCGTGCGCGCCGACGCGTTCGCGTGGTGCGCGACCGCCGCGGAGACCTTTGACCTCGCGTTCGTCGACCCGCCCTACGCCTTCGACGGCTGGCGCGAGCTCCTCGAGCGGCTCCCGGCCCGCGCGGCCGTGCTGGAGTCCGCGCACGAGATCGAGCTCACCGGCAGATTCGTCCTCCACCGGGTCTACCGCTACGGCGGTACGCTCGTCACCGTGGCCGTGACCTCTCCCGTGGTGCCCTCGGCTGCCCGGACGGCCGAGCCCCGATGACCAAGGCGCTCTTCCCGGGCTCGTTCGACCCGATCCACAACGGGCACCTCGAGGTCGTCGAGCGCGCGTCGCGCCTTTTCGACGTCGTCGTCGTGGCGGTGCTGCGCAACCCGCACAAGGACGAGCCGTTGTTCAGCGCGGCCGAGCGCGAGCAGATGGTCGCCGAGTGCGTCAGCCGGTTCGACAACGTCGAGATCGTGTCGATGTCAACGCTCGTCGTCGAGGTCGTGCGCCAGGTCGGCGCCGACGTCATCGTGAAGGGCCTCCGGGCGGTGACGGACTTCGAGAACGAGCTGCAGATGGCGCAGATGAACCAGCAGCTTTCCGGGGTCGAGACGCTCATGCTGCCGACGGGTTCCTCGTTCTCGTTCATCTCCTCCCGTCTCGTGCGCGAGGTCGCCCGCTTCGGCGGCGACGTGAGCGCTTTCGTCCCCGATCCCGTCGCGATGCGCATGAAGGAGCGATTCGGTGGCTGACAACGATCTTGACGAACGCGCGGTGGCACAGCCGGGCGCGGACGCGCCCCTCGATCTCGCCGAGATCCTCGACGAGCTCGCCCAGATCGTCGAGCACGCCAAGTCGATGCCGCTCTCGTCCTCGGCGATCATCGGTCGCGACGAGGTGCTCGGGCTCCTCAACGAGGCGCGCGACGCCCTCCCGGCCGAGTTCCAGCGCGCCCGGCGCGTCCTGCAGGACCGCGAGGAGGTGCGGGCCCGTGCCGCCCGCGAGGCCGACGAGCTCCTCGACGAGGCGCGGGCCCAGGCGGCGCACATGGTCCAGCGCACCGAGATCGTCCGCCAGGCCCACAACAACGCCGAGCGGATCCTGGCCGACGCCGAGGCCGAGAACCGCCGGATCCGCCACGAGGCGGACGACTACGTCGACCGCAAGCTCGCCGCGTTCGAGATCGTGCTCGACCGGACGATCCGCACCGTGCAGGCCGGCCGCGACCGCCTGAGCGTGAGCGAGGACGACGACAGCGCCGACGAGCTCGGCGAGATGGACGCCCCGGAGGACGCGTTCTTCGATCAAGACCGCCAGTGACCCGGGGCGCCGTCTGATGCGGCCGGGCGATCGTTCGCTGGTCGCGCCGGTCGCCTCGCTGCGACGCGACCCCGGAAGCCGGTTGCGCTTCGACGCGGTGATCGAGGCGCACGATCTCGCCGTGAGCGGTTCGCGTGTGCCCGAGGGCTCTCCGGTCGCCGTCGACCTCGTGCTCGAGTCGGTCCACGACGGCATCCTCGTGACGGGCACGATCGCCGCGTCCTGGGAGGGTGCCTGCCGACGGTGCCTCGAGACGGCGACCGGGCCGATCGCGGCCGACCTCACCGAGCTCTGCGTCGAGGACGCCGACGACGAGACGACCTACCCGCTCGGCGGCGGCGAGGTCGACCTGGCGAAGATCGTCCACGACGCGTGTATCCTCAACCTGCCGCTCGCACCCCTGTGCGGTGAGGGCTGCCGGGGTCTGTGCCCCGAGTGCGGTGTCAACCGCAACGTCGAGACGTGCTCGTGCGACGTCCGTCGGGGCGGTCGCCCCGCCCCGTCGTCAACCGACGCCGACGGCGGCGAGACCAACCCCGCCGGCGGTGACCACCGGCGCGACGAGTAGGAAGATCGATGGCCGTCCCGAAGAAGAAGACCTCGAAGTCGAAGAGCCGGAGTCGGCGCGCCGCGAACTGGACGCTCGCCGAGCCGGCGCAGAGTCGTTGCCCCAACTGCCAGCACGCCAAGCTCCCGCACGTCGTCTGCCCGAACTGCGGCTGGTACAAGGGACGCCGGGCGATCGAGGTCGACTGATCCTCCCGATCGCGGTTGACGCCCTCGGGGGTGACAAGGCCCCCGGCGAGATCGTCGCCGGCGCGCGCCGCGCCCAGGAGGAGCTCGGCATCCCCGTGCTGCTCGTCGGCCCCGACGACGGGCGTCTCGGCGACATCGGCACCCTCGAGCTCCTCGTGGCGAACGAGTCGATCGCGATGGACGAGGACCCCGCCCGCGCCGTGCGCGCGAAGCGCGATTCGACGCTCGTGCGTGCCGCCGAGGCCGTCGCCGCCGGGAGGGCCTCGGCGATGGTGAGCGCCGGCAACACCGGCGCGGCGATGGCGTCGGCGCTTTTCCGGATGGGCCGCCTCGCGGGCGTCGCCCGCCCAGCGATCGCCGCGCCGCTGCCGATCCCGTCGGGCGGGAACCCGACGGTGCTCATCGACGCCGGGGCGAACGCCGACTGCCGTCCGGAGTGGCTCGTCCAGTTCGCCCAGATGGCGTCGGCCTTCGTCACCGCGCGCTACGGCGTCGCCGACCCCTCGGTCGCGCTGCTGTCGAACGGCGAGGAGGCCTCGAAGGGCAGCCCGCTCGTCAAAGAGACCTACGCCCTGCTCGCCAGGGGGGCCGGCGTGCGGTTCGTCGGCAATGTCGAGGGACGCGACCTGCTCGCCGGCGGCGTCGACGTCGTCGTCGTCGACGGCTTCACCGGCAACGTCGCCCTCAAGTCGCTCGAGGGGGCGCTCAACGCCTTCATGGGGATCCTCGGCCAGGTCTTCGCCGAGTCGCCGGAGAACAAGGCCGCCGGCGACGTGATCGTGCCGTCGCTGCTCAAGTACGCGAGCTACGTCGACCCGGAGGAGACGGGCGGCGCGCTCTTGCTCGGCGTGGAGGGCGTCTGCATCATCAGCCACGGGAGCAGCTCGGCGCGCGCGATCGTCAACGCCGCCCGGATCGCCGCCGATCTCGTGGCCGCCGACCTCGTCGGACAGGTCCGCGCCGCGGTGAGCCGGTAGATTTGACAACGGTCGGCGGGGGAGGCCCGGAGCGCCGTGCGGGCGCTCGGTTCCCGGCCAGGACGACTGATCGCGTGGACCCGAGGAGGTGGCGTGCCGGCTGAGGCATCGAAGGGACGGATGAACCGGGAGCAGGTTCTCGAACTCGTTCGACTCCAGCTCGCCGACATCTTGGAAATCTCGCCGGACGGCATCGCCGAGTCGTCGTCGTTCAGCGAGGACCTCAACGCGGACTCGCTCGCCCTCATCGAGCTCGTCGAGTCGCTCGAGGAGGAGCTGCGCAACCAGGTCGCCGACTTCCGGATCGACGACGAGGATCTCGAGGACCTCCGCACCGTGCGTGACGCGGTCGACTATGTCACCGCGAAGCTCGAGGCAGCCTGACGGAACCCTCGACGCCCGGCCCGTCGGTCGGGGGGCAGCCCGCGGGGGGTGGATCCGACGCGTCCGGGGAAGCACGCGCCTCGCTCGAGTTGCGTCTCGGCCCCGCCGTCGTCGACCCGGGGCTCTTGCACCTCGCCCTGTGCCACCGCTCCTACTGCGCCGAGGTGGCGGGCGAGGAGTCGAACGAACGGCTCGAGTTCCTCGGCGACGCGGTGCTCGGGGTCGTCGTCACCGAGCACCTCTACCGCGACCATCCGGAGCTGCCGGAGGGGGACCTCGCCCGGATCCGCGCCGCCATCGTGAGCACCGAGGCCCTCGCCCCCGTCGGCGCCGGGCTCGGCCTCGGCGCCGCGCTGCTGCTCGGGCGCGGGGAGGACGCCTCCGGCGGGCGCGAGAAACCGTCGATCCTCGCCGACGCCCTCGAGGCGGTCATCGGCGCGGTCTTCCTCTCCGGCGGCGTGGTGGCGGCGCGGCGGTTCGTCCTCGGGTTGATGGGCGCGCAGATCGACGAGGAGTCGCGCCGCGCAACCCTCGGCGACGCGAAGAACCGCCTCCAGGAGACGTGCTCGCGCCGCGGCGTCGAGCCGCCCCGCTACGTCGTCACCGAGCAGGGTCCCGAGCACGCCAAGCGGTTCTCCGCCGAGGTGAGGGTCGGCGCCGTCGTCGGGCGTGGCGCCGGCAGCTCGAAAAAACAGGCCGAACGGGCCGCGGCGCAGTCGGCGATCGACGCGCTGGGGGCCGACCCGGCTGACGCGACACGTGCCTGAGCTCCCGGAGGTCGAGACCGTCCGGCGCGAGCTCGCCGCGACCCTCGTCGGGCGCACCGTCACCGAGGTTGCGGTGCACGGTCCCCGCACCGTCCGTCGCCAGAGCGTGCGCCGGTTCCGGGCCGGGCTGACGGGGCGGCGGGTGCTCGACGTCCGGCGCCACGGTAAGTACCTGCTCATCGGGTGCGACGGCGGGACGCTCGTCGTCCATCTGCGCATGACCGGGCGGCTGTCGCTCGAGGACGGCGCGCCGGGCGGCGTCATCCCGCACACCCACGCGGTCCTCTCCCTCGACGACGGCCGGAGGCTGCGCTTCGTCGATCCGCGCACGTTCGGGGAGCTCTTTTTTGCCACCGAGGGCGATCAGCTCCTCGCCGACACGGTCGGCCGGCTCGGCCCGGACGCCGCCGACGGCGGCATCGGCCCCGAGGCGCTCGGCCGGCTCGTCGGCCGTCGGCGGACCTCGCTGAAGGCGTTCCTCCTCGACCAGGCGATGATCGCCGGGATAGGCAACATCTACGCCGACGAGATCTGCTTCGCGGCCGGGCTCCGCCCCGATCGATCGACGGCGACGCTGGGGGCTGACGATCTCGCCCGGCTCGCCGTGGCGGTGCGCGCCGTCCTTTCCCGGGCGGTCGGGTCGCGGGGCACGTCGCTCGGCGACGGGGGTTACCGCGACCTCTTCGGCGATCCGGGGGGTTTCCAGGCCGAGCACGCCGTCTACGGCCGCGGCGGGAGGCCCTGTCCGCGTTGTGGGACGGCGATCGAGAAGTCGCGCCTCGCGGGCCGCTCGACGCACTGGTGTCCCCGCTGCCAGGGCTGAACCGGCGGGGCGCGGGTCCGGCCCGGACGATCGTGTGGCGTGCGCTCCCGATCCGGCCGCGCCACCCGGGTAACGTGGCGACGCCGTGTTTCTGAAGTCGCTCTCTCTCAAGGGTTTCAAGTCGTTCGCCGACCCGACGACGCTCGAATTCGAGCCCGGTGTCACGGTCGTCGTGGGGCCGAACGGCTCGGGCAAGTCGAACGTCGTCGACGCCGTCGCCTGGGTGCTCGGCGCCCAGGGGCCGAGCGTCGTGCGCTCGGCGAAGATGGACGACGTCATCTTCGCCGGCACCGCCAAACGGACGGCGCTCGGGCGAGCCGAAGTCACCCTCACGATCGACAACGCGGCTCACCGGCTGCCGATCGACCTCACCGAGGTGACGATCACGCGCACGTTGTTCCGTTCCGGCGAGAGCGAGTACGCGATCAACGGCTCGCCGTGCCGCCTGCTCGATGTCCAGGAGCTGCTCTCGGACACCGGGGTCGGCCGCCAGCAGCACATCGTCGTCGGCCAGGGCCAGCTCGACGCCGTGCTGGCGGCGCATCCCGAGGACCGCCGGGCGATCATCGAGGAGGCGGCCGGGATCCTCAAATACCGGCGTCGTCGCGAACGCGCGAGCCGCCGGCTCGAGGCGAGCGAGGCCGGGCTCGCCCGGGTCCGGGACCTGTTGCGGGAGGTCAAGCGCCAGCTGAAGCCGCTCGAGCGCCAGGCGACCTCGGCCCGCCAGCACGGCGAGCTCGAGGGCGAGCTGTCGGCGTTGCGGCTCCACCTCGCCGGGCGTGAGCTCGCCGAGCTCACCGGCAGGCAGTCCGCCCTCGACTCGCAGGCGGAGGAGCTCGACCGGGACCTCCAGCGCCGCGAGGGCGAGCTCGGGGTCTTAGGCGGCCGTCTGACGGCGATCGAGGAGGAGCTCGGGACGGCGCGGGCCGACGAGCTCGTGCCGGTCGTCGGCCGGCTCGAGCAGCTGCGCGAGCGCGTGCACGGCCAGCTCGCGCTCGTGAACGAACGCCGGCGTGCCGGCGCCGCGCTCGCGGCCGTGCTCCAGGGTGCGGCCTCGTCGGCCGACATCGCCGCCGACCTCGACCGGGTCGTGGCGGCGCTCGCCGACGCCGAGGCGGAGCAGGAGGTCCTTTCCCCGGAGCTCCGCGCGCTCGAGGCCGAGGAGGAGACGCTCGCCGGGCGCAGGTCCGCCACCGAGGAGCGGTTCGGGGCCGACGAACCGGCGCCGTTCGCCGCGGCCGCGGAGGTGCGCGGGGCGCGCGACGTCGCGGCGGACGTCCTGCGCACGAGCCGCGAGGTCGAGGTGCGCGCCGCCGAACGGGTCGCCGCGCTCGCCCGGCAGCGCGACGAGATCGACGGCCGTCTCGCCGTCGCGTCGGCGGAGCTCGACCGGCTCGCCGCCGAGATCGACAAGGCGACGGTCGCGACCCAGGCCGCCGAGCGCGCCGAGACGGCCGTCGAGCTCGTCCTCGCGGAGGCCGACAAGACGCTGCAGGTGTGCGAGGCGCGCCGCCAGGCGGCGGCAGCCCGGGTCGAGGCGCTCGAGCTCGCCCTCGACGAGGCCCGCGCCCGGGCAGGGGTCGAACGGCTCGCCGCCGTCTCGGGCGTCGTCGGCACGCTGCTCGACGTCGTCGAGGTCGACGACGACCTCGTCCTCGCCTTCGAGGCGGCGGTCGCCGGCGTGCTCGACGCCGTCCTCGTCGCAGGCGGAGCGTCGGCGCGCGCCGCCTTCGGCCAGCTGAGGGAGACCGGATCCGGCGGCAACATCCTCCCGCTCCTCGACGGCCCGAAGGCGACGGAAAGGTCGCTGCCGGCGGGGGCCGAGTCGCTGCGGGACGCGGTTCGTGCCGCCGACCCCGCGGTCGCCCGACTGCTCGACCGGCTGATCGGCGACGTCGAGGTCGTGCGCGCCGGACCCGACACCGTGATCGGGCGCGCCCTCGCCGATCCGAGCCGCACGATCGTCACGCCCGACGGGGACCGATTCTCGCCGTTCGGCTGGCGGATCGGGGCAGGGCACACCGGGGCGACGCGCGCCGCCCTCGAAGGGGCCCGCGCGGCGGAGACCGACGCGGCCACGACGGCCGACCGGGCGGCGGCGGGCGCCGACGACGCGCGCCACGAGCTCGCGACGGCGCGCGCCACGGCCCAGGAGGCGCGGCGCCGGGTCGACCGGCTGATCGGCGGGCAGCAGAGCGACGAGCTGGTCCGCGCCGAACTCGCCCGCCAGCTCCGGCTCGTCACCGACGAGGAGGCCGCCGCAGTCGCCGCGCAGTCGGCGATCGCCGCGGCCCACAAGCAGGCGGCGCAGGCCTTCGCCGAGGCGGAGGACAAGCTCGCCGCGGCGGAGCGGGCCGAGGAGGCCCAGCTCGCGCTCGTCGGCGAGGTGTCCGCGGCACGCCGCGAGATCGCCGAGACCGAGCGGGCCCTCGGCGACCGCCGCCGCGAGCTCGAGGTGCGCTCGGCCGCGCTCGACGAGCGGGTGTCGCTCCTGTCGGCGCGTCGCGCCGAGCTCGCCCACGAGCTCGAGGCGCGGGAAGCTGGCGCGCCCGGCGAGGTGCCCGGGGCCCTCGACGACGGCGCGCTCGAGCGCCTGGCGGGGGCGCTCGGGACCCTCCGGGACCGGCTCGACCGGGGGATCGCGGCCGCCGGCGCCGAGCGTGACCGCCGCGTCGATGCGAGCGAGAAGCGGCTCGCCCGCCTCGGTGCGACCCGGCACGAGCGCGAGCAGCTGGAACACGCCATGACCGTCGACCGGGAACGCCGCCAACGGCTGGAGATCGAACGGACCGAGGCGCGGATCCGCGCCGAGACGGCGGTCGGCCAGTTGCGGCGGGAGTTCGACGTCGTCGCCGACGAGGCGATCGCCGCCGAGGCGCCACCGCTGCCGGCCGGGGTCGACGCCGGCCAGCGGGTGCGGCAGCTCGAGCGGGAGCTCGCGGCGCTCGGCCCGGTGAACCCGCTCGCCGCCGAGGAGCTCGCCGCGCTCGTCGACCGGCGCACCTTCCTTGAGGGCCAGCTCGACGACGTCCGATCCGCCCGACGCGATCTCAACCGCGTGATCGCCGCGGTCGACGCCCAGATCGTCGAGACGTTCACCGCCGCCTTCGCCGACGTCGCCAGGCACTTCTCGACGCTCGTGGCGACGCTGTTCCCCGGCGGCTCGGGCAGCCTGCACCTGTCCGAGCCGGAGGACCTCTTGTCGACCGGGGTCGAGATCGAGGCCCGCCCCGCCGGCCGCAACGTCCGACGGCTGAGCCTGCTCTCCGGCGGGGAGCGCGCCCTCGTCGCGCTCGGGTTCCTGTTCTCCGTGTTCCGTAGTCGGCCGTCGCCGTTCTACGTGCTCGACGAGGTCGAAGCGGCGCTCGACGACGTCAACCTCGGGCGTTTCCTCGCCCTCGTCGACGAGTTCCGCGCCGACGCGCAGCTCCTCATCGTCAGCCACCAGAAACGGACGATGGAGGTCGCCGACGCCCTCTACGGGATCTCGCTCCAGCCGGGAGGGGCGTCAAAGGTCGTGAGCGAGAAGGTCGAACGGCGCGCCGGCCCGGCCCCGACCAACGGCGAGCGCTCCGTCCCGGTCGCCACCCGGGACGCGTCGTGACGACGCGGGCCCCGACGCCGTGAGGTTCCGCCGGCACCGTCCCGACGACGGGCGCGCCCCCGCCGCGCCGGCGCCGGGCGACGCGCCGGCGCCGCCGAACGGTCCCGTCCTCGCCAGGCGTCTCGGGCGCAACCGCCCGGGACTGGCGGGGGGACTCGCCCGCCTTTTCGCCGGCAAGGTCGACGGGACGACCTTCGAGGCGCTCGAGGACCTGCTCGTGGGGGCTGACGTCGGCCTGGCATCGACCGGCCGGATCCTCGCCGCGCTCCGCGACGCGGTGCGCACGGGCGCCGTCGCCCCGACCCCCGAGGCGCTCGTCGCGGGGCTGCGCGCCGAGATCGTCGCCGGTTTCGCCGGGGAAGACCGGGGCCTGCAGCGCGCCGCGGCGCCGCCGAGCGTCTGGCTCATCGTCGGCGTGAACGGCGTCGGCAAGACGACGACAGTCGGCAAGCTCGCCGCCCGCGAGGCCGCCGAGGGCCGCCGCGTCGTCGTCGCCGCGGGCGACACCTTCCGGGCCGCGGCGGGCGACCAGCTCGCCAGCTGGGCGGAGCGTTGCGGGGCGACGCTCGTGCGGGGCGCGGACGGCGCCGACCCGTCGTCGGTCATTTTCGACGCCGTCGAGCACGCGACCGCCCGCGGCGCCGACCTCGTCCTCGCCGACAGCGCGGGGAGACTGCACACCAAGACGAACCTCATGGACGAGCTGCGCAAGGTGCGGCGCGTCGCCGACCGCCCGCCGGGACGGGTGAGCGAGGTCCTGCTCGTCATCGACGCGACGACCGGCCAGAACGGGCTTGCCCAGGCCCGCGAGTTCACGAACGCCGTCGGGGTAACCGGGATCGTGCTCACCAAGCTCGACGGGACGGCGAAGGGCGGGATCGTGCTCGCGATCCACGAGGAGCTCGGTCTGCCGATCAAGCTCGTCGGGGTGGGCGAGGGACCCGACGATCTCGTCGCGTTCGACCCGGACGAGTTCGCCGCGGCGCTCGTTGGAGCGTGAGATCGGGCGACCGGGCCCCGGCGGCGGTGCGCTTGCGGCGCCGATCCTGTGGGTGAGCTGCACTCGCAGGCGACTAGCCTGACGTTTTCATGTTCGAGTCGCTCACCGATCGCTTCGACGAGATCTTCACGCGCCTGCGCGGACGGGGACGGCTCTCCGAGGCGGACCTTGACGCGGCGCTGCGCGAGATCCGTGTCGCGCTGCTCGAAGGTGACGTCAATCTCGAGGTCGTGCGCGATCTCGTGGAGGCGATACGCGCCCGCGCCTCGCTCGCCGAGCTCGACAAGAGCCTCACCCCTGCCCAGCAGGTCATCAAGATCGTCAACGAGGAGCTGACCGCGATCCTCGGTGGCGAGCCGCTCCGCATCACCTACGCGCCGAAGCCTCCGACCGTCGTCCTGCTCGCCGGGCTGCAAGGCTCGGGCAAGACGAGCGCGGCGGCGAAGCTCGCCCGCTGGTTCATCGAGCACGGCCGGCACCCGCTGCTCGTCGCCGCCGACCTGCAGCGCCCCGCCGCCGTCGAGCAGCTCCGCGTGCTCGGCCGCCAGGTCGGCGCGGCCGTCTTCAGCGAGTCGACCGACCCGGTCTCCGTCGCCCGCTCCGGGGTCGCCGAGGCGATCCGCGTCGGGCGCGACGTCGTCGTCATCGACACGGCCGGCCGGGTCTCGGTCGACACCGCCCTCATGGACGAGGTGGCCGCCGTGGCGCGGGCGACGTCACCCCGCTA
The DNA here is from genome assembly GCA_050014835.1 of Acidimicrobiales bacterium. Lineage (GTDB taxonomy): Bacteria > Actinomycetota > Acidimicrobiia > Acidimicrobiales > Bog-793 > Bog-793. Next base: position 43,530 of record JBEKCO010000006.1, read on the forward strand.
CACGTTCCTCGTCCTCGACGCGATGACCGGTCAGGACGCCGTCGCGACGGCGGTCGCCTTCCACGGCGCGCTGCCGCTCGACGGGGCGATCCTCACCAAGCTCGACGGCGACGCCCGGGGAGGTGCCGCCCTGTCGGTCGCCAAGGTCGTCGGCCGTCCGATCGCCTTCGTCTCGACCGGCGAGCGCCCGGCGGACTTCGAGACGTTCCGGCCCGACCGGATGGCGGGCCGGATCCTCGGCATGGGAGACGTGCTGTCGCTCGTCGAGCGCGCGGAACGTCTCGACGGCGACGCGACTGGACGGGCGATGGAGCGGATGCGGCGCGGTCGCTTCACCCTCGACGACTTCCACGAGCAGCTCCAGCAGATGAAACGGCTGGGCCCGCTCTCGGGGATCGTCGGGATGCTGCCGGGGCTCCCCAAGGAGATGCGCAACGCCGCCGTCGACGAGGGGAGCATCACGCGGATCGAGGCGGTCATCCGCTCGATGACGCCGGACGAGCGCAACGACCCGGCGATCATCAACGGGTCGCGCCGGACCCGGATCGCCACCGGCAGCGGGACGACGCCCGCCGACGTGAACGATCTCGTCAACCGATTCAAGGAGATGCAGAAGCTGATGCGATCGTCTGGGATGATGGCGCAGGCTCGCCCCGGCGGACGGCGCCAGAAACGCAAGGGTGGCAGGGTGACGCCCGCCAGCCGCTAGCTGGCGCGACCTCGGCGCCCGGACTTCGATCGACACCACAGAAAGCGAGAAAGACGTGGCCGTGAAGCTCCGCCTCAAGCGGATGGGAAAGAAGAAGCAGCCGACGTATCGGATCGTCGTGGCGGACAGCCGCTCGCCCCGGGACGGGCGGTTCATCGAGGCCATCGGGACGTACGCGCCGCGCGCGGAACCGTCGCTCATCGAGGTGGACAACGCCAAGGCCGTCGCCTGGTTGGTGAAGGGCGCGAAGGCGAGCGAGACCGTGCGCAAGATTCTCGAGATCTCCGGCGCGTGGGGCGAGTTCACGGCGGTGAAGCCTGCGAAGCCCGCGAAGCCGGCGCGCAAGAAGAGCGAGGCGGCCAGGAAACGGGCCGCGGCGAGAAAGCCCACCAAGACGGCGGCGAAGAAGGCGGCGAAGAAGGCGGAAAGAGAGCCGACGAAGAAGCGGGCCGCGACCGTCGAGGCGCCCGCCGAACCCGAGGCGATGCCCGATGCCGCGGAGGCGACGCCGGATGGCGTCGAGGACAACGCTGAGACGACCGCCGTCGTCGACGGCGGGAATGACTGAGGAACCAATGGCTTCGGACACGCCAATTTTCGAAGGACCGGACTTCGGCTCGATCGACGACGCCGACGACGTCGACCTCGCCGATGACGCCGACCTCGTCGACGATTCCGATGACGTCGAGGTCGACACCGACGAGACCGAAAACGACGAGGAGGGCGGGTACACCGCCGGCACGTTGTCCGACGACGACGCCGGCAACCGGGTCTCGGGCGGTGTCGCGCGCTCGGTCCTCGAGCACGTCGCCCGGTCCATCGTCGACGATCCGGACGCCGTCGTCGTGAGGGCCGACTCGGGGCGCAACGGCACGCGGTTCGACCTGCACGTCGCGCCCGGCGACATGGGGCGGATCATCGGCAAGCGCGGCCGGGTCGCGCAGGCGCTGCGCGTGCTCGTCCGTTCGGCGGCGGCCCGCGACGGATCGGACGCCTCCGTCGACATCGTCGACTGACCGGCGCGCACATGGCGCTCCTCGAGGTCGGCAGGGTCGTGAAACCCCACGGGCTCGCCGGCGAGGTCGTCGTCGTCTTCGTCTCGAACCGGCCGGAGCGGCTCCAGCCCGGCTCGCGGTTCACCGTCCTCGCGGACGGGGCCGGGCCGGTGCCGGAGGAGCTCACCATCGCGGCGGTCCGGCCGCAGCGGAGGTGCCACCTCGTCACCTTCGAGGGGGTCACCGACCGTGATGGTGCGGAGCACCTGCGCGGTGCCGTGCTCGCCGCCGAGCCGCTCGCTGACGAAGCGGCGCTGTTCGTTCACGAGCTCATCGGCGCCGAGGTCGTCGACACCGCCGGCGTCGTGCGCGGCACGGTGACCGCGGTCGAGGCCAATCCGGCGAGCGACCTCCTCGTCGTCGACGGGTCGCATCTTGTCCCGGTCCGCTTCGTCGTCTCCCACTCGCCCGGCCGGGTCGTCGTCGACGTTCCCGAGGGGATCTTCGGGTGACGGCGGACGGGGACTCGCCCCCCGGCCGGCGCGCCGTGGCATCCGCGCTGCGCGTCGAGGTGCTCACGATCTTCCCCGAGCTCGTCTCGAGCTACTGCGCGGGGTCGATCTTCGGGCGGGCGATCCGCGCCGGCACCGTCGAGGTCACCGTGCACGACCTCCGGATCGGCGCGACCGACCCTCACCGCTCGGTCGACGACGCGCCCTTCGGCGGCGGCGCTGGGATGGTGCTCGCCCCCGGGCCGGTATTCGCCGCCGTCGAGGCGATCGCCCCGCTCCGCCCGCTCTACCTCCTCAGCCCCGCCGGACGACGGCTCGACCAGGGCCTCGTCGAGGAACTGCAGACGAAGGGGGAGTTCTCGCTGCTCTGCGGCCGCTACGAGGGGGTCGACCAGCGCATCGCCGACCACCTCGTCGACGGCGAGATCTCGCTCGGGGACTTCGTGCTCGCTGGAGGGGAGCTCGCCGCCCTGGCGGTCGTCGAGGCCGTCGCGCGTCTCGTGCCGGGCGTGGTCGGCAACTCGGCGTCGCCCGCCGAGGAGAGCTTCACGACTGGGCTGCTCGAGTACCCGCAGTACACGCGTCCGGCGGTGTTCCGGGGCTGGGGGGTTCCCGAGGTCCTGCGCGGTGGCGATCACGCCGCCGTGGCCGCCTGGCGGCGCGCCGCGGCGCTTGCCCGCACGATCGAGCGCCGACCGGACCTCATCGAGGCCCGCGGAGGCCTCGATGAGGACGAGGTGCGGCTGCTCACCGAGCACGGCTATCCTTTAGACGCTGCAACGCCGCTCGCGACCTCGGTTCGCGCGCGGCGGCGCGCCCCCGCGAAGGAGCCCGACCACGATGAACCCCACCGACCTCGTTGACCGCGCGACGCTGCGCGACGACATCCCCGACTTCCGCCCCGGTGACACGGTGAAGGTGCACGTCCGCGTGGTCGAGGGCAACCGTGAGCGGATCCAGATCTTCCAGGGTGCCGTGATGCGCCGCCAGGGCTCCGGGGCGCGGGAGACCTTCAGCGTGAGAAAGGTGAGCTTCGGCGTCGGCGTCGAGCGGACGTTCCCCGTCCACTCGCCGATCCTCGCCAGGATCGAGGTGGTGTCCGAGGGCGACGTCCGGCGCGCGAAGCTGTACTACCTGCGCGACCGGGTCGGGAAGGCCGCGAAGATCAAGGAGCGTCGCGCCACGCGCTGAACCGGTGATCGGAGGCTGGCGATGAGGAGCCGACGTTGAGCGCCGAAGAGGACCTGGACCAGTTCGAGGCGGAGATCGAGCTCGCGCTGTACCAGGAGTACCGCGCGGTGCTGCCGATGTTCCGCTACGTCGTCGAGACCGAGCGCCGCTTCTACCTCGCGAACGAGGTGACGGTGACCCCCCACGAGGGTGCCGGGGCGACGCACTTCGAGGTCGAGCTCGGTGACGCCTGGGTGTGGGACATGTACCGCCCCGCCCGCTTCGTTGCGTCGGTGAAGGTGGTCACCTTCCGGGACGTGAACGTCGAGGCGCTGCCGGAGAAGGAGATCTGAGGCCCGACCCGGGCGTCCGCGCCGCCTAGAGCGGGTCGGTCGCGACCTTGCCGTCGTCGGCGACATTCTCGGTCCAACTCCGACCGTCCCAGTAGCGCATGGCGTGCCGGCCGGTGGCGTCGGCGTACCAGCCGAAAAGCGGTGGCTGACCCGACCCGTCGTCGGGGGGCGCGAACGCCGGCGCGATCGAGCTCGGCCCCGGGGCGATCTCGATCGGCGGGATGGTGTCGGTCGCCGTGGCCCGCGAGCCGCCGAAGGCGAACTCGCTCCTCGCCGGCTGGGGGCCCACAGGGGTCGGGCTCGGGCGGGGCTGCGGACGCGTCGTGAACTCGGCGACGAGCTCGAGGATGATTCCGAACGGCTGGAGGATCGCGCAGACGAAAGCCCAGACGATCGAGGGGAGCCGCCACGGGGTGACCCCGCGCATCATCTGGTGCCGCGTCGAGATGCGGTAGCCGAGAACCGCGAATACCACGGCGAAGACTGCCGAGAGTGCGAGCTCACCGCTGCTGCCGCCGTATCCGAAGGAATTGAGGCCAACCGCCCCGTTCACGAGGTTTCTCCGTCGCCTGTGCGTCGTCTGTGCGCGCGCCGCTCTCCCCGATTCTACCGTCCCGGTCGGTGTTTCCTGGCCGGTCCTCCCGGCGAAGATGCGCCTACCAGCCCAGTTCGCGCGTCGCGCGCCGCTCCCAGCACGATCCGTGCCAGTGGCGGCGCTCCGACGGGTCGGCGAGCGGGACGACGACGACGTGGCCGACGCCCGGGGCGATCTCCTGCCGGCAGCCCGGGCAGCGGTAGGGCTTCAGGGCGGCGTGGGGCTGGATCGACCGGATCTCGGCGGTCCGCCCGGTGAGCGGGTCACGGACGAACACGGCGGGGACGTGTCGCGAACCTTTCGAGCGCGGACGGGCCACGGGGCATTATCGCCGCCGCGAACCCGCGACCGGGCGCATGCCCTCCCGATTCGCTACAACGTCGGGGTGGGCATCGTGACGGTGGGCGTCCGGTTCTGCCTCTCCGCGCCCGAGGGTTCCGGCCCGTCGCCTGACGGTGACGTGAGTGCCGTCGTGCGCCTGGCGGTGGCGGCCGAGCGGGCGGGCGCCGACGCCGTCCTTGTCGATCGTGGCCGCGGGCCCGTCGACCCGTTCGTCGTCCTCGGTGCGCTCGCGGCCGTGACGGACCGGGCGCTCCTCGGCTGGGTCGCGACGCCGGTCGACGAGCGACACCCCGCGGTGCTCGCGAAGACCGTCGCCGCGCTCGACGTGTGCTCGGCGGGCCGCGCGCTGGCCTGCCTCGGGGCCGGCGCCCGGCGACCCCGAGGCGGCCTCGACGAGCTCGGGGAGGCGCTCGACGTCGTCCGTTTGATGCTCGAGGTGCCGGCTCCGACGTACGCCGGACGGCACTTCTCGGTGAGCGGCGCCTGGAATGAGCCGCGTTCTCGGCGCACGACCCCGGTGCCGGTCGGCGTGCTCGTTCCGGCCGTTCACGGGGCGCCGCCCTTCGCAGCGGGCGATCTCGTCGACGTCGCCGTCCGGCACGCCAACTGTTGTTTCGTCGAGTTCGGCGCGGGCGACCGCCGTCAGCGCGACGTCACGCGCCGGATCGCGGTGCCCAACTTCCCGGTCGTCGCGATCGTCGGGGTGGGTAAGGACGCTTCACCCGGCGCCGTCGCGCGCGCCGCGGCGCGCGCTCTCGATCACGGTTGCGGCGGCGTGGTCCTCGACTGGCGGCGCGCGCCGACGCCCGGCTTCGTCACCGAGACCGTGGCGGCCGTCGGCGCGGTCGTGCGGCGTGACGTCATCGCGTGACGCCCGGTTTCAGCCCTTGATCGTCGAGGTGATGAGTTTCGCCATCGCCTTGGCGCCGATCCCACCGATCACCATGTGGACGCCGTCGGATCCGAACCAGTCGGGATTCGCGTCGGCGAGCGCGTTGAAGTTCGCGAGCCGGGCGTTGGCGTACTTCGGCACCTCCTGCTCGAGCACCGCGTTCACCGACTGGGACCAGCTGTAGCTCGGCGGGAGGTGCACCGTCACGAAGACGACGAGCGAGGCCTTGGCGAGGACGGCCATCATCGCCTGGAACTGGGAGTCCGTGATCGGTCCGTTCGTGCCGAGGTCGATCACGACGGTCGCACCGAGCTTGTCCTCCGCCTTCAGTTGCGCGGCGAGCGCGACGCCTGCGTCCCACTGGCGGCTCACCTCGGTCTCGATGTCGATGCCCGGGATGTCGGCCGCGAGATCGGGTGCGGCGTCGAGCATGACCGAGTCACCGATCGCCGTGACGTGGCCGGCGACGAAACCCGGTGCCGTCGTCGTGGTCGTCGTGGCGGGCACGGTCGTCGTCGGACCCGGGCCCGTGCCCCAGACACAGGCGATGTAGCGGACCTTCTTGCCGTCGACCGTGTGGAACCGGAAGCGCTTGTAGTAGTGCGCGCGGCAATGTCGGGCGCTCCCGAGCGGATAGGGCGGGTGCGAGGCGGCCGATGCGGCCGGGCAGGTCGCGGCGGGCAGCGCGAGCAGGAGCGCGACGGCGAGGACGGGCACCGGCTTTCTCGATGACGGCATGTTCACGCTCGGGCCTCGCGATCTCGTCGGTGCCGCTTTGCGTGCGAGCGTAGCCAGGCCCGTCGGGGTCCGGCGGGCGTCACGATGCTCTCGTGTCTTCGGCGACGCCCGCTGCCCGGTTGCCTCGGCGCCGACCCGGCGGGCGCGCGACCATCCCGGGACGGGCGAAGCTCTGGTGCGGGGGGTGCGGCGAACAGAGGGGACGGCTCAGCCGCCGACCCGCCCCCTAGGGGTCGATCTCGTCGGCGAGCAGCGCGGCGTAGACGCCGGCCGCCTTCCTCGTCTCGGGACCGCCGACCGTCGCGACCTTCTTGTCACCGATCATCGCGATCGGCTGGATGCCGCGCAGCGTCGAGGAGAGGAAGGCCTCGTCGATGTCGGCCGTGACGAAGCGGGAAAGTGGCACGTCGCGCTCCGCGCCACCGTGCCTCTCGAGCACGAGGGCACGGGTCACGCCCTCGAGCAGGCCCGAGGACGGCGGGGGCGTGAGAAGCTCACCGTCGACGACGACGAAGACGTTCGAGCCGGTCCCCTCGCAGAGCATGCCGGCCGTGTTGCCGAAGATGGCCTCGTCGGCGCCGACCTCGTGCGCTCGTTCGAGCGCGAGGGCGTTCTCGGCGTACGACGTCGTCTTCAGCCCGAGAAGCGCGCTGTGCTCGTTGCGGGGCCAGGGGACGACGAGCACCGAGGACGGTTCGTCGAAGGACTCGAACGGGTCGGCGGCGACGACGAGCGTCGGCGGTTCGGTCCCCCGTCCCGAACCGAGCGGCCCGGACCCGGAGGTGACGGTGATCCGGATCCGCCCGAGGGAGAACTCCGCCGTGTCGACGACGGCGGCGACCGCCCGGGCGATGTCGTCCGAGGGGACCGGGGTGATGCCCAGTCCGCGCGTCGAGTGTTCCAGACGGGCGAGGTGCCGGCTCAGTGCGAAGGCGTGTCCTTCGTGGAGCAGGATGGTCTCGAAGACCCCGTCACCGACGACGAGTCCGTGGTCGAACACCGAAACGGTCGCGTTCTCCTGGGAGACAAGAGCGCCATTGACGTAGACGAGTGGCATGGCTCCTACACTACGGGGTTCCTCGTGTTAGAGAAAAACGGCCTTTCGAGCGGTTTCGGTCCGACAAACGTCGCGCGCAAGTGGACCGCGTTCGGGCGCCTCAGATCTCTTCGATCTCCTGGTTCTCCTGGAGCGAGGCGTACTCGCCGGTGTCCGCCGTGAGCTCCTCGCGCACGATCTCGATGTCCTCGCGGTGGGTGATCCCGATACAGCGGGCCCCGGTGTTGACGACGCGCACGTTGACGGTGCCCTGCGCGACGAGGTCGCCGATCACCTTGGGAAGAAGGAGCTCGTGCTCGTCGGTCCCAGGATCGAACTCGGCGAGTGCGGCGTCAAGATGGTCGAGGATCCCGGGGTGGAACCCCCAGAGGTTCATCGAGACCCGCTCTGATCCCGGCAGGAGCCGCGGTTGCGGCTCGGGCGCCCGCTCGTCGGTGGCGATCGGCACGGCGACGAAGCGTCCGTCCTCGAGCAGCGTCACCTGGTGTTCGGAGATCCGGACGAGGAACCCGCCGCCGTCGGCCTCGCACAGGCCGCGTTTCACCGTCGCGTCGGTGAGCACGGTGCGCACGAGCTCGTAGGCGACGAGGACGTGGGTGTCGTTGGCGGTGCCCGTGCGGAAATGGTCGAGGACGACCCGCAGCGCCGCCTCGCCGTAGATGTCGTCGGCGTTCGCCACCCCGAACGGGCCGCGGATCACGGGTCGTGCCGCGGCGACGGCCTGGGCCGTGCCGGGGATCGGTGGCTGGCAGACGAAGTCGACCGGGAGGGAGGCGGGCCACCGAGCGCCGACGTGGCGCTCCATCTTGGCGCGGATCTCCTCGCGCACAATGAGCACGACGCCGTCGTACCCGCAGGATGCGGCGGCACGCGCCGTATAGTCCATAATGGCTTCGTCGTGAGGCCCGACCGGGGCGAGCTGCTTCAGGCCCCCGTAGCGGGTGCCGTGACCGGCCGCGAGGATGACGAGCTGCACTGCGCGATCCTAAGTCGTGGCCACGCGGCGGTGGTAGGAACCGGATGGGCGCGGACAAGGAGTCGTGATGGCGATGACAGGTGGAGGAGGCCAGTCGGAGGGCGCTGTGCCTGAGTCCGGGAACGCCCCGGCCGGCTCGGCGCCGACCGCGACCGAGAAGCCGGCGACCGCGCAACTCCCGCCGGAGGAACTCGAGAGCCGCCGCGCCGCCCTCGCCGAGCTCATGGAGCTCATGAGCGAGGCCGTCCAGCAGGATGGAGGCGACCTCGTGCTCTCCGGCGTCGACTACGAGCAGGGAATCGTCGAGGTCGAGCTGCAGGGGGCCTGCGGATCCTGTGCGATCTCTTCGATGACGCTGCGATCGGGTGTCGAGCGGATGCTGAAGGAACGCCTCAGCTGGGTGCGCGAGGTGCGGGGCGAGGTCGACGAGTCCCTCGACTACCACGAGAGCGCGTCACTCGGGCGCGGCGCGTACGTGCCGAAGTACTACTAGGAACCACGCCGCGGGTAGACCCAGCATGCCGCTGGCTCAGAGGCTGCGCGGTCAGGTGGTTGCATCGCGCTTCGTCAACCGCGGGGACGCTCCGATCTCGGCGTCTAACGCCTTTTCCCAGCGTGGCATCGGGTGGGTGAGCCAGCCGACGAGTCCCGCTGCCACGAAGAGCAAGGCTCCCCACCTGTAGCCGTAGGCGCAGGAGATGCACCCGAGGGCGATCAGCCGGAGAGCAACAAGAACGCGCACAGCCGCAACGCCTTTGACGTGGCGCCGTCCAAACCTCGAAACGCGGCGTCTAATGCACCGCGGAACGGTCTTGGTCGATGCCTGCATCGGACCGTATCCCTGGTGTCGGAGTGCCCGGTTGTGGGACTCCTGTTCGATCGTCTCGGCTTTCGCGCCGATCCGCGCAGCCTCTCAGCGCATCAACTGCCGCAGCGACCGGTAACCGATGGTCGCCAGGCCGTTCGTCTCGTCGAGACGGCTGAGTGCTCCCTGGGATTCGAGCAAGGTGGCGTCGGTGATCCGTGCCTGCCAGTCGACGGCGGAGGCGCGCAACTCCGGCGTGTCGAGTGCCGGCGCGGCACGCACCTCGGTGACCCCCGGCGGGACGAGGTCGAGGTCCGACGCGTCCCCGGTGAATGTCGATATCGGCAGGACTCGGTCCGGGGCGAGGACGCCCCGTTCGACCGCGAGTTCACGGAACGGGAAGCCCACCCGCCTTCCTCCTCGGGGCCCGGGAGGCGCACCGGGAGCCGGAGCTCGTCTGCGAGTTCGAGGTAGGCGTCGAAGAACTCCGGCTTCAGCTCCACCCCGCCGAGGTACGCGTCGAGATGGGTCACGTCGAATCCCCACAGGATCGACCGGTCGATCTGGGCGCGCCACTCGTGCCGCACCTCGTCGAGGTCGGCATGCTCCCAGACGTCCTCAACGGTCCGGGGGAAGCCCCCTTCGCCGTCGAGCAGCGACGGGGCGTGCGTGATCGGTCCCCAGCGATAGAGCTCGTGCTCGGCGTTCAAGGTGAGGTGGACCCCGACGTCCTCGCCGCGATAGGCCTGGACGGCGCCCCGTGACCAGGGGGCGGGGACCATCAGCGAGGCGGACGTGGCGACACCCTGACGCAACGCGCCGTAGATCGCGACGTTCGCCGCGTGCAGGAAGCCGAGATCATCGCACGTGACGATCACGACGCGCGCGTGCGGCGCCAATCCGAGCCGCGCGGTGAGTGAGGGCATCGGTCCGGCAGCGGTCCCGGCCCGGTCAGTCGCCGATCCGGCTCTGCAGCGAGGCGTCGCGCGCCCGCACGTCGCGCGCCAACTGTTGTTGGAACTCGACGACGGCCCCGGCGACGCGTTCGTCGGCGATGCCGATCATGCGCGCGGCGAGCAGTCCGGCATTGCGCGCGCCGTCGATCCCGACGGTCGCCACCGGCACGCCGCGGGGCATCTGCACCATCGAAAGCAGCGAATCGAGCCCCGAGAGCGCGGGGAGCGCGATCGGCACGCCAATCACCGGAAGCGACGTGGCCGCGGCGAGCACGCCGGCGAGGTGTGCCGCGCCACCCGCCCCCGCGATGATGACCTGGATGCCGCGGGCGCGGCAGTCGCGCGCGTACCCCAGCGCGTCGTCAGGCGTGCGGTGTGCCGAGAGGACGCGCATCTCCCACGGGATGCCCAGCTCGTCGAGGGCTTCGGCGGCTTGGCGCATCACCGCTTCGTCGGAGTCGCTCCCCATCACGATCGCGACGCTCATCGGTCATCCACCTTACGGCGGGGAAGGTCGCGGCGTCCGACGACGCCGACGGTGCGGCGCGCCGTCGCCGGGCGGCGGCCTAGTCGCGGTCGCCGAGGGGAGCGAGCCGCTTCCCGACCAACCCGAGCACCCGCCCGATCGCCATGCCGCCGACGACGTCCGAGGCGTGGTGGATACGGACGTAGACCCTGCTCGTGGCGACGACCAGCGCCGTCGCGAAGTACAGGGGCGCCAGCCGCTCGTCGCCGTCCGAGAGCAACGTCGCCCCGCAGAAGGCCGCAGTGGCATGTCCGGAGGGGAAGCTCGAGGACAGCGGTTGACGCAGTGGCAGGGGGTGGTCGCGATTGTTCACCGGTCGATGGCGGCGCACGAACGACTTCATGACGACGTTCACGAGAAACGACTCGACACCAGTCGCGACGATCGCCCGCAGCGCCGCCTTCTCGTGGGTGCGACCGCCGCGCCACGAGCGCAGGAGCGCGAAGACAACCCAGATCAACCCGAATTCGCCGAGCGCGGAAGCGGTGTAGAAGACCCTGTCGGCAACGGGGTTCCCGCGGATGTGATCGAACAGCGCGTCGACACGCTCATCAAAGTTCGCGACGAGCTGGTTTGCCATCGCGGCCCGAGGTTAGTCGGGCCGCTACGCGGTCGCTTCGTTCGTCGCGGGTGCCGCACCCGCGAATGCCGGGCAGAGCGGCTGGAATCCGCACGTCTTGCACAGAGCCGAGGGACTCGGGCGGAAGTCCTCGGCCGTGCACGCGCGGCCAATCGCCTCCCAGACCGCAAGGGCGCGCCGGCGAACGCCGCGCATTCCCTGATCCGTCGGGGACTCGACGAGGACGACCTCGTCGCGCAGGTACATGAGGCGGACCTCTTTCGGGCGGGTGCCGAGCACCTCCTCGCAAAGCATGGCGTAGAAGTACACACCGGCGAGGCTCGAGCGCGACCGCTCGGACAGCGGCGCCCGTCCGGTCTTGTAATCGACGACCGCGAGCTGCCCGCCACCGAGATCGTCGAGGCGGTCGATGATCCCGCGCAATTCCACGCCTTCGAGGGTCGCGTGCAGGTCGAGCTCGAGTCCGATGTCGTGCACCGTCGTCGGGTCCTCGAGGGAGAAGTACCGCTCGACGAGCTCCGCCGCGTCGTCGAGCAGGCGGCGCGAGGCGGCGTCGTCAAGCGCCAGCCCGGTGAACTCCTCCGAGTCCGAGATCTCGTCCCACGCCGCGGTGAGCGACTCACGCGCCCGCTCCCGGGTCCGTTCGGGGCCCTGGGAGGAGCTGAAGAGGAGCTCGAGCGCTTTGTGCACGAGCGTGCCGCGCACCTGCTGGACGGAGGACGGCTCGGGGAGCCGGTCGATGTGCGCGTATCGGAAGGCGAGCGGGCACTGCACGAAACGGGCGAGCTTCGAAGGAGACAGGGTGCTCGGCGGGGAAAGGGGCATCGCTGTCTTGAGGCTACGCCCCGGCTGTGTCTACCGCCGACAGGAAAGCCGCGGCGACCACCGCCGGGGCCTCGCACGGGCCGGAGTGGCCGAGCCCGGTGAACTCCTCGACAGCACCGTTGACCAGCCTCTCGGCGATCGTGCCGGCTGCGGCCGCCGAGAGCACGTTCGACGCCGATCCCCGGGCGATCGTCACCGGACAGCTGATCGCGCCGAGCCGCCCGTAGATCTCGAAGTGCCGGGCCGCCTCGTAGATGCGCGCCTCGTTCTCGGGTGGGCAGGCGAGTTCGACCGAGCCGTCGGGCAGGTCGACGAGGCCGCCCTCGAGGTAACCGGCGAGCGCGTCGGGGTCCCAGTTCCTGAAGTGCGGGTTCTCGCGGAAGCGGTCGGCCGCCTCGGACCGGGACGCGAACACCGCCCGGCGGCGACGCGTGACCTCGGCGATCCCGCCGTCGGGTGGGTCGGGCACCTCCGGGGCGAAGACGATCGACTCGTAACAGAACAGGCGGGCGAAGGTGCCCGGCCTCCCGGCTTCGGCACCGAGGATCGCCGTCGCGCCGAGGGAATGGCCGACCGCGACGGGGTTGTGCAGTTCGAGTCTGTCCACTGCGGCGCGCACGTCGTCGACGAAACCCGCCCAACCGAAATCGGGCGGCGCCGACGACGCGCCATGTCCGCGCAGATCGAGCGCCCAGCACGCGAAGCGCGCCGAGAGGTGTCGAGCGAAGGGGCGGAGACACAGGCCGTTTACGCCAGCACCGTGGACGAGCAGAGCGGGTTGTCCTTCGCCACCAAGGTCATGGGCGACGAGCTCGACCCCATCGGTGCTCGTGAACCTCACGGTCGACACGCGGGCACGCTACCGCCGACGGGTGCGCAATCCGCCCTTCGGGAGGACCGCCGTCCCGGGTCGAGTACAACTAGGGACGTGCAACACCTCCTCACCGAATCGGGCTACGCCGCGCTCATCCTTCTCGCCTTCGCCGAGGCCTGCTGCGTGCCGATCCCGTCGGAGGTCACGTTCGGGTTCGCGGGCGTGCTCGCTGCGTCGGGCCGGCTGAATCTCGCGCTCGTGCTCATCGTGGGCGTGGCGGCCGAGCTCGCCGGGTCGTCGACAGCCTTCGGCGTCGGACGGATCGGCGGCCGGCCGCTCGTCGAACGGCTTGGGCGGTACGTCCTCCTCACCTCGAGGGATCTCGACCGCGCCGAGCGCTGGCTGTCGGGGAGGGGCGAGTTCGCCGTGACGGTCGGCCGCGCCATGCCCGTTGTGCGCGCGTTCACGTCGATCGTCGCCGGGACGGCCGAGATGCCGATCTGGCGCTTCGAAAGCTTCAACTTCATCGGCACCGTCATCTACACGAGCGCTTTCGCCGCGGTCGGTTACGAGATCGGCAACGAGTGGAAGCGCATCGCGCACGACTTCTCGATCGCCGGCTACGTGCTCGCGGCGCTCGTCGTCGTTGCCGTGGCGGCGTTCATCGTCGTGAGGGTCCGAGAGTTCCGCCGTGAAGGGCGCCTGGCGGGTGTGACTCCCCGAGCGTCGAAAGATGAGGGGGACGCCGCGGTCCGCTAGGAGAGGCTCCCGCACCCGCCCGGGCGCCGGGCCGGGCCACCCGCTTCCGCGCCGCGAGCTGCGCGGCGCCGCGCTAGTCCGTGACGAGCGGAGCCTCGAAGCTCATCTCGGTTCCCGATGCGGCACCTGGCGCGATCGTGAACGTTCCTCCGAGGATCTTGGCGCGCTCGGCCATGTTCGTGAGGCCCCTGCTCGCGGGGCTCGACTCGGTCGGCAGACCGATGCCGTCGTCGGCGACCGTGAGCCGGAGCCGGTGGTCCGCGACCTCGAGGCCGACAT
>JBEKCO010000007.1:0-56905 GCA_050014835.1 Acidimicrobiales bacterium
CTGGGCCCGCAAGCGCTTGGCGAGCTCCTCGGCGAGCACGACCGAGCGGTGCCTCCCGCCGGTGCAGCCGAGGGCGATCGACACGTACGACTTCCCCTCCCGGGAGAAAAAGGGCAGGAGAAACGTGACGAGGTCGTCGATCCGGGCCAGGAACTCGACCGCTTCGGGCGACGACATGACGTAGTCGCGCACGTCGTCGTCGAGGCCGCTGTGCGGGCGCAGCGCGGCGACCCAGTGCGGGTTCGGCAGGAACCGCGCGTCGAAGACGAGGTCGGCCTCGAGCGGCAGGCCGTTCTTGAAGCCGAACGAGACGATCGACGTCTCCAGCTGGCCGGTCGTCGCCGGCACGGCGAAGATCTCGACGAGTCGCGCCCGCAGCTCGTGGACGTTCGTCTCGCTCGTGTCGATGACGACGTCGGCCCCGGCGAGCAAAGGCTCGAGGAGCGTGCGCTCGGACTGGATCGCCTCGAGCACTCCCCCGGCTTCGACGGGGTGGCGCCGGCGCGTGCCGGAGAACCGCCGGACGAGGACCTCGTCGGAGGCCTCGAGGTAGAGGACGCGCACCCGGGCGCCGGAAGCGCGCAGGTCCTCGATCGCCGGGACGATCTCGGCGACGGACTCCGTTCCTCCCCGGCCGACGACGAAGCAGAACCGGTCGAGGTCGTTGCCCGGGAGCGCGGCGAGCTCGGCGACCTTGCCGACGAGGGCGGGGGGGAGGTTGTCGATGACGAACCAGCCAAAGTCCTCGAGCGCCGCGGCCGCGGTCGACCGCCCCGCCCCCGACATCCCGGCGACGATCAGGTACTCGGCCACGGCCCCGTCGACCTCCCCCCCGATTGTCCCATCCCGCGGGGCGTCGACCTCGGAATACGGGGCCTCACGCCCGGTGCCGGGGGCGGTGCTCGAAGCGCATCGCGCAGAGCCGCGGGATCTTCGACTCGAAATCGGCGTCGACCGACTCGGCCAGGAGCTCCATCCGAGGCGGCGGCTCCTCGAGACGGACGAGGACGAGGTCCCGCTCGGCGAGCGGGTTGATGTAGCGCGAGAGCGGCCGGTGGCTGAAGGCGAGCGAGACCGTGGGATCGACCTCCTCCACGTCCCACTGCTCGACGAGATAGGGCCCCATCCGCCAGTAGACCTCGTTGAGGATCTGGTCGTCGACGAGGCCGCTCCCCGGGCCCTGGAAGGCCGGGTGGTTGACGACGAGGACGAAGGCGCCCCCGGGGGCGAGCACACGGGCCGCCTCGGACAACAACGCGTCGGCGTCGGTGACGTGCTCGATGACGAGGCAGCAGAACGCGGCGTCGACCGAACCCGTCGCGATCGGCAGGTGCTCGCCATCGGCCCGGACGTAACTGATCGCGAGCTCCGGTTCGGCCGCGTCGAGGGCGTTGACGAGCTGGCGGTGCGCGGGGTCGACGCCGATCACCCGGCACCCGGTCGCCGCGGCGACGGCCCGGGCGACCTGACCCTCGCCACAGCCGATGTCGACGGCGACCCGGGCGGCGCCGAGCTGGGCGACGACGAGCGGGATGATCTCGATCTCGTACTCGCGGTCGGCCCCCCCGGTGAACGTCGTCTTCCACCAGTCCGCGTGCTCGTCCCAGCTCTCGGCGAAAGGCGGCGGACCGGTCCTTTCCGCGTGGGGCTTTTTGTGGGCGGACTTCGTCATACCGCGACCGACGGCGCGCCCCGCGCCGGGGCGGCACCCGCCCGGGCCCCGCCGGGGTGGAGCTTCGAAAAGACCGCCGTGGCGACGTCGTCCGGCAGCCACGAGACGCTCCGCAGATCCTCAGCGCTCGCGGTCCGGAGCGCGCGCAGCGATCCGAACTCGGCGACGAGACGGCGCCGCCTCGTCACCCCGAGACCGCGCACTCCCCCGAGGGGATCGAGGCGGAGCCGGCGGGCGCGTAGCTCGCGGTGGTACGAGACGGCGAAGCGGTGCGCCTCGTCGCGGATCTCCTGCAGTAAGTAGATGGCCTCCGAGTCCCGGGGGATCCGCACCGGGTCGGCGCTCGCCGGCACGAAGACCTCCTCGAACTGCTTGGCGAGCGCCGCGACGGCGATCCGTCCCTCGAGCCCGAGGGCCGCGAGCACCCGCACCCCCACGCCGAGCTGGCCCTTCCCCCCGTCGAGGAGGAGCAGCTGCGGCGGGTAGGCGAACCGCCGGCGACGGCTCGCCGTCTCGTCCTCGCCGTCGGTGGCGGGCTCGGCGAGCCGCTTGAGCCGCCGGGTGAGGACCTCCTCCATCGCCGCGTAGTCGTCGTTCCCCGCCACGCCCGTCACCTTGAAACGCCGGTAGTCGCCGCGCTTGGTGAGCCCGTCCTCCATCACGACCATCGAGCCCACGTAGTCGCTGCCTTGGAGGTGGCTCATGTCGTAGCACTCGATGCGGAGCGGCGCCTCGGCGAGCCCGAGGTGGCGCTGGAGCTCCTCGAGGGCACGGGCCCGGGCCGCGAGGTCGGACGCCCGCCGGGTGCGGTGCCGGACGAGCTGCTCGGCGGCGTTCTGCTCGGCGACGCCGACGAGCGCCCGCTTGTGGCCCCGCCGCGGGACGCGGATGGCGACCGCCGCGCCCCGTCGCCCCGAGAGCCAGGCCGCATAGGCCTCGGCCTCGGCGGGGACCGCCGGCACGAGGACCTCGCGGGGCACGCCGAGCGGTGTCTCGGCGTAGTGCTGGCCGAGCGCCCGGGCGACGAGATCGGCCGGTCCCAGGTCCTCGACCTTTTCGAGGACGAAGCCCTGCCGGCCGACGACGCGGCCGTGGCGGACGTGGAGGACCTGCACCGCGGCGTCGAGCTCGGACTCGGCGATCCCCATCGCGTCGAAGTCCTCGTCGGCCGCGCCGACGACGTCCTGGTGCTCACCGGCGAGGCGCGCCGACTCGAGCTGGTCCCGGAACCGCGCCGCCTTCTCGAACTCCTCGGCCGCGGCGGCGCGCTTCATGCCCGCCTCGAGCCGGGCGACGACGGCCTTTGTGTCGCCGTCGAGGAAACGGGACAGGTCCTCGACGTGGCCCTTGTACTCCTCCGCCGTCACCGCCCCGACACAGGGGCCCGAGCAGCGCTCGATGTGGTACAGCAGACACGGCCGCCCGAGCCGCTCGTGGCGGGCGAACTTCGTGTTCGTGCAGGTCCGCACCGGGAAGGACCGGACGAGCATGTCGAGCATCTCCCGGAGCGCGTAGGCCTGCGCGTAGGGGCCGAAGTACCGGGTGCCCTTGCGTTTCGTGCCCCGCATGATCGCCACGCGCGGCCAGGTCTCATCGGCCGTCACGGCGATGAACGGGTAGCTCTTGTCATCGACGAGCCGGACGTTGAAATGCGGCCGGTGCTCCTTTATCAGGCTGTACTCGAGCATGATCGCCTCGACCTCGGAGCGCACCTGGATCCACTCGACCGACCGCGCCCGCTCGAGCATCTGCTGGGTGCGGGGGTGGAGCTGGGCCGGGTCGCCGAAGTAACTCGCAAGGCGCCCTTTCAACGACAGCGCCTTGCCGACGTAGATGACGCGCCCGTCGGCGTCCTTGAACTGGTACGAGCCGGGCGCGTCCGGGACGGCTTTCGGGCGTTCGAGCACTAACCTGGAGGCTACGCCGGCCTGGTACCCCGGCGGACAGAGCTCCGTGGCCGACACACCCGCGGACGGGCGACCAGGCTGTCCCCGCCGGCCGCAACGGAGCGAGAACCGAAGCGAGGGAGATGTTCCGCCTCCAGGCGCCGTTGCCGGACCGCTACACCCGGGCATCCGACGACGAGCTCGTCGCGATGATCGGCGCGGCCCGCGCGGCCCTCGGCGACCGTGTCGTCATCCTCGGCCACCACTACCAGCGCGACGAGGTGATGCGCTGGGCCGACGCCCGCGGCGACTCCTTCGGGCTCTCCCGCTT
This sequence comes from Acidimicrobiales bacterium, assembly GCA_050014835.1. Classification (GTDB taxonomy): domain Bacteria; phylum Actinomycetota; class Acidimicrobiia; order Acidimicrobiales; family Bog-793; genus Bog-793. Next base: position 3,890 of record JBEKCO010000007.1, read on the forward strand.
CGCCGCCAACCAGCGCCAGGCCGAGTACGTCGTCTTCTGCGGCGTCACGTTCATGGCCGAGGCGGCCGACATCCTCACCGCGCCGGACCAGCAGGTGCTCCTCCCGGACTTGAACGCCGGGTGCTCGATGGCGGACATGGCCGACCTCGAATCGGTGGAGACCGCCTGGTCCGAGCTCGGCGACGTCGTCGACCTCGACTCGGTCGTGCCGGTCACCTACATGAACTCCTCGGTCGCCCTGAAGGCCTTCGTCGGACGGCACCGCGGGACGGTGTGCACGTCCGCCAACGCCGACACCGCGGTGCGCTGGGCGCTCGGCGTCCCCTACGACGCGGCCCCCGGCCCCCGGCTCGCCGAGCACGTCATCGCCTCCGGCGGCAAGGTCCTTTTCTTTCCGGACCAGCACCTCGGCCGCAACACCGTCTACGCGCTCGGTTTCGCGTCCAAAGACGAGCGGGTCTGGGACCCGCGGCTCGCCACCGGCGGCCTCACCGAGGCGGACCTCAAGGAAGCGACGTTCCTTTTGTGGAAGGGCCACTGCTCGGTGCACCAGCGCTTCACTCCCGACCACATCGCCGCCTTCCGCGCTGCCCACCCCGGCGGCAGGGTCGTCGTCCACCCGGAATGCGCCCACGAGGTGGCGGCGCTGGCGGACAAGGTCGGCTCGACCGACACGATCATCCACTACGTGGAGCGCGCCGTCCCCGGGACGGCGATCGGCATCGGGACCGAGATCCACCTCGTCCACCGGCTCGGCGTCGAGCACCCCGAACTCACGATCGTCTCGCTCGACCCGCTCGTCTGCCCGTGCTCGACGATGTTCCGGATCGACCCGGCCCACCTCGCCTGGGTCCTCGAGGGCCTCGTCGAGGGCGAGGTGCGCAACCGCATCGTCGTCGACGAGGCGACGGCGGCCGACGCCCGGGTCGCGCTCAACCGGATGCTCGAGATCGGCGGCTCGAGCTTCTAGGGCGGGTGTTCCCGCGGCGACGGCGGTAGTGCGGTCGTGAATGCCGGGCTGAGAGATTCGAGAGTTCATCGGGTGGCCGTACGCGAACGCGGGTCCTCCGGGCTTTGTAGATGGTGGAGGGGTCTTTCGACCCCACGAGCCCAGAGGTGGAATCGATGCCAGACGAAGACGGGGAGCTCTCGCACCTGCTCGATCGCTCCGATGCCCCGGCCTCGGACGCGACGCTCCGCTCGATCGTCGCCCGGTCGCACCGCCGACGCGCGCGACGGCTGAAGATCGCCACCGCTACGGTCCTCGTCGCGGCTCTCGCCGGGGCGGGCGTCGGGGCGATCACCGCGACCTCGGGCGGGCGGGGATCGGGATTCGTCAAGGTCGCGACCGAATCGGCAGCCTGGACGAGAAGTCACACGGCGTTCGGGACCGCCCCGAAGGGGCTGAAGTGGTCGGCTGCCTCGAGTACCGGCGCGGGCACGAACGCGTCCCCGGCCAGATCGGTCCCGAGCGCCAAGGCGGCTGTGCCGGCGACATGCACGGTCGCCGGCTGCGCCGGGATCACGCCGTACTCGGTCGGCACGCTGCAGCGGTTGTTCGTGCGAACGGCGGGCGATGTCACCGTCCGGGTGTTCACGGAATCGCTCGTCACGACCCAGGTGGCGCCGAGTATGCGGAACGAGCCGCTCACGAGCCCGGGCAAGTCCGCCGTGACCGGGGCGACCGGGGCGAGCGAGGCGAGCGGGGCGTCAGGAGCCAGTGGGGCGACGGGGGCGAGCGGCGCGACAGGGACGACGCTCCCCACGATCTCCGCGTGCAGCGCGACCGAGGAACTCGTCGCCGAGGTGTCGAATCCCGGGGCGATCGGCGAAGTGACCGCCATGCGTTCGATCAGCGCCTCCCCGGATTCCACCCAGCCTTTCCAGCTCATCGACAGTGTCGTGGTCGGGGTCGCTGAGTCGTCGCCCATCGAGGTGATCTCGGTCTACGTCGGGTCGAATGCGACGAGCGTCCAGGCGAGCTTCTCAGACGGATCGTCGGACCAGATGACCGTGACGGACGGCTGGGCCGTCCTCGTCGACGACGGCAGCTCGCCGCTTCCGGCGACTGTCACGGCCCTCGACGGCTCCGGCAACAACGTGGGCACCGCCACGGTCTCGAGCGACGACGCGTTCGCGGAGCCGGTGACGTGCGCCCTGCCATTTGCCATGTCGAACGCCGGCTCGGTCACAACGTCCCCCGAACCCACCACAAAGTGACCGCTCCCACCGGCTAGCAGATGGGTCCGAATCGTGCTCATCTGTCAGTCGTGGATACCGCCGCGACGACGGACAGCCAGGACCCTGGATCCCCAGACGGGGACGTGCCGCGGTCGGCTCTCGCCCGAGATACCGGCGGCGTCGACGACGATTTCGTCGCCCTCTACACGTCGCACTACCCGCGCCTCGTTCGCGCCCTCCTCCTGGGCGGGGCCGACCGGGCGACCGCGGAGGACACCGCCCAGGAGGCGTTCGCGCGCACGCTCGGGCACTGGCGCCGCGTCCGACTCGGCACGAACCCGACGGGCTACGTCTACCGGGTCGCCTTCCGCCTCCTCAGGCGGGTTCGCCACGGGAATCTCCCCCTCGAGGGCGAGGTGCCGTCGCCCGACATCGCGACGGAGGCGACGCTCACTGTGGGCATCGAGCGCGCGTTGCAGGCGATGCCGGCAGCACGACGCCGATGCGCCGTGCTCTGTCTCGTCATCGGCGTGACGACGAAGGACGCGGCCCGGACTCTCCGGATCGCGGAGTCGACGGTGCGCAAGCAGATCGAACTGGCGCGCCGTGACCTCCGCCAGTTCCTCGACGAGCGTCCCTGATCCGGTAGTCGGGCGAAGGAAATTCGCTCGTTTCGCCAGCAGTCAGCAAGCGAACTCGGAGCGCACGGGTTGGATACGAGTAGAGCCGTCGAATGGCGTTCCCTCGGCGACTGCCCCCGACCGAAGTCTCAAGAGGCACTTCAGGGCGGCCGGATGTCAGGGTGTCCCCGACTCCGGGACGACGACACCTCGGACTGCCGCCGCAAGAGGCTCATCGGTGCGACCCGTAGGCGCTCCCTCGAGCGTGAACTATGCGCGACGCGGTCAAATTCAGATCGCCGACTTGGGCTAGTTTAAGGAGGTGAAATCTCTCGTCCCACCAAGCATTCCGCGCCTTGTTCGTACTCTCGCGTTCGGAACCGGAGCACTCGTCATCTCAGCCGCGCTCAGCGTGCCGGCGTTTGCCACAGTCAATACGGCAACCTCCGTTCTGGCGGCCGCGAAGTCGGCGATCACCCAGCAGTCGAGCGTCCACCTGGTGCTCACGGTGAAGCCCAGCTCGACCTCGAACACCGAGAAGGTGGTCGGCGACTTGGGGAAGAAGAACGGCATCGAGTCGCTCTCCCTGGGCAAATCAACCATCACGCTCAAGGTGAATCCCACCTTTGGCTACGTCTACGGGAACTCCTCCGGGCTGACCAAGCTCTTCGGGCTGACCTCCGCGCAAGCCAAGAAACTCGGCAAGGACTGGATGTCCATCAAAGCCGGCTCGACCAAGTACTCAAACTTCGAAGCCGGCCTCTCGATCTCTTCGATCACGGGCGTCCTCCCAGCAGCCAAGGGGACGAAGCTGTCCACCGAGGTCGTCAAGGGCATCAAGCTGTACGACCTCAAGTGGACGACCGCAGCCACGAGCTCGACGCCGGAGTTGTCGGACACTCTGACCATCTCGGCCGTGGGGGCGACCCTGCCGGTCGAGATGACCATGTCCGCCTCGGGCGGTGGCCTTGAGACGATCACGTTCTCCAAATGGGGCGAACCTGTTGTCGTGAGCGCCCCGCCAGCCGGCTCGACGATCTCCTACTCCACGATCACGGCTAAGTAGGTCTCCGCAACCGTTCAGCGCAAGAGCCTGGACCAAGCAGTACCCGCGAAGCGCTTTGCCTCACGGTCGATCCGCACAGTGGCTCGCCGCGTCGTCGGCGAACGGGTTGAGCGAGAAGGTCGGCGTCGGCTATCCGTGCCCGGTCAAATCGACTGCCCCCGGGGGCACAACGACCGTCTCGGGAACGCCAAGGTTCGCGATTTGGATCGTCACGCTCGTTTACGTCGTCTGCGGGCCGCAGCTCTCCCGGATGCCCGCTTCGGCCATCGCCTTGCGCGCCGCCGCCAGGGTTGCGACGACGAGGACGTGGGGACGACGCCGCGGGAACGCCCGGCCCTTTGACGGGACGACGGGCGATGCAACCACCCGGAGGCCGGCCGCGCGGGCGACCGCTTCGTTGACGCTTACCGGCTCGGCATTCCCGACGGGTGCCCGGATCTGATTGGCGAGGTCGTCAGTCATGCTGAACAGCTCCTAGGGACTTGCGAATGCGCCGCCGATCATCGGCTCACAAGCGACCGTCGTCATGGCGCCGACGGGTCTGCGTCGGCTGGAGCAAGCTGGACGCATGCCAGCACGGGACGCGTTGGTGATCCGACCGGCGACGCGAGACGATTTCGACGCCTGGTTCGCGCTCTTCGACGCTGTCGCCGCTGAGGGCAGGTGGATCGGAGCCGAGCCGCCGTGCGATCGCTCGGCACTCCAGCAAGACTTCCAGCGCCGCCTCGACTCTCCGGACGCGGTCACCTTATTGGCCGAAGTCGGCCGCAGGTTGGCCGGAATTCTCAACATTGAGCTGCACCGCGGTGTCGCCAGTTTCTCGATGATGGTCGATGCCCGCGAGCGGCAGCAAGGAATCGGGTCGAGGCTTGTCGAGGCATGCCTCCAGTGGGCGACGGATCACGGAGCCCACAAGATCACGTGCACCGTCTGGCCCCACAACACCCCCGCGCTCGCCCTGTACCGCAAGCACGAATTCGTCGAAGAGGCGAGGTTGCGTCGCCACTACCGGCGCCGGAACGGACAACTGTGGGACGGGGTCGGCATGGGGCTCGTACTCGACGGGGAATCTCCCGGTTCTCCCCACGACTCCTGAGGGCGGGCGCGGCTGCGGTGCCCGCATCGCATCCGACGGCTCCCACGACGCTGAGTCGCTGCAGCCTTGCCCGACCGGGCGTCCTCCGCCGCTCAGCGGGCGAGCATGTCCTTCAGGTAGCGGCCCGTGTAGCTCGCCGGGATGGTCGCGAGCTTCTCGGGAGATCCCTCGGCGACGACGCGGCCCCCCGCGTCCCCGCCCTCGGGGCCGAGGTCGATCACCCAGTCGGCGGACTTCACGACGTCGAGGTTGTGCTCGATGACGAGCACGGTGTTGCCTTGGTCGACGAGGCGCTGCAGCACGCCGAGGAGCTTCTTCACGTCGTCGAAGTGGAGCCCGGTCGTCGGCTCGTCGAGGATGTAGAGGGTCTGCCCCGTCGAGCGCTTGGAGAGCTCCGAGGAGAGCTTCACCCGCTGGGCCTCGCCGCCCGAGAGCGTCGGCGCGGGCTGGCCGAGCCGGATGTAGCCGAGGCCGACGTCGACGAGTGTGCCGAGGTGGCGCGCGATCACCGGCTGCGCGGCGAAGAAGTCGCGGGCCTCCTCGCAGGACATGTCGAGGACGTCGGCGATCGACTTGCCCCGCCACAGCACCTCGAGCGTGTCTCGGTTGTAGCGGGCCCCCTTGCAGATCTCGCACGGGACGTAGACGTCGGGCAGGAAGTGCATCTCGATCTTGATCGTCCCATCGCCGGAGCAGTTCTCGCAGCGCCCGCCCGAGACGTTGAACGAGAAGCGCCCCGGCTTGTAGCCGCGCAGCTTCGCCTCGGTCGTCTGGCTGAACAGCTGACGGATGCGGTCGAACACACCCGTGTACGTCGCCGGGTTCGACCGGGGGGTGCGCCCGATCGGCGACTGGTCGATGTCGATCACCTTGTCGAGGAGTTCCACGCCCTCGATCGTGCGGTGCCGGCCGGGCACGGTGCGCGAGTGGAAGACGGACTTGGCGAGCGCACGGTGGATCACGTCGTTCACAAGCGTGGACTTGCCCGAGCCCGAGACCCCCGTCACGGCGACGAAACAGCCCAGTGGCACCGAGACGTCGATGTGCTGGAGGTTGTGCTCCCAGGCGTCGCGTACGACGAGGTGTCCGTGCACCGGCTTGCGGCGCCTCTTCGGCACCGGGATGGAGAGCGCGCCCGAGAGGTACTGCCCGGTCACCGACCGCGGCACTTTGAGCAAACCTGCGACCGGTCCGGAGTAGACGATCTCGCCCCCGTGCTCCCCCGCCCCGGGCCCGATGTCGACGACGTGGTCGGCGACGCGGATCGTCTCCTCGTCGTGCTCGACGACGATCACCGTGTTGCCGAGGTCGCGCAGTCTCACCAGCGTCTCGATGAGGCGCCGGTTGTCCCGCTGGTGGAGCCCGACCGACGGCTCGTCGAGCACGTAGAGCACGCCGACGAGGCCAGAGCCGATCTGGCTGGCGAGCCGGATCCGCTGCGCCTCCCCTCCGGCGAGGGTCGCCGCGGCCCGGTCGAGCGTGAGGTAGTCGAGGCCGACGTCGACGAGGAACTGGATTCGGGCCCGGATCTCTTTCAGCACCTGCTCGGCGATCATCGCCTCCCGTCCCGTCAGCTCGAGCGACGAGATCACCTTCAGCGCCTCGCCGATCGGCTTGGCGGAGAACTCGGCGATGTTCATGGCCCCGACCGTCACGGCGAGCGACTCGGGCTTCAGGCGCGTGCCCTCGCAGGCCGCGCAGGGGACCTCGCGCATGTAACCCTCGATCTGCTCGCGCTGCCAGTCCGACTCCGCCTCGCCGTGGCGCCGCCCGAGCCAGGGGATGACGCCCTCATACGTCGTGTGGTACGAGCGCGGCGTGCCGTAGCGGTTGCGGTACGAGACGTGGACCCGGCGGTCGCCCGACCCGTAGAGGATCACCTTCTGGTTCGCCTTCGTGAGCTTCGACCACGGGGCTCTGAGGTCGATCCCGTAGGACTCGCCGACGGCGCGCAGCACCCGGGAGAAGTACTCGGTGCGCGACGACGCCCACGGCGCGATCGCGCCGTACTCCAGCGAGAGCGCCGGGTTCGGCACGACGAGGGCGGGGTCGACCTCGAAACGCGTGCCGAGGCCCAGACAGACCGGGCAGGCGCCGAACGGCGAGTTGAACGAGAAGTTGCGGGGGGCCGGGTCCTCGAAGGAGATCCCGTCGACGACGCAGGCGAGGTGCTGGGAGAACGTGAGGATCTCGTCGGAGTCGACGAGCTGGATCTCGGCGACCCCCTCGCCCAGTCGCAGCGCGGTCTCGATCGAATCCGTGAGCCGCCGCTCGATTCCGGCGCGGTGCACGAGCCGGTCGACGACGACCTCGATCGTGTGCTGCTCGTAGCGGGCGAGGGTGTGCTTCTCGCGCCCGCCGAGCTCGACGAGGTTTCCGTCGATCCGGGCCCGGGCGTAGCCCTGCGAGGCGAGCTCGTCGAGGAGCGTGTCGTACTCGCCCTTGCGGGCCCGGACGACCGGGGCGAGCACGTGGAAGCGGCTCCCGTCCGGGAGGTCCATCACCCGGTCGACGATCTGCTGGGGGCTCTGGCGCGTGACGAGCCGACCGCACGTCGGGCAGTGCGGGAGCCCGATGCGGGCGTAGAGGAGCCGCAGGTAGTCGTGGACCTCGGTGATCGTGCCGACGGTCGAGCGGGGGTTGCGGGAAGCGGACTTCTGGTCGATCGAGATCGCCGGCGAGAGCCCCTCGATGAAGTCGACGTCGGGCTTGTCCATCTGGCCGAGGAACTGGCGGGCGTACGAGGAGAGCGACTCGACGTAGCGCCGCTGGCCCTCGGCGTAGATCGTGTCGAAGGCGAGCGAGGACTTGCCGGACCCCGACAGCCCCGTGAAGACGATCAGGCGGTCCCGGGGCAGCTCCAGCGAGACGTTCTGCAGGTTGTGCTCGCGCGCCCCGCGGATGACCAGGGAGTCGGACATCTTCGGAGGATACGGCCTAGCCGACTTCTTTGAGCTCGCGGTTGAGCCGGCGGATTTCGTCGCGCAGGCGGGCCGCGTACTCGAAGCGGAGCTCGGCCGCCGCCTCGTGCATCTCGGCGTCGAGCGTGGCGATCAGCCGCGTGAGCTCGTCGGCGGGCAGCTCGCCGGCGTGCTCGGGCACCGGGCCCGCCAGCCGCTCGACGGCGCGCCGCCCGGCCCGACGGCTCCGCTCCGAAGTCGCCCCGACCGGCAGCGGCGAGGTCTCGGGGGGCCGCGACGAGCCCCCGGCGCGGAACTGGGCGACGAGGTCGGTGACCGCCTTGCGGATCGTCTGGGGGTCGATCCCGTGCTCGAGGTTGTAGGCGCGCTGCAGCTCGCGCCGGCGCTCGGTCTCGGCGAGGGCGTGGCGCATCGAGTCGGTGATGACGTCGGCGTAGAGGATGACCCGCCCCGCGACGTTGCGGGCCGCCCGGCCGATCGTCTGGATGAGCGACGTCGACGAGCGCAGGAACCCCTCCTTGTCGGCGTCGAGGATCGCGACGAGCGACACCTCCGGCAGGTCGAGGCCCTCGCGCAGCAGGTTGATACCCACGAGCACGTCGAAGTCCCCGAGGCGCAGGTCGCGCACGATCTCGATCCGCTCGATCGTCTCCACGTTCGAGTGCAGGTACCGGACGCGCAGCCCCGCCTCGAGGAGGTAGTCCGTGAGGTCCTCGGCCATCTTCTTCGTGAGCGTCGTGACGAGGACGCGCTCGTGGCGGGCGACGACGGCGTCGATCTCGGCGATCAGGTCGTCGATCTGACGCTTCGTCGGCTTGACGACGACCTCGGGGTCGACGAGCCCCGTCGGGCGGACGATCTGCTCGGCGATCACGTCGGAGACCCCCAGCTCGTAGGGCGACGGCGTCGCCGACATGAAGACGCACTGCTGGAGGCGCGCCTCGAGCTCCTCGAACCGCAACGGCCGGTTGTCGAGGGCCGACGGGAGCCGGAAGCCGTGCTCGACAAGGATCTCCTTGCGCGAGCGGTCCCCGAAGTACTGGCCGTGGAGCTGGGGAACCGAGACGTGGCTCTCGTCGACGACGAGGAGCCAATCGTCGGGGAAGTAGTCGAGCAGCGTGTACGGCGGCTGACCGGGCTGGCGGCCGTCGAGGTGACGGCTGTAGTTCTCGACGCCGTTGCAGTAGCCAACCTCGCCGAGCATCTCGACGTCGTGCTCGGTCCGCATCCGGAGCCGCTGGGCCTCGAGGAGCTTGCCGGCGGACTCGAGCTCCGACAGGCGCTGGCGCAGCTCCGCCTCGATCGAGGCGATCGCCGCCCGCAGCCGCTCGTCGCCGGAGACGTAGTGGGTCGCCGGGAAGACGACGAGCTCGTCGAGCTCGCCGAGGAGCTCCCCGGTCAGCTCGTCGAAGCGGCTGAGCCGCTCGACCTCGTCGCCCAGGAGCTCCACGCGCACCGAGGTCTCCTCGTAGGCGGGGTGGATCTCGATCGTGTCGCCGCGCACCCGGAAGTTGCCCCGCACGAGGTTCTGGTCGTTGCGGTCGTAGTGCATGTCGACGAGGCGCTTGAGAAGCGCGCGCTGGTCGTGGACCTCGCCGGGGTGGATGACGAGGATCTGGCCCTCGTACTCCTCGGGCGAGCCGAGGCCGTAGATGCAGGAGACCGAGGCGACAACGATGACGTCCCGGCGGGTGAGCAGGCTCGCCGTCGTCGAGTGCCGGAGCCGGTCGATCTCGTCGTTGATCGACGAGTCCTTCTCGATGTAGGTGTCCGTCGAGGGGATGTACGCCTCGGGCTGGTAGTAGTCGTAGTACGAGACGAAGTACTCGACGCGGTTGTCGGGGAAGAACTCGCGGAACTCCCCCGCCATCTGGGCGGCGAGCGACTTGTTCGGCTCGAGGACGAGGGTGGGCCGCTGAACCTTCTCGATCGTCCAGGCGATCGTCGCGCTCTTGCCGCTCCCGGTGATCCCGAGCAACGTCTGGAAGCGGTTGCCCCTTTCGATGCTCGCGGTGAGCTCGGCGATCGCCTTTGGCTGGTCACCCGCGGGCGCGAAGTCGGCGACGACCCGGAAGGGTGGCACCGCGTCATCGTAACGACACGCTGCTCGGCGAGATCCCGACCAGGACGGACGCGGAGGGTGAAAGATCCCCACGGAGAGGAGATTCGCCCGATGGGCGTGCCGGTCGACGCGCGCTCGGTCCGACCGGCGCAGACGCTCCGGACGACCACGTCGCCTGGCGGCTTTGACCGGGTCCACGGGATCACGTCGTCGGCGAGTCGATCGACCGGACGTGAAAAACGAGCGGACCCGGTACTGCGGTGCAACCGCGTCTCAGGCGCGGACGGCGCGGGCCGGCGGGGGGGGACCAGACGCCCGCTCGATCGCGCGGCCTCGATCCAGGCTTCGATCGCGATCTCGATCTCAGCGACAGCCGCGGGCGGAGTGTCGCCGAGAGTCGAGCAGAAGGCGAGATCGGGAACGCCCGCCACCCAGGCCCCGTTCTCGTCGCTCCAGAAGACGTCGATCGGACAAGCGGGCACGTTCACTTGGATCCCTCGATGCCCAGATCGTGCCGGCGCACCACGATGGCGAGCTGTCGGAGCAGGTAGGGCTTGGCTTGCCCTCGCCAGTTCTGCAAGTTGAGCTGTTCCGGAATATCACGACGCGCGTAGATGTGGTGGCTCCCGGCAACGCGCGGTTCCTCGAAACCGAGCTCCTCGAGCAGTTGCTGGGCATCCGCGAATGCCACGTTCGTGACGGCGCTGCCAGCGAGCGTCCGAGGGGGGTGGCTGGCCTCACGGGCCGCACGGCGGGAGTCGGCTGCTTCGGAGGTTTCTCCCCTAGCGCGACAGCCGGTTCGCATCACAACAGACCCGTACCATGCGGGCACCATGGCAAGTGATCTGAACCGGGTCGGGCCCGGCGAGAGATTCAAGTGCCGGATCACCGTTCTGCGCACGGACTTCAACGACGAGTTCTACCGCGCCCACCCGTAACACGATGCCGCGGCCTGCAGTCGGTTCGAGGTCGGCGACGAGTTCGTGACGGACAATCCCTGGGACCCACCGCCCGCCTTCTGCCCGTGGGCTTGGAGGGACCTGCGCCCGATCATCCACCGCCTCCACGCCGGGAACTCGACCGTCATGGTCTCGTGCTGCACCGACGGACTGCGTCCGGTCTTTTTCCGTCTGGAGACCGTTCCGGTCTGACGCCCGCCAGCCTGGCGCGCCGGACGATACAGCGGACCCGGTGGAGTCTCCGCCCCAGGTCGCAGTCGGTTCCTTGTGCGGATCGGACGAGGGCCGTCGCGACCCGCGACAGATGCTCCCGCAGCAGACGGGCCCCGTCGGACGTATCGTGCGCGCGGTGTGGACGTCGGAGAGGGGGACCGCGATGGCTGACACGGTGCAACGCGTTGAGTACTGCTACCTGACCCTTCCAGACACTCCGGGAGAGGGCGAGCGGGCACTTGCGGTACTGAGGGAAGGCAGCGTGGACATGCTCGCTTTCCTCGCCTTCCCCACCGGAGGCGGCCGGTCACAGATCGATCTCGTGCCGAAGGACCCGGCCACGCTCGCCGCCGTCGCCGAACGGGCCGGTTACACGCTCAGCGGCACAAAGCATGCTTTCCTCGTCCAGGGCGACGACCGCGTGGGCGCGGTCGAAGCCACGACGTCGAAGCTCGCCGCCGCGGGGGTGAACGTCACCGCCGCTGCCGGCGTCGGTGACGGGTCCGGGCATTTCGGGATGATCCTCTGGGTCGCGGCCGTCGATTTCGAGCGGGCGGCCGGTGCGCTTGACGTCTGAACGGCGCTGACAACGGGGATGCGGGTGCTGAAGCGCCCGAATCCCCCGGCAGGACAGCCCGAACCCGACGCGGCTCTTCTCACCCGGTCGCGCCCAGGGCGTGACCGGGTGAGAAGAGCCGAGCGCGCCATCATTGGGGCGTGGATCGCTTCAGTGTGGCCACCCGCTACGGACACGAGCTGAGCGACGATCGCGTCCAGTGCGACCTGTGCCCGCGGGCCTGCAAGCTGAGGGACGGCCAGCGGGGCCTGTGCTTCGTGCGCTCGAGAGCCGACGGACAGATCGTGCTCACGAGTTACGGCCGTTCCAGCGGCTTCTGCGTCGACCCGATCGAGAAAAAGCCGCTCCACCATTTCCTTCCCGGCTCCGGCGTGCTCTCGTTCGGCACGGCCGGCTGCAATCTGGCCTGCCGCTTCTGCCAGAACTGGGACATCTCCAAGTCCAAGGAGGTCGATTCCCTCTCGGAGGAAGCCTCTCCCCGGGCCATCGCCACGGCCGCCAAGGAGCTGGGGGCCGCCAGCATCGCCTTCACCTACAACGACCCGGTGCCGTTCATGGAGTTCGCGACCGACTGCGCGGACGCGGCCCACGAACTCGGCCTGCGGGCCGTCGCCGTGACGGCCGGCTACATCTGTGCCGCGCCCCGGACCGAGATGTTCATCCACATGGACGCCGCCAACGTCGACTTGAAGTCCTTCTCCGAGGGCTTTTATCGACGCGTGTGCGGAGCCGAGCTCGGAGCGGTGCTCGAGACGTTGGAGTTCCTCCGCCACGAGACCACGGTCTGGTTCGAGATCACGAACCTGCTGATCCCGGGCGCCAACGACTCCGACGCCGAGATCGACGCCCTGACCTCGTGGGTGGTCGGGCACCTGGGACCGGACGTGCCCGTGCACTTCACCGCCTTCCATCCGGACTTCAAGATGACCGACCGAACGGAAACCCCGCCCGGGACGCTCTCTCGGGCCCGCCGCATCGCCGTCGCGAACGGGGTGCATCACGCCTACACCGGCAACGTGCACGACACCAGAGGTGGCAGCACCTACTGCTCGGGCTGCGGTGTCCGTCTGGTCGAACGGGACTGGTACGAAATCCGTGGCTACCGCCTCACCGACGACGGCTGCTGCCCGAGCTGTGGCACCCGGTGCCCCGGCGTCTTCGAGGGACCGGCGGGCACGTGGGGCCCCCGGTTCCGCGCCGTGCACATCTCCGAGGCCGTCCCGCGATGAGGCCCGCAGGGAAAGGGCCCGTCCGGTCCGGGGGGCCGACCAGCCGGTGAGCGACGACGCGGGCGGTGCGCGCGGCACAACCCGGCACACCGTGCGGGTGCCGGCGGTGGCCGGTCTTTTCTACCCCGCGAGCCCCGACCGGCTGCGCGCCATGATCCGAGACGCCCTCGCCGCCGCCACCTGGGACGCCCCCAGGCAGGGGCCTCCGCGACGGGTCCCCAAGGCGATCATCGGCCCCCACGCCGGCTACCTCTACTCCGGGTCCGTGGCGGCTTCCGCGTACGCGCGGGTGGCGCCGGGACGCGGCACGATCGAAAAGGTGGTCCTGATCGGGCCCGCGCACCGGGTGGCGCTCGACACCGTCGCCGCGAGCAGCGCCGACACCTTCGCCACCCCGCTCGGCGAGCTGACCGTCGACCGCGACGGCCGCCAGGCGGTGCTGTCCTGCCCGGGGGTCGTCGTGAACGACCACGCCCACGCCGGAGAGCACAGCCTGGAGGTCCATCTCCCCTTCATCCAGGTCGTCCTCGGCGACGTGCTCGTCCTGCCGCTCGTGGTGGGCGAGGTGCCGGCGCAGGTGATAGCCGACGCGCTCGAAACGGTGTGGGGCGGCCCCGAGACCCTGGTGGTGGCGAGCACCGACCTGTCCCACTACCACGACCACGCCACCGCCAGCGTCCTCGACGAGGAAACGGCCGGGGCCATCGTTGCCTGCCGGCCCGGGGAGGTCGGCCTCGACCGGGCGTGCGGGGTCTTCGCCGTCCGGGGCCTATTGGCGGCGGCGCGTCGTCACCACCTCGCAGTCGAGAAGGTCGACCTGCGCACCTCCGGGGACACCGCCGGGACCCGGGACAGGGTGGTCGGATACGGGGCCTTCGCGCTGACGTGACCCCTGCCACCCGCGAACGGGAAAGAATTGCGCCCATGGGCGCTCGAACGCAGCGACGACCGTGACCCGGCGGTGACCACCGCCACGATCAACGGGGAAGCCCGTGAGCTCGGCGCCACGGCGGGTCGCACCCTGATCGCCTATCTGCGCGACGAGCTCGGCCTGACCGGCACGAAGCCGGGCTGTGGTGAGGGCGAGTGTGGATCCTGCACGGTGCTCGTCGACGGCACGCCGGCGCTCGCCTGTCGGACCTCCCTCGCCGATGTCGCCGACCGGTCGGTCACGACGATCGAGGGGCTGGCGGACGACACCGGCTTGCACCCGGTCCAGCAGGCCCTCATCGAAGAGCGCGCCTCGCAATGCGGCTACTGCACCCCCGGTATGGCGTTGCGGGCCGCCGCGCTCCTGGCGCACGACCCCGACCCGAACGACGAACGCATCGCCGCGGCCCTCGACCCGAACCTCTGCCGCTGCGGGTGCTACGTGCGAATCGTCCGCGCGGTGCACCGTGCGGCCGAGCTGGTCCGTGATTCCGGCGGAAAGGCACTCCCCACCGCGGCGCTCCTCGACCAGCCCGAGCTCCCCCGGCCGAGGATTCCGTGGGATCTCGCGGAGCCGGGGGACCGGGAATGGTTCGACGTGCTCGGAGACGGGCTCGTCGTCGTGTGGCCGCCGCCGACACCGACAGCCGGGATGTGGTCGACGGGGGGCGGCGCCTGGCTGCACGTCGCGCCCTCGGGCGTCGTGACGGCTTTTTGCGGCAAGGTCGACGTCGGGCAGGACAACCGCACGGCCTTCGCGCTCCTCGTCGCCGAGGAGCTCGAGGTCGACCCGGCCGGCGTCCGTGTCGTCCTCGGCGACACCGACGTGTGCCCTTTCGACATGGGAACCTTCGGCAGCCGGTCGATGCCGGACGCCGGTGAGGCGCTCCGCAGGGCAGCCGCGGGGGCGAGAAAGATCCTGTCCGCCCTCGCCACCGAACGATCCTCCGGCGTGCCGAGCGGGATGCAGCGAGTAGAGGTGCTGGCCGACGAGCCGGCGCTGCACCCACCGGGCAGCTGGCAGATCGCCGGCCGTCCTGGGCACGTTGCCGCGCGCTTCGACGTCGTGACCGGCACCCGACGGTTCGGCTCCGATCTCGACCGGCCCGGGATGCTCCACGGGGCCGTCCTTCGCCCGCCGGTCGTGGGCGCGACCTTGCGCGCGGTCGATCTCGGCCCAGCCGAGCGGTTGCCCGGGGTCACCGTGGTCCGGGAGCATGACTTCGTCGCGGCGGTGGCGGGCGACCCGGCGACGGCGCGCCGGGCGGTCGCGGCGATATCCGCCGAGTGGGACGTCCCGCCGCCTGGACCGCGCGACGTCGTCGCCCACCTCCGGGCACACCCCGTCGCCGAACAGGGTTGGGAACGGAAGCTCGACGAGGCCGTCGGCGACGTCGACGCCGCGCTCGCCACGGCGGTGCAACAGGTTGACGCCACCTACACGACCGCCTACCTCGCCCACGTTCCGCTCGAGACCCGAGCCGCCGTCGCCGAATGGGACGGTGACCGGTTGACGGTCTGGGTCGGCACCCAGGTCCCTTACGGGGTGCGCAACCAGCTTGCCGACGAGCTCGGCCTCGAAGAGGGCGACGTGCGCGTCATCGTGCCGCCGACCGGCGGAGGGTTCGGCGGCAAGCACGACGAAAAGGTCGCCCTCGAGGCGGCCCGCCTCGCCCGGGGCGTCGGCCGGGCGGTCAAGGTCCGTTGGAACAGGGCGGAGGAGTTCCAGTGGGGCCATCTGCGACCGATGGCGGTGATCGATGTACGCGCCGGCACCAACGCGACCGGCTCGATCACGGCGTGGGACTTCCTCGACATCAACGCCGGGGCCGCCGGCATCGTCCCCCCGTACAAGATCGCCAACCGTCGTCTGCGCTACCAGCCCGCGGACTCCCCCGTCGACCAGACCTCCTACCGGGCGCTCGCCGCGGTCGCCAACCACTTCGCCCGGGAGTCGGCTGTCGACGAGCTGGCCCACGCCGCGGGCCGCGACCCGCTCGAATTCCGCCTCCGCAACCTGGCCGACGAACGGCTCGCCGCGGTGCTCGTCACCGCCGCCGACCGATTCGACTGGGGGGCGCGCCACACCGGGACGGTGCAAGGCAAGCAGGGCGCGGGGATGGCGGTCGGGCTGGAGAAAGGCGGGCACGTGGCGACGCTCGCCCGGGTGTGCGTCGAGAACGACCATTCAGTCCGCGTCACGGAGATCGTCACCGCCTACGAGTGCGGTGCCGTCGTGAATCGCGACACGGTCATCAACCAGATCGAGGGCGGCACGATCATGGCTCTCGGAGGCGCGCTGTTCGAGGAGATGGTGCTGGAAGGCGGCCGCATCGCCGCACCCACGCTCGCCGCGTACCGCGTGCCGCGCTTCTCCGACGTGCCGCGCCTCGAGGTCGTCCTTCTCGACCGTCCGGACATTCCGTCCGCCGGCGCGGGCGAGACCCCGCTCGTCGCGGTGGCTCCCGCCATCGCCAACGCGATCTTCGCCGCCATCGGCCGTCGCCTCCGATCGCTCCCGCTCGCCCCGGCGGCACGAATAAGGCGAGCACCCGACGCCTGATCCGGCCCGCAACGAAGCTTCCGGCGTCACTGTGCCGCGCCTGTCGCGCCCGACCGCGATCGATCCCCCGTAGGGCCGTCCGCGACGGAGGCATCATCTGCGATCGGCACCGGAACCGATCGCGTGCACGCACCCGAGACCCGCCAGCTCTTCTGGCTCTTCTGGCTCTTCTGGCTCAACTGACGAAGACGTTCTGTCCGAACATCCGCCACGCCCACGCCCACGCCGGCGACCCGGCGGTCGTGGTCTCGTGTTGCACCGACGGGCTGCACCCGGTCTTTTTCCGGTCCGGGGCCGTTCCCCTCTCACGTCGGCGAACCGGCGACCGCGACATCTGACGGTTCCTACGAATTCTCCGTCCCAGCTCAGAGACAGTTCCCGCACCCGATCTGGCACTCTCCCCATGAGAGTGCCAATAATGGATCGTCACCGCTACTTGCGATGCGGACGTGAGTTCGTGAGGCACTTGGGAGGTGATGATCGTGGCTCTCGTACGTAGTGACCCGTTCCAGGAGCTTGATCGAATGGCTCAGCAGCTCTGGGGCCTCAGTTCCGCAACCCGTTCCCTCGCCATGCCGATGGATGCCTATCGCAAAGGCGATGTGTTCCTCATCCAGTTCGACCTGCCGGGGATCGACCCGGAGTCGATCAACCTGACGATCGAGGACAACGTCTGACCGTGAAGGCCGAGCGGCCGGTCCCGCCGACGGAAGACGGGATCGAACGGCTCGTGTCGGAACGCAGTACGGCACGTTCACCCGGCAGGTCATCCTCGGTGACAACCTCGACAGCGAGCACATCGAGGCCGAGTACGAGGCGGGCGTGCTGAACCTGTCGATCCCCGTCGCGCCGCACGCCAAGCCGCGACGGATCCCGGTCGGCAAGACGCCCGGGAAAAACAGATCACGTCGTAGTACTCGGGAACTGGATGCGCCCCGGTGACCATCGGGCTCAGCGACGGCTCGCAGGGGCGCTTTCCCGCCCGCAGGCGGGACCCGATTAACGGGACTCCCCGTTGGAGCGCGACGTCGCCGCGCCGTTGGCGAGGCGCTCGATCCAGTGCCAGGCGCCCTCGGTCATCTCGTCGAGCTCCTCGAGACTGCCGACGTTGAGGATCACGTAGTCGGCGACGGCGATGCGGGCGAACCGGTCGGTCTGGGCGGCGATCCGGGAGCGGGCGTCGGCCTCGTCCATCTGACGTTCGCGTACGAGCCGCTCGACAGCCAGGTCCTCCGGCGCGTCGACGACGAGCACGCCGTCGAGGCCGTAGCGGATCCGCGCGTCGGTCTCGGCGAGCAGCGGCAGCACGCAGACGACGACGTCGTCCGGCGCGCTCGTGGCAAGCTCCTGGCACAGCGCGACCGAGACGAGGGGGTGGACGATCGCCTCGAGGTCGCGCAGCGCGGCCCGGTCCGCGAAGACGAGGGCGGCGAGCGCCCGGCGGTCGATCGAGCCGTCCGGGCCGAGGATCCTCGCCCCGAAGCGCGCGACGACCGCGGCATGCCCCGGGGTCCCGGGGGCGATGACCGCGTGGGAGATGGCGTCGGCGTCGACGATGCGCGCCCCGCGGCGCTCGAGGAGGGCCGCGACGGTCGACTTGCCCGACCCGATCCCCCCGGTGCAGCCGATCGCGATCACGTAAACCCCTAGTTGGGAGTCGACCCGGGACCGATCAGGCCGCTGATACCGCCGCGCGACGCGTCGACGACGGTCTCAGGACTCGTCGGCGCCGGCTTCGGCGGGCGCGTCGACGACCTCGTCGACGGCCGCTGCCTCTGGCTCAGCGGCCGGGGCGTCCCCGGGCTCCGCGGTCGCCTCCGCCCCGGAAGCCTCGTCGGACGCGTCCCCGGCCGCGCCGTCGGCCGCGAACTCCTCGGCCCAGGCGGCCTGCGCCTCGGTCTCCGGGGTGAAGGGCGCCGGCGCGTACTCGAAGCCGCCGATGTAGTTGCCCTCGGCGTCGTAGGCGTGCTCGCCGAACGCCTCGCGGTACTCCTCGGCGACCTCGCCGCCCTCGGCCGCCTGCTTGATCGACAGGCTGATCCGGCGGCGCTGCAGGTCGATGTCGATGATCTTCACCCACAGCTCCTCGCCGGAGGTGACCACCTGCTCGGGCAGGTCGACGTGGTGCGCCGCCATCTCCGAGATGTGGACGAGGCCCTCGATGCCGTCGCCGACCTGGACGAATGCACCGAAGGGCACGAGTTTCGTGATCCGGCCGTAGACGAGCTCGCCGACGTGGTGAGCGCTCGCGAACTCCTGCCAGGGGTCGGACTGGGTCGCTTTCAGCGAGAGCGAGATCCGCTCCTTGTCGAGGTCGACGTCGAGCACCTGGACGGTCACCTCGTCGCCGACCTGGACGACGGAGGACGGGTGGTCGACGTGCTTCCACGACAGCTCGGAGACGTGGATGAGCCCGTCCATCCCCCCGAGGTCGACGAACGCGCCGAAGTTCACGACCGAAGAGACGACGCCCTTGCGGATCTCGCCCGGCTTCAGGTTCACGAGGAACTCGCCGCGCTGTTCTTTCTGGGTCTCCTCGAGCCAGGCGCGCCGCGACAGCACCACGTTGTTCCGGTTCTTGTCGAGCTCGATGATCTTGGCCTCGATGACCTTGCCGATGTACGGCTGGAGGTCGCGCACCCGCCGCAGCTCGACGAGCGAGGCGGGCAGGAAGCCGCGCAGCCCGATGTCGAGGATGAGCCCGCCCTTCACGACCTCGATGACCGGGCCCTCGACGACGCCGCCGGACTCCTTGATCCGCTCGATGTCGCCCCACGCCCGCTCGTACTGGGCGCGCTTTTTCGAGAGGACCAGCCGGCCCTCCTTGTCCTCTTTCTGGAGGACGAGCGCCTCGACCTCGTCGCCGACGCTGACGATCTCGTGGGCGTCGACGTCGTGGCGGATCGAGAGCTCGCGCACCGGGATCACGCCCTCGGACTTGTACCCGATGTCGAGGAGCACCTCGTCGTTGTCGACCTTCACGATCGTGCCCTTCACGATGTCGCCCTCGTCGAAGGCGACCATCGTCTGGTCGACGGCGTCGTCGAACGACAGCGAGCCGAGGTCGTCCTCGGTGATCGTGTTGTAGGTGTAGTCGTCGGTCTCGGCGGCGGGGGTCGGGGCGGGGGACGGGACGGCGGTGCTCGTCGCGACGTTCTCCTCGGCCGGGGTCGGCTCGGAGGTTGCGTCGGGGGTGGTCTCGGACATCAGCTGGTTGGCCTTTGGGTTGTCAGGTTGGCGCCGCGTGGAACGCATACGTCGGCGACGCAGCGGGTGGATGGGTTGGCCGGCCGCCCCGCTGGACGGCGGAACACCGGTGGTGTCCCCGGCGTGAGATCGCCGGGCGACACGTAGTTGCAATGTTACACATCGGTGTCGGCACTATTTCGCTGCCGCCCAGGTATTTCCCCACGACAGGTGCACGGCGAGCGGGACACGGAGCGGATAGGCGTGCTCCATCGCTTCGCGCACGATCGCCTCGGCGGAGTCGTGCTCGGATTCGGGAACCTCGACGAGCACCTCGTCGTGGACCTGCAGGACGAGGCGGGAGGCCTGGCCGCCGGACTCGAGCGCCGCGTCGAGCCGCACGAGGGCGAGCTTGAAGATGTCGGCGGCGAGCCCCTGGATGCCGGCGTTCATCGCCTGGCGCTCGGCGGCCTGGCGGATCCGGTGGTTGTCCGAGACGAGCTCCGGGATGTAGCGGCGCCGCCCGAGCTCGGTGGCGGTGTAGCCCCGTGCCCGGGCCTCGGCGACGGAGCGCTCCATGTAGGCCCGGACCGCCGGGAAGGCGGTGAAGTACTGGCCGAGGATCTCCGCGGCCTCGTCGAGCCCGACGCCGAGCCGCTGGGAGAGCCCGTAGGCCTCCATGCCGTAGGCGAGGCCGTAGGAGACCATCTTCGCCTTCGACCGCTGGGCGGTCGTCACGTCGCCAGGCTCGACCCCGTAGATGCGCGACGCCGTCGCAGCGTGGATGTCGTGGCCGGCGGCGAACTCCTCGACGAGACCGGGGTCGCCCGTCAGGTGGGCGATCACCCGCAGCTCGATCTGGTTGTAGTCGGCGATGAGGAACTCGGTCCCCGCCGCGGGCACGAAGGCCTCGCGGATCCTCCGGCCGTCCTCGGTGCGGACCGGGATGTTGTGGAGGTTCGGCCGGTCCGAGGAGAGCCGCCCGGTGCGGGCGACGGTTTGGTTGAACGAGGCGTGGATCCGCCCGTCGGCGGCGACCTCGGCGAGGAGGCCCTCGCCGTAGGTGGAGCGGAGCTTCTCGACCTCCCGGTAGCGCAGCAGGGTCTCGACGATCGGGTGGGCGTCGCGCAGCTTCTCGAGCGTCGCGGCGTCGGTCGAGTAGCCGGTCTTCGTCTTGCGCTGCGGGGTGAGCTTCAGCTTGTCGTAAAGGATCGTGCGCAGCTGCGTCGACGAGTTCACGTTGAACTCCTCGCCGGCGAGCCCGTGGAGCCGGGCCTCCAGCTTCGCCGCCTCCTCGGTGAGCTCGGCGTTGATCCCGCGCAGCCGGGCCACGTCGACCGCGATCCCGGCGACCTCCATCTTGGCGAGCACCCGGATGAGCGGGAGCTCGATCTCCTCGTAGAGCGCCCGCCCCCCGATCCCGTCGAGCTCGGCGAGGAGCCGCGCCCCGAGGTCCGCCACGAGCTCGGCCCGCCGGGCCGTCGCCTCGACGAGGCCCGCCGCGGTCTCCTCGGTCGCCCCGAGGTCGAAACCGAGCTGCCCCGCCGCGGCCGGCGGCGCGCCCGTCATCCCCCGCCGCTCGGCGAGCTCGTCGAGGGTCGCGGCCCCGTCGGCGGGGTCGAGCACGTAGGCGAGGACCGCGGTGTCGGCCTCGAGCGCCGTCGTGTCGATCCCCCGCGGCAGCAGCACCCGCATCAGCTCCTTCACCCGGTGCCCGACGAGCCGGCGGCGCGGGGCCGCGCCGGCGGGGCCGCCGAGGACCGAGGCGAGCGGCGCGGCGAGCCCGTCCGAGCCGACGAGCCCGCCCGCCACGACGACGACGTCCCCGTCGCCGGGCGGGCAGAAGGCGAGCGCCTCGACCGTCCCCCTCCCCGGCACCCCCGCCCAGGCCGGCTCCAGGCCGATCCAGCCCTCCTCCCGGGCCGCCCCGTCGACTGCCGCGAGCGCCTCGGCGGCGGCCGTGGCGGTGTCGGGCGCGGCGACCTTGCGCGTCGACGGGACCGCGGGCTCGGGGGTCGGGGTGGGGGTCGCGGCGCCGAGACCGGCGGCGTCGAGGACGGCGAAGAGCCGGTCGCGGGGCGTGCGCATCTCGAGGAAGTTGAAGAGCCGCTCGAGGGCCTCGCGGTCGGGGGCCGCGAGTTCGAGGGCCGCGAGTTTGAGGTCCAACGGCACGTCGCGCACGAGCGGCGTCATCCGCAGGTTCGACCGCACCTGTGCCTCGTTGGCAGCGAGCGACTCGCGCAGCTTCGGGGTGCACTCGTCGAGGTGGGCGTAGAGACCGTCGACGTCGTGGTAGGTCGTGACGAGCTTCGCCGCCGTCTTCTCGCCGACCCCGGGGACGCCGGGCAGGTTGTCCGACGGGTCGCCGCGCAGCGAGGCAAGGAGCGGATAGTCGGCGGGCCTGACCCCGGTGCGCTCGACGATCCCCGCTTCGTCGTAGAGGGCGTAGTCGGACATGCCGCGCCGGTTGTAAAGGACGCGGACGTGCGGGTCCTCGACGAGCTGGAACGAGTCGCGGTCCCCCGTCACGATGACGACGTCGGCTCCCGCGTCCCGCAGCTGCGTCGCCAGCGTCGCCAGGACGTCGTCCGCCTCGTAGCCGACGGCGTCGACGGCCGGGACGCCGAGGGCGGTGACGAAGCGCCGGATGAGCTCGACCTGGGAGATGAGCGGCTCCGGTGTCGGCGGGCGGCCCGCCTTGTAGTCGGCGACGAGGGCGTCGCGGAACGTCGGCTCGTGCCGGTCGAAGGCGACCGCCATGCCGTCGGGGTGGAAGTCGGCGATCATCTTCGTCGTCATCGCGACGAAGCCGTAGACGGCCTGGGTCTCCTGGCCCGACGAGGTCGCCATGCCGGCGTCCTGGAGCGCGAACCAGGCGCGGAACGCGAGGCTGTGCCCGTCGAGCAGCAGATACGTCGCCACATGTCGATGGTAGGCGTCGTGCCGGAATATCGCCGCGGCCTGGCAGGAACGGCCCAGGCCGGCGCCCGGTACGATCGAGCGGCGTGCCAGAAGGTTTCCACCCTCCGCTCGAGGAGTACCTCGAGACGATCTACGCACTCGAGGAAGAACACGTCCCGGTGATCCAGGCGCGCCTCGTCGAGCGGCTGGGCCACACCCCGCAGGCGGTCTCGGAGATGATCCGCCGGCTCTCCGACGAGGGCTACGTCGGTCGTGCCGGTCGGGGCCTCGAGCTCACCGAGAAGGGGCACCACCGCGCCGAGAGCGTCGTGCGCAAGCATCGCATCGCCGAGCGGTTCTTGGTCGACGTCGTCGGGCTGCCCTGGTTCGAGGCGCACCACGAGGCGGGCCGCTGGGAGCACGTCATCTCCGACGAGGTCGAGGCCCGCTTCGTCGCGATCCTCAACAACCCGACGACCTGCCCGCACGGCAACCCGATCCCCGGCACGGCCCGCGACCCGGCGCCGCAGCAGCCGCTCAACGAGATCGCCGCGGGGACGCCGATCACCCTCGCCCGCATCACCGAGCTCGTCGAGTTCGACCGCGACGCCCTCGTCTATCTCAGCGACCACGGGGTCGTGCCCGGACGGAAAGGACGGATTCGCAGCCGCGCGCCCGACGGCACGCTCACGCTCGAGCTCGACGAGGCGGGCGCCGCGACGCCGCGCACCGTCGCGATCGGGCCCGCGCTCAGCGGTCAGCTCTTCGCCACCACCGCCTGACGGGATCCCGCGCCGAGATCCCCGGCCGGGCGGGCAATGCGACGGTGATGTGTCCCCCGGAAACTCAGGAGCTGTCAACTGGGGGTTGACTCTGACAACCGGGATCGTCAGAGTGCGGACATGGCAACGGATCCCGGTGCCCACGAAGAGATGTTTCGCCGTCTACGAGACGTCCGCGCCCAAGCCATCGAGCACTACTTGCTGGCACAGCAGTTCCACGCGGAGCGACGAGAGTTGATCCGCGACCTCATCAAAGAGGGCTTCAGTAAGGCCGAAATTGCCCGGGAAATGGGCGTGACCCGCCAGGCCGTACAAAAGATGCTCGCCTGAACCCTGGGTTTGCCAACGGACACGTCGCCGGATACCGGACGTCTTCTCCGGCACGGGGGCGGCGACCTCACGCCAGTGACGGGATCGGTCGCCTCCCTCCAACCGCGCGACGTACCTGTGGGAGAACGTGATCGACCCGTTCGAGCTCTACCGCACGACCGACGGCGGGAAGACCTTCACGACCGTCGGCAGGCTCCCCTGCCCTCCGGCTGGCTCGTTTTCACGAGCCGCGACGACGGCCTCGCCATCGGCTACCCGCCGCGCGGTTCCCGCGTTCTGCTGCGGACCACTGACGGCGGGCGGGACTGGAACGCCCCTCGTCCTGACCGCCGGCGATCAGCCCCCCGGTGCCCGGGCCGGGTTCACGACCTCAGCGCTTCGGGATCGGCGGCGGAGGCCACGTGAACGCGTCCTTCACCGCGTCGAGGTCGGTCGCCGCGTGCACACGGTTCGTCACGCCCTGGCTGAAGGACTTGATGATCCCCACCCCGACGGTGCCGGTGAGCCCGAGCCCGCTCAGCGCCGACAGGGGCGCTTGGTAGCTCGTTCCGGAGGAGACGAGGTAATACAGGCAGACCCCGAGGGCGCCGGAGGCGACCGCGCCGACGACGATCTCCGGCAGATAGAAAGCGAAGATGTGCCGGCTGCTCCGCGACGCCTTCGCGATGTTCCCGGGATCAGCGAAATCCGTGGAATCGGCCGCCATCAGCAGCAGGTCTTTCCATTTCTTGACCTGCAGCCCCAGGTCCTCCCTCGCCTTGCTGCGGAAGGCCCTTCCGACCTCGTCGCCGGCCGCCCAGCCGAGGCGCGACAGGTCCTTCGCGAATCCCTCCCATTTCTCGAGCGCGAACTTGATCGCGGCCGCTGAAACCGGCGGGAGAACGGTCAAGGACAAGCGGTCGAGGAGCAACCCGAGGGCCGTGGCTCGCCCGTTACAAAGAAGCTTCTCCCATGACTCCGGACCGGACCTCGCGTCGGGGTCGAGGGCCCAGTACGTCTCCGCCAGCCCGCGTCCGAGCTGATAGGAGCTCGAGGTCCCGAACTCCTCCGCCGCGAGCGTGTCCTGGATGGCCTCGTCCCAGGCCCAGAGGAAGCCGGCGAGTTGCTTCTTGGTCTTTTCGGCCGAGAGTCGCAGCGAGTCGTCCGCCTCGCCCTCGGAAAGGCCGAGGGTGGGACCGAGCCTTTTCCAACCCAGGGCCCGCAGGTGCCGCCACGCGAGCAGGCGGAGCAGACCGGAGGCCTTCGTCTCGCTCGTCGCCGGCAGTTTCGTCGGAATCGTCAGCGTCGATGCCGCAAGGTCGAGCCCCGACCCTCCCGCCAGGGTCGCCAGAACCTTCACCACCTCGATCGTGTGCTCGGACTTCGTCCGTTCATCCGCCGCGTCGAGCGGCAACGAGGGGAACCCCTCAAGCTCGTCGTCCGGTCTCTCGCCCAGCCTGAGCAGGTTCCCCCTCGCCTCCGCCATCATCCAGCCGACGCGGAGGGCCGCGTACTTGGGAGAGTTGTTCACCTGTCCATCCCTGGTGGCTCGGCCGCCACCGGCCGCCGGTGATCCGGCCGACCCGCCTGTGCCCGAGCTTCCGGTGACGTTGGGCGGGGCGTGTCCGGAACCCGACGGTTCCGGCGTGGTTCCTTGAGGGCTTCCCTGTCCGCTCATGATCCGGCCTCCTCGACGTGACGAAGGCGTGAGCGACGGCCCGTGCAGCTGATCGGTTCCCCTTCGTCACCCTCAGCTGTTCCGGAGAGGCGAGTCTTCGCAGCTGCCGTCGGCTGGCTCCTCGCGCGTCACCGCAACCATAGGCCGACCGTCACAAAGGGATCGGGTGACGACGCGACGACCGTCGCCCGGGCCGGCTGCCCCTCAGGTACCGCGCGGCCGGTTCGGGCCGTCGGGCCGGTCGCTCACGAGGCGGACCATCTGTCGCCGCCAGGCGGACCTGGTCCGGGCCGCCTCGACGCTGTCGGGGTGCACGAGCCGGGTGAAAGTGGGTTGCCCGGGACCCCGGTGGAAAGCGAAGGCGCGCTCCTCGATCGCCGTGTCGCCCTTGGTGTAGTGGGCCCGCTGGAGCAGGTAGCCGTGCCACGACGAGACGAGGAAGGTCTCGAGGAACTTGCCGTGCTCGGTCGCGTCCTCGAACACCCCCCAGCGCGTCCCGCCGAGCCGTCGCCGCACGATGCGGAGGTCGGCCATCGCGGCGAGGAAGTCGTCGACGTCGTCCTCGTCGATGCGGTACTCGACGAGCACGAGGACCGGGCCGTCGTCGGGGTGAACGTGCTCGCCGACGGTGAGCGCCGAGTGGGCGACGAGCTCGAGCGACCCCCAATCGACGACCGGCAACCCGAAGCGCGGGATGAGCAGGATCCCCGGTACCAAGGCGACCGCCGCGATGGCGAGCGTCGTGCGCAAAGGCAGGAAGGTGTCGACGACGCCGAAGGCGATCCCGCCCAGCACGAACGGCCCCTGTAGCACGACGTAGTAGATCGACAGGGCGCGGGTCTGGACCCACTGCGGGACGGCCTGGCGGGCCGCGATGGTGAGCGTCGTCGTCGCCCAGACCCAGCTCGCCCCCGTGACGACGAGCACGGGGCCCGCGACCCAGCGGCTCGGCCAGACGACGAGGACGACGATCGCAACCCCGTTGGCGAGGGCCGCCCCCGCGACGAGGGCGTCGAGGTGCAGGTAACCCCGCAGGCTTGGCAGCGCGACCGCGGCGGCGATCGCGCCCGCCCCGCCCAAAGCGAGGAAGAGCCCGTACCCGAAGGCCGACGTGTGCAGGTAGTGGTCGGCGAAGAGCGGGAACAACGCGCCGAGCGCCGCCGCCGGCGTGACGTAGAGGGCGGTGCGGACGGCGACGGCCCGCAGTCCCGGCGTGTTGACGAAGAACCGCCACCCCGACGACACCGAGCCGAGGAAACTCTCGACGGCCGTCCCCCCGGGGGTCGAGAGCCGGAGGTTCGATCTCCCGCGCCAGACGTAGAGGAAGCCGACGAGCGGCAGCATGACCGCGCCGCACACCGCGAAGAACGCCGTGCTCCCGGCGTCGTGGACGACCACGCCACCGAGGACGGGCCCGACCAGCTGGCCGATGTTCCACTCGAAGGTGTCGACGCTCATCGCGACGGGGATGAGCTCGGGCCGCACGAGGTTGGAGATCGTCGCCCACCACGACGGCGACGACGTCCCGTTGGCGACGCCGATACCGGCCATCCCGATGAGCAGCGTGGCCGGGTTGAGGAGGTGGGCCGCGGAGACGAGGACGAGGAAGGCGACCGAGGTGACGAGGAGAATCTTCGCGACCAAGAGCACGCCGCGCCGGTCACGGTAGTCGGCCGCGGCGCCGGAGAGCGTCACGATGAGGATGCCGGCGAGCGGGCTCATGTCCGTGGCGAGAGCGACGAGCACCGGCGAGCGCGTCAGGCGCTCCATGATGAAGCCGCCGAGGAGGGCGATCATCCAGACGCCGATGTTGGCGAACATGCTGGTGCCCTCGAGCCAACGGAACGAGCGACTTCTCAGGGGTTCGAGAAAGACCGGCACCGCCGCCAACTCTAGGGACGTCCTCCGGACCCGTGAAGCACAGGTGGTGGCCGCGCTCGATTCAGCCCGGTATCACGTCTCTCGCTCGAACTGCTCTGCGTTGTGGTGTTGCATCCGTTGCTGACCGAGACCCCACCAGCAGGGGGAGTCGGAGGAAATGATCGGCCGGTCCACTCGTGATCGCAGGCGTCATCCGCTGGCGAAGTTGCTCCTCGTCGGGACGGTCAGCTTCGGCGGGGCCGTGACGCTCGCCACTGCCACCGGCGCTTCGTCTTCGTTCGTTCCGTATCACCAAGGTCGTTCCCGCCGTGAGCCACGTCGCCCGTAACGGGCCGCGCGATCCGATCACGATCGACGGGGCGGGCGCCGCGACGTTCCCGATCGCCGCCCACTACGCACCGGCGCCGGGCTGCGCCGGTGCCAACGACTACTGCGCCTCCGAGACGGACACCTTCACGGCTGGGACGCACTCGCACATCGGGAAGCAGGCGGCCTGGTGCACGGGAAACGGGGGTAGCAGCTACGGGATGTGGTGCGTGCGGCTCACCGACACGCACGGGCACCGGACGCCGAAGGTGAAGTGGTCCCTTAGCCGCTCGGGTTAGTACGGCCACAGCGAGGCGGTTCCAACCGGACGGCAACCCGGAGACGGACTGCGAGTCGAGTACCCGCTCCTCTCCTCGTCCCGGTCGTAAGGGACGGCGTGACACCGGCCGGGACCCGTCGGGCGAGCGACTCGCCGGCCGAGCGTCCGGGTCCAGTTGACGCTCCCTCCCCGGCCGGGCCAGACGACCAGGTCAGCTCGCGTCGCCGCCGCGATCCCGGAGCCCTGGCGGGTCCTCAGGCGTCGCGGGTCATCATGCGCCAGGCGCCGAGGACCAACCAGACGACGATCCAGCCGACGATGACGGCGATCATCGCCCACGTCGGCATGGCCGGAATCCCGAGCACCGCCCGGCCGCCGAAGGCTGCATGCGCGCCAGAGCCGCGACCGGTCACGTTGCTGGCCAGTCCGGCGGGTCGGAGCTGGTCCATCGCCACACCGACGATGAGGCGCTGGCCGTTAAGGAAATACGGGATCTCCGCCGTCGCGAGGATCGGCGTGATGATGATCTCGAGCACGATCATGAGGATCGTGGAGAGCGTTCGCTGGCCGGTGAGCGAGCCGAGACCCAGGCCGACCAGGAACCCGATCACCACGTCGAGCGTGAACCAGAGCCCGATCTTCACCATCTCATTCATGGGCGGATTGAGGACCGTGGGCTCGATGCTGAGGTAGCCCTCGTAGATCGCCGGCATCGAGCTCTTGACGAGCGTCCTCGCCTGGGCGGCGGAAACGGGGCCCTTCCCGAGGGCCTTCTCGATCTGCTGCGGGTGATCGAGGAGCCAGGTCTTGAGCTGGGTCTCGCTGAGGTGGACCGGGATGGTCATGCCGTTGTCGTTGATCGTCGTCGTCTGGGGGGAGCCCTCATAGGCGGTCACGAGGCAGACCATCGCGAACGCCACGGCGATGAGCGGCAACAGGATGGACAGGCCGGCGGGGATGCGCGCGGCGAAAAGCGAGAGCCGCGACCGGCCCGTGATCACGAGGTGGCGGAAGACCCCGTCGACGAGGTCGGTCGTCCCCGCCGAGGCGCCGAGCGTCGCGGCGATGATGAACCCGAAATCGGCCATCGCGTTCGAGAGGGCCGAGAAGACGCTCGGGCTTCCCGCCGGGCCGTAGCTGTTCGGGTCGACCGCGTGGAACAGCAGCCGGAGGCCGAGGACGAGGACCGGCAGGCCGAGGGTGAGAAGCACCGTGACCACCATGAGGCCCCGGCGCTTGCGCATCTCGAGCCGCTTCGTCCGAATGAGGTCCCACGTCGGGATCCACGATCCGGCGCCGCGACCCCGTGGAGCCGCGACGGCGGACGCCGGGACCGCGGCGGCGGTCTGGTCGGTCACGCCTGCTCCCCGAAACGGCTCGTCACCGACAAGAACCAGTCCTCGAGCGACGTGCGCACCTCCTGGAGGCCGTAGACGGAGATTCCGACCTCGACCAGTCGGCGGTTCAGCTCGGCGACGGCCTCCCGGTTCGCCCCGGCGCGCAGCGTCACCGTCAGCCCCGTCCTGCCCGCGGCGACGTCGAGCGCGAGGTTCGCCGCACCGATGACGCCGGCGGCCTTCGCCGGGTCGTCGCAGTCCACCTGCACGACGACGCTCGTCGTGCCGTGCAGGAGCTCCTCGATCGGCCCCTGACGGATGACGCGGCCGCGATCGACGATCGCCACCGCGTCGCACGTGCGCTCGACCTCGTCAAGGAGGTGCGACGACAGCATCACGGTCCGGCCCTCGGCGACGAGGCTCTGGATCATCATCCGCATGCTCTGGATTCCGGCCGGGTCGAGCCCGTTCATCGGCTCGTCCAGTATGAGCAGCTCCGGGTCGCCGAGCAGGCACGCCGCGACCCCGAGACGCTGGCGCATGCCCATCGAGTACGAGCCGACCTTGTCGTCTGCCCGATCGGTGAGCCCCACGCGGGCAAGGCCCGACCCGATCCGGTCTTCGGCGCCGGCGCCGCGTGCCGCAGCGAGCAACAGGAGGTTCTGCCGCCCGGTGAGGTGATCGTGGAAACGGGGCTCGTCGACGATGGCTCCCACACGGGCGAGCGCCCGGCTGCGCTCGCGGGGCACGGGGACGCCGAGAAGCGACATCGTCCCGCCGTCCGCCCGGGTCAGCCCGAGCAGGGTCCGGATGAGCGTCGTCTTGCCGGCGCCGTTCGGCCCGAGGCAGCCGAAGGCGCTCCCCCGCGGCACGAGCAGTTCCACGTCGTTGACGGCGACGGTCGTGCCGAAGCGCTTCGTGAGCCCGTGGGTCTCGACGGCCCAGCCTCGGCCTGCGTCCGGAGGACGCCAGGCGGCCGGCGTCGCTGCCGGCTCGAAGACGGCTCCAGGCCCGCTCGGCGCGGCGGGTCTTCCGCCGACGGGCTCGGCCGGGTCAGCCCGGCTCGGCTCCGGCGGGGGGGGTCCGCCCGGGGAGGCCACGTCGGCGACCCCGGGGGCGGGGGGCGCGACCGCCGTACCCGGCGGTCCGGCGTCCGGACGACCCGCGTGCCGACCCCAGTCGTCGTCCTTGTGCCTGGCCTTCCGTCCGCCGCTCCGGCGGAGGACGACGACGACGACGATGATGACGACGACGAGGAGGATGAGCAGGAAGAACCCGCCGTGGCGCCCGTGCGCCGCCGTCGTCGTCGTCGCCGCGAAGGTCAACACCGCGGGCCGCGATGTTCAGACAGGTTCGGGCGAGCTGGTTCGGTCAAGGCGCGAGGGACCCGTCCGCGACCGCCTGGGCCGTCCCCCGGATCGTCTGGCCCCGCTCCTTGGCGGATTTCTCGATGAAGGCGAACGCCTCGGGCTCGGTCATGCTGTGGTCGTCCATCAACAGGCCTTTGGCGCGGTCGACGGCGAGGCGCGTCTCCCGCCGCTGGGCAAGACCGATCTCGTCGTCGCTCAGCGCGGCGAATTCCGCCTCGAGCGCCTGGGCCTCGGCGAAACGGCCGAGGGCGACCTCGATCGCGGGCAGGAGCTCCTCACGCTGGAACGGCTTCACGAGGTAGGCCTGCGCGCCCGCGTCACGGGCGCGCTCGATGAAGTTGCGCTCGCTGAACGCGGTCAAGATGACGACGGCCGTGCGCACCGAAGAGTGGATCGCGGCCGCGGCCTGGAGCCCGTCCATCCCCGGCATCTTGATGTCCAAGATGACGAGGTCGGGATGCAGGTTGCGAACGAGCTCGACGGCCTCGTCGCCCCGGCCGGTCGAGCCGACGACTTCGAAGCCCTCCTCCGCGAGGATCTCGCACAGGTCGAGCCGCACGACGGCCTCGTCCTCGGCGATCACGACGGTTCTTGCCACTTGTCACCCCGTTCCCGTACTGCCGTTACTTGGCGGAATCGACCAACACCCAACTGCTTCGGCCCGATCGCAAAGCTCCGGACCGAACGTTAGACGAGGAGGTCGCCGATCAGCTCATCCTGGGCGCGTTCGAGCTCGGCGATCGACTGGCGCGCCGCGTCGCGGGTGTGCGCCATCTGGCCGGCGTGGCGCTGCGCCTCGGCGAAGACCTGCATCGCGAGCGGGGTCTCGGCGACGATCGCCCGGACCTTCGCCTCGTCGGCCTGCTCGACGAGCGCGTCGAGCTGCGCCTCGATCACCTCGAGCTCGGCTCGCGCCCGGTCGAGGCGCGCCGACACGTCGAACAGCCGCCGCTCTGCGCGTTGGCGGCGATCGGTGAGACCCGGCCGCATAATGGTCAGTCTACGACGGCCCGAAGACCCGGCACCTCGCGGTCGCCGCCTCGACGACCGCGAGGTCGAGCACATCACCGAGTCCGGGCGCCGTGGGAACGCGGAGCCCGCCGTCGACGAGCTCGTGCGGCGCGGTGATGTCGGGACGGAAGTAGCGGTCGGAGGCGCCGAGATCGCCCGGCAGGTCGAATCCGTCGAGGGCGCCGACCGCGATCGTGGCGGCCCGGGCGAGGCCCGCCTCGAGCATCCCGCCGATCGACAGGTGCATCCCCGCCGCGACGCAGGCGTCGTGGACGCGCACCGCGGCGGCGATCCCCCCGAGACGGGCGAGTTTCACGACGACGCCCGAACAAGCCCGCGCCCGCAATGCCGCCTCCAGCGCGGCCAGCGAGTCGATCGCCTCGTCGAGGACGACCGGGGTCGCGCTCTCGGCGACGAGGCGCGCCGAACCGGCGAGGTCACGGCGATCGAGTGGCTGCTCGATCGCCGCTAGGCCGAGCGCGTCGATCGCGCGCAGCGCGGCGCGGTGACCCGTGTCCGAAAGGTCGTAGGAACAGTTGGCGTCGGCGACGAGGATGACGTCCGGGAACTCGCTGCGCAACGCGGCGAGCGGGATGACGTCGCGCCCGGGGGCGATCTTCAGCTTCACCCGTCGGTAGCCGGCCGCGACAGTGGAGCGGGCGGCCGCGACGACCGAGGACGTGGCGCCCATCCCGAGCGTCGCACCCGCGGGGATCGTCGTTCGGGTCGCCCCGAGTGACGCGGCAAGCGACTGCCCGGCCGCGCGCAACTCGGCGTCGAGCAACGCCATCTCGAGGGCGGCCTTCGCCATCGGATTGCCGGGAACCACGTCGAGGAGCGCGATGGCGTCTTCCGCCGAGCCCAGTTCAGCGGGGCGTCCGTCGCCACCGAGTAGCAGAGGGATGAGGTGTTCGGCGAGCACAGCCTCCGCCCCGTCGGCGTGCTCGTCGGTGTAGTTCGGTTCCGCCAGCGCGTCGCACTCGCCGTTGCCGGCGCCGTCCTCGGTCTCGACGTGCACGAGAACGACGGGGCGACGCTGGTGGGTCCCGATCGCGGTCACAAGCGGCGTCACGAGTTCGAGCTCGAGCCGACGGAGCTCGACCGTCCGGATCCTCATCGCGCCAGGTTCGCGCCCCGCCCGCGGTGCTGGCGAGCCCGGTTATCGCTGGGCGTGCGCCAGCACCTCACCGACCTCGACGATGCCGGCCGTCACGGAGCCATGGGGCATTCCGAGGACGATGTCGACGAGTTTCTGGGCACAAGGCTCGTTCTCGAACACGACCAACGCGGTGCGTTTGTCATGCGACGTCGCGAGCCAGTATCCGGCGACGAACCCCGGCATGGCGCGGATCTGGTCCACCAGGCCACCGAGCTCCTGGTCGGCGGCAGCCCGGTCGTTGAACGTCGCCGGGATGACGACTGCGTGCATGGAGCCCCCCCGCCAGTGACCACCTCCACTGGGGAAGGCTAACGGCGCGAGCACGGAACGCTGTCCGATTCCGGACGAGGAAGGACGGCACGCCGGTCGGTAACCTTGGTTGATCGACGGCGTGAACCGTCAGGCCTGGATGGCGGAATGGTAGACGCGGCGGCCTCAAAAGCCGCTGTCCGCAAGGGCGTGCGGGTTCGAATCCCGCTCCGGGCACTCCGTTCGAGCCGAACCGAGAAGGTGGCCGTCGTGCCAGTGGCGAGCCGGTGGCTCCTCCTGGCCAGCGGGATTCCGGCTCTGGCGAGGCCGATCTCGCCCCGGCAGTCAGCTCTGCGACAGCCCGGCTCCACCTGCACCGCGCCCTCGAGCACTCGGCCTCCGGGTTGCAAGCACACTCAAGAAGACGGGCCGACACGCACTCTGAGCACGGCCCACAGCCGGGCTCGAGGAGCGCGAAAGCGTTGCCCCGACGCGCCGGATGGCGTCGCATCATTCCGGCCCTGCGGCATGGGTGGACAGGCGGACTGCCGTCCAGGTCGCCGACTCCGCTCACCCGGGCGTTTGGTGGTCGGCGTTACTGGATCGCTCGATGAGACGACCAGCGCCGCAGTGTCGTCAGTTCGGATGCAGTCGGAACGCCCCGCGGGCGATCCTTCATCGGCGCTCAGGCGCAGTTCCAGCTGCCCTTGAGGTAGACATTCCCCTTCGCCGTACCCTCGTGCAAGCCGAGTGTCGCGTTGATGGATCCCGTCGCTCCCGCCTTGCCGACGGTCAGCGTCCCAGCCGAAGAGACCCAGGCGTAGGCGATGCCACCCATGAGTACGACGTTCAGCTTGGGGGACAGGATGGTAGAGGGGGACAACTTCCACGTACCGGGACGGGTCACTTTGTTGAAGATGATCGACCAAGCCTGGGCCTTCTTCGGCGACAGCTTGGCGCTGTTCCAGCTGAACGTCTCCTGACCACCGTTCAGCCCCGAACAGGTGACGTTCGGCACAACCTTGAGCGTGCCTGTGAGCGCCCCGCTCACGGTAATGACGTTTGTCGACCCGGCACCGGCACCGCTCGCGGGCAGCAGGGCCGCCGCGAACGACACGACAAGCACGAGAGGCAGCAGACGCAACACGCTCGAGGTTCTGGATTCCAGATTGCGAACTTTCATGGCGATCCTTTCGCCGCATAGGCGGCCGACCCCCGATGGTAACCGGCGCCATCCGCGCGTGACGCTAACGGTGGCGTGGGACCGTCGCGTGGGAACGGGACGGCTCGGAGAGCCCGACGAGCGGTCACCGCAGCAAATGTGCGACGTCGCGAGAACCCTCCCAAACCGCGCTGAACAACGGAATGCGGCCGAGCAAGATCGCCCGTGAGACGAACAGCCGGAGAACGACACGGATGCGGTGCCAGAGGGGAAGAAGCAACCGCCTGGCCGCCGCGGCGCCCCGAGGAGGCGGGGATCGCGGCCCAAGAACCCGCGGCCAGGACGGTGATCGCCATCCTTCGCGGCATCGGGCACCCCCCGGGTCGATGTGACCGTGAGCATGCGACCCGATCCGGGGAGCCGAGGCTGACGCGCCGGATCCGTCCTTGACGCCGACGGCCCGGCGACCCCGGCGAGACGCTCCCGTGCTGGTCACGCGGTTCCGTTTAGCGTCAGCCGCCTCCGTTCCTTAGAGTTGCCAGGCGTAACCAGCACGAGACCTGGGGAGTCGAGCTCCCCCGGTGCCTCGCCCGGCGCCGTGGTCCGCAGTCCGAAGGGGGCGTTTGCTTGCTGGCGTTCACGTTTCCCGGCCAGGGCTCGCAACGCCCCGGCATGGGGGCGAACTGGGTCGACCACCCCTCTTTCGAGCTCGTCGAGCACGCGAGCGAGGTCGTCGGGCGCGACGTCGCGACCTTGCTCCTCACCGCCGACCAAGAGACGCTGACGAACACCGCCAACGCCCAGCTCGCCACGTTCGTCACGAGCCTCGTCGTCCTCGACGCCGCTGAGCGGATCGGCCTCGAGCCGGCCGCCTGCGCCGGCCACAGCCTCGGCGAGTACACCGCCCTCGTCGCGACCGGCGCCCTCGGCTACGAGGACGGTCTCGAGCTCGTCGCCGAGCGCG
Organism: Acidimicrobiales bacterium; assembly: GCA_050014835.1. Lineage (GTDB taxonomy): Bacteria > Actinomycetota > Acidimicrobiia > Acidimicrobiales > Bog-793 > Bog-793. The sequence continues at coordinate 38,882 of JBEKCO010000007.1, forward strand.
GTACCGCGATGTCCGAGGCCGCCGAGCACAACCCCGGGACGATGATGGCCGTCCTCGGACTCGCGGACGAAGACGTCGAGACCGCCTGCGTGCGCGCCGAGGGCGAGGTCTGGGTCGCCAACTACAACGCGCCCGGCCAGGTCGTCATCGCCGGCGAGAAGGACTCGCTCGAACGCGCCGCCCATCTCGCCCGCAAGGCGGGCGCGAAGCGGGTCGTCGCCTTCCCCGTCGGGGGGGCGTTCCACACGCCGCTCATGGCTCCGGCCCGCGACCGGCTCCGCAAGGCGCTCGCCGCGGCGACGTTCTTCGAATCCGACCCGGCGGTCGTCGCCAACGTCGACGCCAAGGCGCACCCCGACGGCGAGGACTGGCCGGGGCTGTTGTCGGCCCAGCTGTGCGCCCCGGTGCGCTGGCGCCAGAGCCTCGACACGCTCTACGCGTCGGGAGCACGCACCTTCGTCGAGCTCGGACCGGGTGGGGTGCTCACCGGGCTCGCCAAGCGGGTGCTCCCGGCGGGGTCCACGGTGAACTGCTCGGTCGCGACCCCGGTCGAGCTCGAGGCGCTCGTCGCGGCGCTCGCCGGCGCCGCGGCCCAGCGACCTCCGGTCGAGCGGCTCGTCGGCGAGCACTTCTCGATGGCCGAGCGCCTCATCATCTCGCCCGGCACCGGCCCGTTCCGCCCCACCGACGCGTTCGCGGCCGCGGCCCCGAGGCTCCCGGGGCGCGCCGCGGACGAGCCCGGCGACCGGGTCGTCCACGTCGCGGTGGGCGACCTCGTCGGCTGGGCGGGCAAGACCGAGATCCGCTCGAGCTTCGCCGGGACGCTGGCGGGCGTGCTCGTCCTTGCGGGCGAACGCGTCCTGCACGGCCAGCCGGTCGCCTGGTTGCGGGCGCTGCCCGACGACGTCGAGGAGCCCCGCTGATGGGGTCCGCGATCACGGGGTGGGGATCGGCGCTGCCGGACAAGGTCCTCACGAACGCCGACTTCGAGGCCCACCTCGACACGACCGACCAGTGGATCGTCGAGCGGACCGGGATCCGGGAACGCCACGTCGGCGGCTCGACGCGGGGACTCGCCATCGAGGCCGGACAGGCCGCGCTCGCCCGCGCCGGGCTCGCGGGCGCGGACATCGAGCTCGTCATCGTCGCCACGACGACGCCGGACCAGACCCTCCCCGCCGCCTCGGCGACCGTCCACGAGGCGCTCGGCTGCCGGGGCGGGGCCTTCGACCTCAACGCCGCCTGCGCCGGATTCACCTACTCGCTCGTGCTCGCCGACTCGATGATCGCCTCGGGCGTGCGCCGCGCCCTCGTCATCGGGTCCGACACGCTGTCGCGCTCGACGGACTTCGAGGACCGGGCGACGGCGATTCTCTTCGGCGACGGCGCCGGCGCCGTCGTCCTCGAGGCGGGCGCCCGTGACGACCTCGTCCTCGCCTACGACCTCGGAGCCGACGGGACCGCGGCGCCGCTTCTCTACGCGGAGATCGGCGGGTTCATCGAGATGGACGGGCGGGAGATCTTCCGGCGCGCCGTGCGGGCCGAGGTCGACTCGATCGGCAGGGTCTTCGCCGCGGCGGGATGCACGGCTGAGGACATCGCCCTTTTCGTGCCGCACCAGGCGAACCTCCGCATCATCGAGGCGGTGAACGAGCGGATCGGCCTGCCGATGGAGCGCACCGTCGTCGTTCTCGACCGCATCGGCAACACCTCGGCCGGTTCCATCCCGTACGGGATCGCCGACGCGGCGAACGCCGGGCGGCTCGACGAGGGCGACCTCGTCCTGCTCTCGGGGTTCGGAGCGGGCATGACCTGGGCTTCGGTCGTCATCCGCTGGGGCCGCCGGGGCGTGGCGTGAGCCGGGTCGTCCTCGTGACGGGCGGTTCGCGGGGCATCGGGCTCGCCTGCGCGCGCCGGTTCCAGGCCGAGGGCGACCGGGTCGCCGTCACCTACAGGACCGCGCCGCCAAAGGACCCGGCCGGTGCCGAGGCCACGACGCCGCTTCTCGCCGTCGCCTGCGACGTCACCGATCCCGCGGCGGTCGATTCGGCGTTCGCCACCGTCGAGGCCGAGCTCGGCCCCGTCGAGGTCCTCGTCTGCGCCGCCGGGATCACCGACGACGGGCTCGTGCTGCGCATGAGCGAGGAGCGCTGGTCGAGGGTCGTCGAGACCGACCTCACGGGGACGTTCCGGGCGGCGCGACGCGCTCTTCCGGCGATGCTGCGAGCGCGCACCGGCCGGATCGTCGTCATCTCGTCCGTCGTCGGCTACCTCGGCAACGCCGGGCAGGCGAACTACGCGGCCGCCAAGGCGGGCCAGATCGGCTTCGCCCGCTCGCTCGCCCGCGAGGTCGCGAGCCGTTCCGTGACGGTGAACGTGGTCTCCCCGGGCATGGTGGCGACCGACATGCTCGCCGCCCTCAACGAGGACCAGACCGCGGCGCTCGCCTCGCGGGTCCCGCTCGGGCGGGTCGCCGAGCCGGAGGAGGTCGCCGCGGCGGTGTGTTTCCTCGCCTCGGCCGAGGCCGGCTACATCACCGGTGCCGTGCTGGCCGTCGACGGTGGGCTCGGGATGGGACACTAGGCATGGTCAGCGGCCCTTCCCGCATGATGGTGTAGGTAGCGCAGTCCGAACGATCCCCGACGAGGAAGAGGAGCCAGCCGTGGGCGATGACGCGACGTTCGAGAAGTTCAAGAAGTGCGCCGTGGACGTGCTCCAGGTGCCCGAAGACAAGGTGGTCCCGGAGGCGAGCTTTTCCAACGACCTGAACGCCGACAGCCTCGACCTCGTCGAGTTCGTCATGGCCCTCGAGGAGGCGTTCTCGATCACCGTCGACGAGACCGAGCTCGACGGGATCGACACGATCGGTCAGGCCTACGACCTCGTGGTCTCGAAGCTGTGACCGAACGGGGACCCCGGCGCCGCGTCGTCGTGACGGGCCTCGGCGTCCTCGCGTCCTGCGGCATCGGCAAGGACGCCTTCTTCGCCGGCCTGTCCGGACCGGCGGCCGTCGGCCCCCAGTCGGTCGGCGCCTTCGACCCGGCGGGGTGGTTCGACCCGAAAGAGGCGCGCCAGACCGACCGCTTCGCCCAGCTCTCCGTCGCCGCGGCCGCGCTCGCCCTCGACGACGCCGGCGAGCTCGGTGCCGACCCGTGGCGCGTCGGCGTCATCTTCGGGACGGGGACCGGGGGCCTGGCGACGATCCAGGAACAGATGATCCTCCTCGTCGCCAAGGGCCCGCGCCGGGTCTCGCCGCGGCTCGTGCCGATGATGATGGGGAACGCCGGCGCCGCGGCGATCTCGATCCGCTTCGGTCTGCACGGCCCGTGCGAGACGGTCGTCACGGCGTGCGCCTCGGCGACCCACGCCATCGGCCAAGCCCTCCGCCTCGTCGGCGACGGCCGCTGCGACGCCGTGGTCACCGGGGGCGCCGAGGCGGCGATCTCGAGATCCGGCGGCCTCGACCCGATCGGGATCGCGGCCTTCGGCAACATGACGGCGCTGTCGACGTCGGGCCACTCACGTCCTTTTGACCGCCGACGCGACGGCTTCGTCATCGCCGAGGGCGGCGGCGCCCTCGTCCTCGAGGAGCTCGGGCACGCGGTGTCCCGCGGCGCCCACCTCTACGCCGAGCTGCTCGGCGCCGCCTCGACCGCCGACGCCTACCACATCACCGCCCCCGCCCCCGGCGGCGAGGGGGCGGTCGCCTGCATGGAGCTCGCGCTCGCCGACGCCGGGATCGGCGCCGCCGAGGTCGCCCAGATCAACGCCCACGGCACCTCGACGCCGCTCAACGACCTCGCCGAGGCCGAGGCGATCGAGAAGGTCTTCGGCCGGCCCGGTCCACCGGTCACCTCGATAAAGGGCGTCACCGGCCACTCGCTGGGTGCCGCCGGGGCGCTGGAGGCCATCGCCTCGGTCCTCTCGATCGAGGGCGGTCTCATCCCGCCGACGGCGGGCCTCGAGGAACAGGACCCCGAGATCCACCTCGACATCGTGACCGGCGCGGCGCGCGCCTTTACCCCGGGGCCGGTGCTCTCGAACAGCTTCGGATTCGGCGGGCACAACGGATGCCTCGTGTTCGGCCCGGTAAGCCCCTGACGACGCCCGGTTCCCCGGCGGACCTGTCGGTCGGGGCGTTCTCCGACCATCCGCCCTGGCTCGTCGTGCCCGAGGACCTGCCCTGGCGGGTCGGCCTCGACCTCGTGCGGGAATCGGTCCGGGCCGCGGTCCCCCGCCTCGTGCGGCGGCGGCGGTTCCCGCCATGGCGGCGGATGCTGCGGGTCTCGGCCGTCCTCGGCTGGGCGGTAGCCGGCTGGTGGCTCGTCGACCGGCGCAAGGGCCAGCCGCGATCGCTCTCGGGCCTCGCCTACCGGCTGCGGCTCGCCTTCCAGCGGCTCGGACCCACCTTCATCAAGCTCGGCCAGATCCTCTCGTCGGGCGAGGGGATCTTCCCGCCGGAGCTCGTCAGTGAGTTCAAGCTGCTGCGCGACCAGGTCCCCGCCGAGCCGTTCGCCGCCGTGCGCGAGTGCGTCGAGGCGGATCTCGGGTGCACGCTCGAGGAACTGTTCCGCGAGTTCTCCCCCGAGCCCGTCGCCGCGGCCTCGATCGCCCAGGTGCACCGGGCGCGGCTGCACACCGGCGAGGACGTCGTCGTGAAGGTGCAACGGCCCCAGGTCGCCGCCCGGGTGCGGAACGACCTCGCGGCGATGAGCTTCCTCGCGCCGCACCTCGTCGGGCGGATCCCCGTCGCGGTCCTCGCCAACCCGCCGGCGCTCATCGAGCTCTTCGCCGAGACGATCGCCGAGGAGCTCGACTTCCGGCTCGAGGCCGGGAACATGCTCGACGTCGCCGCGGCGATCGCCGCGGCAGACCAACGCACGATCGTCGTGCCAAGGCCGCACCCCCGGCTCGTCACGCGCCGCGTGCTCGTCATGGAGCGCCTCGACGGGTTCGACTGGGACGACGTCGCCGGCATGAAGGACGCGGGGATCGCGACCGAAAAGGTCATGCGCGCCGCCATCGTCACCACCCTCGAGGGCGTCATGTTGTTCGGCGTCTTCCACGGCGACCTCCACGGGGGCAACCTCTTCGTCCTGCCCGACGGGCGCGTCGCGCTCCTCGATTTCGGGATCACGGGGCGCCTCGACGAGCACCACCGGCTGGCGTTCCTCCGTCTCCTGATGGCAGCGATGATGAACGACGTGCGCGGCGAGGTCGTGGCGCTCAGCGAGCTCGGCGCACTGCGGCCCGACGCCGACCTCGACCAGGTGATCGTCGACCTCGGCCTCGACGCGCCGCCCCAGGACGTCGTCGCGATGAGCGCCGAGGAGCTCACCCGCCAGATGCGCGAGCTCACGAAACACCTCCTCGTTTACGGGGCGAAGCTGCCGAAAGAGCTGATGCTTTTCGTGAAGGACATCCTCTTCCTCGACAGCGTCGTCGCCTCCTTTGCGCCGGACGTCGACCTCATGCGGGAGGTCGTCGAGGTCGCGGGGTACTTCGCCACCCGCCACGGCGACCGGATCGCCCGGGAGATCGGCGTCGACCCGTCCCGCGCCGGGGCCGACCTCGACTCGATCCGCGCCGCGATCGGGGTCTCGGCCGCGACCAAGCAGATCAGCTATCGCGAGCTCCAGGCCCGCCGCGAGGCGGTCCGTCGCAAGTTCCGGCCCCACGCCTGACCCGAGGCCCCGCCGCCGGGGTTTGGGGGTCGCGAGGATCGTGTGCAGAATCTCTGGGTCGGTGCCGGGAATCTCTGACCCAAAAGGAACGGGGGTCGCGAGGTGCGCGTGCTGTTGTCGACGTACGGGGGGCGCGGCGACGTCGAACCGCTGGTGGCCCTCGCCGTGCGGTTGCGGGAACGAGGCGCGACGGTACGGGCGTGCGCGCCGCCGGACCGCGGCGAGCGGCTGGCCGGGGCCGGTGTGCCGGTGGTGCCGGTCGGCCAGCCGGTGCGCCCGCTGCTGCACCGGGCGAGGCCGGCCGGGGCGGCGGACGTGTCCCGGGTCGCGGCCGGATTGATCGCCGCGCAGTTCGCCACGCTCGCCGAGGCCGCCGTGGGTTGCGACGCGCTGGTGGCGACCGGTCTGCTGCCGGCCGCGGCCGGCGCGCGGTCGGTCGCCGAGAAACTCGGCATCCGCTACGTCTACGCGGCCTACTGTCCGATCTTCCTGCCGTCGCCGCACCACCCGCCGGTGCCGTTCCCGGGCCGGCCGTTCCCACCGGGCGTGACCGACAACCGGGTGCTGTGGGACCTCAACGACGAGAGCGCGAACGCGCTGTTCGGCGCGGCGCTCAACGCCCGCCGGGCGTCGATCGGCCTGCCACCCATCGACAACGTCTACGACTACGCCTTCACCGACCGCCCGTGGCTGGCGGCAGACCCGGTGCTCGCCCCCTGGCGGACCCCGGCGGACATCGACGTCACACAGACCGGCGCGTGGATCCAGCCCGACGAACGCCGGCTCCCGGCCGAGCTCGTGGCGTTCCTCGACGCCGGCACACCACCGGTGTACGTGGGCTTCGGCAGCATGCCGATGCGCGCCTCGACCGACATCGCCCGGGTGGCGATCGAGGCGATCCGCGCCCAGGGCCGCCGGGCGGTCATCTGCGCCGGCGGGGCCGAACTCGCCCCGATCGACGACCGGGAGGACTGCCTCGGCGTCGGCGAGGTCAACCAGCAGGCACTGTTTCCCCAGGTCGCCGCCGTTGTGCACCACGGCGGCGCGGGCACGACGACGACGGCCGCCCGGGCCGGCGCACCCCAGGTCCTGACACCCCAGATGGCGGACCAGCCCTACTGGGCCGGCCGGGTGGCCGAGCTGGGCATCGGCACGGCGCTCGCCGGCCCCGCTCCGACCACCGAGTCGCTCGCGGCCGCGCTCCGGACCGCCCTTTCCCCCGCGACCCGCGCCCGAGCGGCCGCCGTCGCCGGCACGATCCACACCGACGGGGCGACCGTCGCGGCGGCGCTTTTGCTCGACGCGGCGGGACGAGCGACGTGAACACCGCGGGCTGAGCGCAGAATCACGTCTCGGTCCGCCGGCGGCAAACCGGTCGCCTGCTGGTGAGGCGCGAGCTGACGACGGTTCCGGCCGGTTCGCGGGTCGCGCGCGGGATCCTCGCGACCGTCCCGAGCGAGGACAGCGCGACGCGCGGCGGGTGTCGACCGAGCCCCCAGTCGGCCACCTGGAACGTCCCGCGGCCGACGACGGACAGGAACGAGCTGGTCGGAGCCGGGCGCCCGGAGGGAGACGCGTCGTATGCGGTGAACGACCCCTGCATGGTGAGCAGGTAGACGGGCTCGCTGCCGCCAATCGACGGCGTCGAGTCCCGGGGGTCGCGAGACTCAGCGCCGCGAGGTGCGTCGTCGCCACGGCGCTTAGTCGGTCACGTGCCGGTCGCGATTGTTCCGCGCCATCCCGCAAGCGATCGTCGCCAGCCCCGCCCGCGCCGCCGGAGGGATCCTCGCGCCGTGGGCTACGTCGCCGCGGGCGGGGGATCGCACCCGACCGCCGCTTCGCGGGTCGCCTTCGCCTCGTGGGCGGGGAGCACCTTCACGACGGCGCGCAAGAGCGCGCAGTTCGCGTCGTAAAGCGCGGGCATCGGACGGCCGTGTCCGGTGACCTCGACCTCGGGGGGGCACTGCCAACCTTCGGCCTCGAACGACGGCGGCGCTTCCTTGCTCGGGCGGACGGTGATCTCAAAGAGGAGCGCGTCCTCCATGCAGATGCCCTTCGGACCCAGCGGCAGGGCGTTCAGCACGCCCAGAACCGACCGTGCCCGGGCGGCCGGAACGACGAAGGTCACCGGGCCGCTCGACCCTCTCATCGCGGACGACCTCGAGAAACCGGTCACCTCGACCACGCCGTGGGTGGGCGCGCGTTCGGTCCTCGGTCGATCGGGCTCCCAGACCGTCTCGGCGTCGACGCGGATCACCGCGCCTCCGGCGACGGCTCCGGAGAGGTAGTCGAGCTCCGCCTCGACCTCGTGCGGGCCCGACACCGGGATCGAGTAGACGATCCCCGGGAGATCGCCGTTGGGGGTGTCGGTGATCGCTCCCTCCGCTACCAGCCTCGAACGGGATGGCACGTGCGCCTCGAGGTAGGTCTCGACCGCCTGGGGTGACTCGTCGACGAAGTAGTACCGGTGAAGGTCGATCGCGGCCTCGGGGTCGATCGTCTCGAACGGCGCGTCGAGCGGAGCCGAACCCGCCGAAGTCATCACCCGCACACCGGGCGGAAGGATCGCTTCGTCGAGCACGCGTCCGGCGAAGGCTTCGGCAGGTGTGGGTTTCGCGGCGCCGGAGGCGGACCCTGAGGTGACTCCCGCCACCGACGACAACGTCGCCGCAGCGAGCAACGCCACGACGACGACTCCCACGGTGCGCACCCGCGCGACGGCGGCGCGGCGCCTTGCCTGTTCCCGGTCGCAACCCGTCATCGTCCTGTGTCCACCTTCCACCGCCTCGCGAGCACTGCGCTCAACCGACTTCCGGACGGTGCGAGCGTCGATCGCCGCCGGCCGTACCCGATCGGCCCGCCGCTTCCGCCACCCCCATCGCACGCGGAGCCCGTGCGGGCCCGATCGGGCGACCCCGCCGGGCTGGGCGCGCCGCCTAGGCGATCCGTCTGCGGATCCAGGGCCAGATGCTCCGCCAGAGCCCGAGGACGATGAGAGCGGCGACGATGAACGACAGCACGCCGAACAACAGGTCGCCGAGGTGGGCGACGAGCGCCTTCACACCGTTCACGAAGCTGGAGACCGCCTCGTGCACGGCGTGTCCGAAGCCGTTCGGTGAGCTCGACACGTGCGGGGCCTTCGGGACGACAAGATCGACCGTGAGCGCCGAGTAGTCCACCTGGGCGGCGATCGTGCGCTGCTCGCCCTGGATCTGCTGGATCTGGCTCTGCACGTTCTCGATCTCGTTCTCGACCGAGAGCAGGTCCGAGACCTTGCCGGCACGGCCGAGCAGCACTTCGAGCTGGCTGCGCTCGTCGACGAGCGCCGTGAGCTGGGCGCCGAGATCGACGACCTCGCCGGTCACGTCCGTGTCCGAGGTCGTCAGGCTCCGGACCTTGGCGATCTTCTCGGCCTTGGCGATGAACGAGGAGAACGACCCCGCGGGCACCTTCACGACGATCGTTCCGCCCGGTCGGGATCCGGTCTCGACGATGTCGGCGGCCGACACGTACCCGCCGAACGATGCGGCGAGCGCCTCGAGTCGGGCGACGTCGCCGCGCAGTCGCGCCCGCGACAATCCGAGCTTCAGCGTGCCGGTCGCGATGATGTCGCGCGCCGTCGCGTTCGCCGCTTGAGAAAGTGCTTTCTTCGCTTTAGACCCGAGCCCCGGGAAACTTGCCGCCAAATCGCTCGTCCCCGACGTCGAAGCCGTACTCGTGTTCGCGACCGGGTAGCGGGGAGCCGACGCCGCCAGGGGGGCCGGCGACCCTCCCGACGAAGTGAGCAGCGCGACGGTGAGCGCGACGACGGCGGCGACACTCGTGCCGGCGAGCGCGAACTCGCGGGGACGGAACCGGGCCCGCACAACATTCCCGTCGCGCTGCGGCGGCGCTGTGGCGGCGAGGATCTCGGCCGGACCCTGGGCGGGGACGGCGAACCCGGCTCCCGCCTCGTGAAACAGCGCTTCGAACTCGTCGTCGGTGATCATCGGACCCCCTCTTCTGGTGCCGCGAAGGCGTTGAGCGCCGCGTCGGCGCTGAGCAACCGGCGGGCCTCGTGCAGGCGGGACTTCACCGTTCCCGGGCGCCGGTGGATCGCGACGGCGATCTCCTTCTCCGACAGGCCCGCGTAGTAACGGAGGACGACCGGGACGCGCAGCGCCTCGGGCAGGCGCGCCAGCGCGACGCGCACGGCGCGCGCGCGGTCGCCGATGACGGCGATCTCGTCGGGGCCGGGCGAGACCTCGGCGACGTGCACGAGCGAATCGGACGGCGCACGGCGGCCGTCGGCGCTCCACTGCTTGCGCGCCCAGGAGTAGCAGGAGTTCACGACGACGCGGTAGAGCCACGGGCGCGCGGCTTCCCCCTCGGGCATCGCGTCACGGAAGCGCCACATCCGCAGGAACGCCTCCTGCACCGCCTCCTCCGCCCCGGACGGGTCGTTCAGGACGAGACAGGCGGTGCGGTACGCGGGTGCGTACCACAACCTCATCCACCCCTCGAGCCCTTCGCTGTCCGGTGTCACGCGCCGCACGGCACACCCCGCAGTCGAGTTCTCACTCTCATAAGACTCCCCGGCTCCCCGATCGGTTCGATCCCGGCGATGAGCTGGACGGGAACGGTTCCGGCGCGACGTTAGACCGACGGTCCGGGTGAAACCCCGCGGTACGGGCGGCCAACGGCCCATGGCGACGATCGCGGTGCCGCATTACTTTCGTGCCGTGACCCCGCCGACGTCCTTGAGCACGTGTGGCGCGCCCGCACCCGGGCCCGGCGCAGTGTCACCCGGCCCGAGGACTGCGATGCTCAGGCGTGCCCGTGGCGCGGACGACCGGGATCGCGTCCGTTGACGCTCGAGTTCATCGACCTGCGGCGCCGCTACGGCGAGGTCGTCGCGCTCGACCACCTCTCGTTCGTCGTGCCGCCCGGCCAGGTCTTCGGGTTCCTCGGGCCGAACGGTGCCGGCAAGACGACGGCGATGCGGGCGGTGTTCGGCCTCGTTGACCTCGACGCGGGCTCCGTGTGCTGGGACGGCGCGGCCATCGGGCTGGCGGAACGCCGGCGGTTCGGTTACATGCCCGAGGAACGGGGCCTCTACCCGGGCATGCAAATCCAGCGCCAGCTCGAGTACGTGTGCGAGCTCCACGGGCGAAACCCCGCCGAGGCGAGCCGCGCGACGACACGCTGGCTCGAGCGCCTCGGGATCGCCGACCGGGCGACGGACAAGCTCGAGTCGCTCTCGCTCGGCAACCAGCAGCGGGTCCAGCTCGCCGCGGCGCTCGTGTTCGAGCCGGAGCTCCTGATCCTCGACGAGCCGTTCGCCGGTCTCGACCCGGTCGGCATCGACGAGGTGACGGCGATCCTCGACGAGCAGGCCCGGGCGGGACGCGGCGTGCTGTTCTCGAGCCACCAGCTCGACCTCGTCGAGGACATCTGTGAATCCGTCGCCATCATCGACAAGGGCCGGCTCGTCGCCGAGGGGAACCTCGAGGAGCTTGAGCGGCAAGGCTCCCGCCGGCTCGTCGTCAAGGTCGAGGGCGACCGCGACGGCTCCTGGGCCCGCGGGATCGACGGGGTCACGATCTCCCGCACCGAAGCGGGCGAGTCACGCCTCGTCCTCGATGACGGTGTCGACAGCCAGGCGCTGCTCGCCACGGCGATGGCGGCCGGCCCGGTCGTCCGGTTCGACTTCGAGCGGCGGCGCCTTTCGGAGGTCTTCCGGGAGGCGGTCCGATGAAGACCGCCGTCATCGCCGCCTTGGCCGTCGTGATCGTCGGATTGCGCGTCTGGCGGCACCGCTTCGCCCGCAAGAAGCTCGGGACGCCAGCCGACAGCCCGGACAGGACCCCCGGGGGCGGGCGCGTCCGGGGCGACGTGGAGCTGATCGTGCGGCGCGAGGTTCATGAGCGCGTGACGTCGCGGGTCTTCCGGATCGGGACGCTCGTCGTGCTGATCGGCGTCGCCGCGGCGGTCGTCATCCCGGTCATCGACAAGGGCGGGACACCGGTCACCCGCGTCGGCATCGTCGGACCGACGACGGCGCTCGTGCGCCCGACACTCGCCGCGGTCGGCACCGCGCTGGGCGTCAAGGTCAGGTTCTCCGACGAGCCGTCGCTTGGCGCGGCGAAGTCCGCGCTCCGGTCGGGGCGGATCGACCTCGCCCTCGTCGACGACCGCTACTTCGAGGTCGCCCAGGGCATCTCGGCGACGGACACCTCGGCGCTTACGACCTACGCGCGTTCCGTCGCGCACTATCTCGGTGTCGAGGGGACCCTCGCCAAAGAGGGCATCCCCACCTCGCACATCGGCGCGCTCACCTTCATGCTCGCCGGCTCGGCGGGCCTGCAGATCCGGGGCCTGACGCCCGCCCATCACAAGAGCGCCAACCTCGTCACGGCGCTCTACGTCCTCATCCTCACCTACGTCCTCCTCTCCCAGTACGGGACGTGGCTGCTGATGGGGGTCGTCGAGGAGAAGTCGAACCGGGTCGTCGAGGTGCTGCTCGCGGCGGTCTCTCCGCTGCGCCTGCTGGTCGGCAAGGTCACCGGCATCGGCCTCGTCGCGGCAACCCAGGCGGCGGCCATCGTCGCCGTCGCCCTGGCGCTCGGCGCCGCGGTCGGGTCGAACCTCGTGAAGGGCACCGCGCCCGTCCCCGTCGTCGTCGGGCTCGTCTGGCTCGTCCTCGGCTACGCCTTCTACTGCTGGCTCTTCGCCGCCGTGGGTTCGCTCGTCGAGCGGCAGGAACAGGTGCAGAGCGTCGCCTTCCCGGTCGCGCTGCCGATGCTGTTCGGCTACATCATCTCGTTCACCGCTCTCGGCGCCTCGAGCCCGTCGCTCCTCAACCAGGTGCTCGCCTACCTGCCGCCGACGGCGCCCTTCGTCATGCCGGTGCTCTTCGCCCTCGGCCAGGTGGCGTGGTGGCAGCTCGTCGGCTCCGGCCTCATCACCGCGGCCGCGGCGGTCGGCATGGCGCGGGTCGCCGGCACGATCTACCGGCGGGCCATCCTGCGCACCGGGCGGCGCGTCAAGATGAGCGAGGTGCTCCACCGGCACGCCAAGCCGACCACGGCCTGAGGCCGCGCAGCCCCGCGCTCAGCCGGCCCCGAGCACCTCGTCGACGGCCCCGGCGAGCACGTCGAGCCCCTCTCGCAATAGCTCGTCGGAGATGACGAACGGCGGCAGCAGGCGGACGACGTTGCCGTAGGTGCCGCAGGAAAGGACGATCACCCCGGCGGCACAGCAGGCGTCGACGACCTTCTTCGTCGCCGCGGCGTCGGGCGCTCTCGTGCCGGGCCGGACGAACTCCACGGCGTACATCGCGCCCCGGCCGCGCACGTCGCCGATCGACGCGTGCCTGTCGGCCATCCCGGCGAGGCGTTCGGAGAGCACGTCGCCGAGGTGGCGCGCCGCGGCGGGGAGGTCGAGCGAGCGCATCGTCCGGACGGCGGCGAGAGCGGCGACACAGGAGACCGGGTTGCCCCCGTAGGTGCCGCCGAGCCCGCCGGCGTGGACGGTGGCCATCAGCTCCGCCCGGCCGGTCACCGCGGCGAGCGGCAGGCCCGCGGCGATCCCCTTCGCCGAGGCGACGAGGTCCGGCACGACGCCCTCGTGCTCGCAGGCGTACCAGTCCCCGGTGCGCCCGAAACCGGACTGGATCTCGTCGGCGACGAAGACGGCGCCCGCGCCCCGGCACCAGTCGGCCAGCGCCGGCAGGAATCCTTCCGCCGGGACGATGAAGCCGCCCTCGCCGAGGATCGGCTCGACGACGAGCGCGGCCACGTTCGCGGACCCCACCTGGACCTCGATCTCGTCGATCGCGCGGCCCGCCGCCTCGGCCCCCGTCATCCCCGCGGGGTCGCGGAACGGGTACGACGTCGGCACGCGGTAGACCTCGGGCGCGAACGGCCCGAAGCCCTGCTTGTACGGCATCACCTTGGCGGTCATCGCCATCGTGAGGTTCGTCCGCCCGTGGTAGGCGTGGTCGAGGACGACGACGGCCGGCCGGCCGGTCGCGGCGCGGGCGATCTTCACCGCGTTCTCGACCGCCTCGGCCCCGGAGTTGAAAAGCGCCGACGTCTTGTCGTGGTCGCCGGGGGTGAGGGCGTTCAGCTCCTCGCAGACCGCGACGTACGGCTCGTAGGGCGCGACCATGAAACAGGTGTGGGTGAACGCGGCGACCTGCGCCTGCACCGCCGCGACGACCTCGGGCGCGGCGTGGCCGACGCCGGTCACGGCGATCCCGGAACCGAGATCGATGAAGCGGTTGCCGTCCAAGTCCTCGACGATCGCCCCGGAGGCCCGCGCGACATAGGCCGGGAACGAGGAGGCGACCCCGGGTGCGACGGCGCGCCGGCGCCGGGCGTCGAGGGCGCGCGAGCGCGGACCCGGCAGATCGGTCCGGACCTCGCGACCCTGGGGCACACCTTCTCGCGCCGGAACCTCGCTGTCTTCCACCCTTCGTCCTTTCGTCTTTCCGCCTACTCGCCGATGTAGTGCATGACGTGCTTGAGGCGCGTGTAGTCCTCGAAGCCGTACACCGAGAGGTCCTTGCCGTAGCCGGAGCTCTTGAACCCGCCGTGGGGCATCTCGGCGACGAGCGGGATGTGCGTGTTCACCCACACCGCGCCGAACTCGAGCGCCTTGCTCATCCGCATCGCCCGACCGTGGTCCCGCGTCCACACGGACGAGGCGAGACCGTAACGGACGCCGTTCGCCCGGGCGAGCGCTTCGGCCTCGTCGGCGAAACGCTGGACCGTGATCACCGGGCCGAAGATCTCGTCCTGGACCATCTCGTCGTCCTGGCGGAGCCCGACGACGACCGTCGGCGCGAAGAGGTAGCCGCGGCTCCCTACCCGCTCCCCGCCGGCGAGCACCTCGGCGTGGCCGGGCGTGCGCTCCAGGAACCCCGTGACCCGGGCGAGCTGGTCGGCGTTGTTGAGCGGCCCGTAGTCGGCGTCGGCGACCTCGACCCCCGCGGTCTTCGTCGACTTCGCCCGTTCGACGAGCGCGGCGACGAAGTCGTCGTGGACGCGCCCACCGGCGAGCACGCGGGTCGCGGCGGTGCAGTCCTGCCCGGCGTTGAAGTAGCCGGCGAGGGCGATCCCCGCCGCGGCCGCCTCGACATCGGCGTCGTCGAAGACGACGACGGGGGCCTTGCCGCCGAGCTCGAGGTGGACGCGCTTCAGGTTCTGGGCCGCGGCGGTGGCGACCTCGATCCCGGCGCGCACGCTGCCGGTGATCGAGACCATCGCCGGGGTCTCGTGGGCGACGAGCAGCCGCCCGGTGTCGCGGTCGCCGCAGACGACGTTGAAGACCCCCGGGGGCAGGTGCTCGGCCATCAGCTCGGCGAGGTAGAGCGTGGAGACGGGCGTCGTGTCCGACGGTTTCAGCACCATCGTGTTGCCCGCCGCGAGCGCCGGGGCCCACTTCCAGACGGCCATCATCGCCGGGTAGTTCCACGGCGTCACCGCGGCGCACACCCCGACCGGCTCGCGCCGCACGTACGACGTGTGGTTCGCCATGTACTCCCCCGCCGAGCGGCCCTCGAGGAGGCGCGCCGCGGCGGCGAAGAACCGGATCTGGTCTACAAGCGGCGGGATCTCCTCCGAGGCCGTGAGCGCGAGCGGCTTGCCGGTGTTCTCGCACTCGATCCGCACGAGCTCGTCGGCGTCGGCGGCGATCGAGTCGGCGATGCGCAGGAGCGCGAGGCTCCGCTCGGCCGGAGTCGCGTCCCGCCACGCCGGGAAGGCGGTCGCGGCGGCGGCGAACGCCGCGTCGACGTCGGCCGCCCGCGAGAGCGGCGCCGTGGCGTAGGCCTCGCCGGTCGAGGGGTTGACGACCTCGGTCGTCTCCCCGCTTTGGGCCTCCCGTTTCTCGCCGCCGACGAAGTTCGCGAGTCGCGCTGTTGCCGGTGATCGGGTCGATGGGCTCACGGCACCCTCCCTCCTGGTCGGGAGGCGAGTGTATAACTGGCCATCTCGCCGGTCCCGGACGGCGCCGGGTGCCGGACGGGCGCAGCTGTGGTTGGCTTTGGTCCGGGCTGGCCGACCGGCGCGCCGGGCGGTCGCGGAACGGCGGGAGTGACGATGGCGAAGTCGGCAGGCAACGGGACCGCTCCAGCGCGCCACGCCACGGCGCGCCGGGCGCTCGAGCCCGGTGACCGGGTCGCCGTCACCGGGTCGAACGGCTTCATCGGCTCGGCGATCACCCGCGCCCTCGTGGCGAGGAAACTCGACGTCGTCGCGCTTGTCGAGCCGAACACCCCGCTCGGGAACCTCGAGGCGCTGGCGGTGACGACAGTCGAGGCGGACGTAGCTGACGCCAGGGCGATAAAGGAGGCGGTCGCCGGGGCGCGCGTCGTCTTCCACGTCGCCGCCGTCTACCGCTTCTGGGCGGCCGACCCGTCGGCTTTCTACCGCGTGAACGTCGACGGGACCCGCAACGTCCTCGAGGCGGCCGACGCCGCGGGCTGCGAGCTCGTCGTCTACACAAGCTCGGTCGGCACGCTCGGGCTCGAGCGCGTCGCCGAGCGCGGCCCCGCCGACGAGACCTGCGCGCCCCACGTCGACCACCTCTTCGGGCTCTACAAGCAGTCGAAGTACGTCGCCGAGCACGAGGTGCTGCGGGCGACGGCGCTCGGCATGCCGGTCACGCTGGTGCTGCCGACGACGCCGCTCGGGCCCGGCGACCACACGCCGACGCCGACGGGCCGCTTGGTCGTCGACTACCTGAACGGCCGGTTCCCGGGCTGGTTCGACACCGCCCTCAACATCGTCGACGTCGACGACGTCGCCGCCGGGCACCTGCTCGCCGCCGAGAAGGGCGGGATCGGGCGGAGCTACATCGTCGGCGGCGAGAACCTGGAGCTGCGCGCCATCCTCGGCGAGCTCGCCCGGCTGACCGGGCTGCCCGGGCCGCGCTTCCGGGTTCCGCGCGCCGCGGCGCTCGGCGCCGCCTGGGCTTCCGAGCTCGTCGAGGGGAGGCTCCTCCACCGCATGCCGCACGTGCCGCTCGAGGGGGCCCGCATGGCGTCGACCCGGATGGTCTTCAGCGACGCCCGCGCCCGGCGCGAGCTCGGCTACGAGTCGCGGCCCGCCGCCGAGGCGATCGCGCGCTCGGCGCGCTGGTTCGTCGAGAACGGCTACGTCTCTGACAAACGCGTCGCCGCGATCCGCTGGGCGGCTCCGGCCGCCTGACGAGGCCGTGTCGGCCCCTACTCGGCGGACGCGCGCGCGACCCTTTCGACCGCGGAGGAGACCGCCGGGACGACGGCGGGGTTGAACACGGTCGGGATGATGTAGGCGGGCGAGAGCTCGTCCTCCCCGACGACCGCGGCGAGCGCCCGGCCCGCCTCGAGCTCCATCTCGTCGGTGATCATTTTCGCGCCAACGTTCAGAAGGCCCCGGAAAAGCCCCGGGAATACCAGCACGTTGTTGATCTGGTTCGACTCGTCGCTGCGCCCGGTGGCGACGATCGCCGCGTGCCGCCGGGCGATCTCGGA
Organism: Acidimicrobiales bacterium; assembly: GCA_050014835.1. Lineage (GTDB taxonomy): Bacteria > Actinomycetota > Acidimicrobiia > Acidimicrobiales > Bog-793 > Bog-793. The sequence continues at coordinate 56,066 of JBEKCO010000007.1, forward strand.
GTCGACCTCCGGGGTCGGGTTGGCCAGCGCGAAAACGATGGCGTCCTTGCCGAGCGTCTTCAGGTGGTCCTCGGTGATGAGGTTCGGGCCCGAGACGCCGATCAGGACGTCGGCGCCCGCGACCGCCTCGGCGATGCCCCCGACGCGGTGCTCGCGGTTCGTGTGGTTGGCGATCCAGCGCCGCGGCTCGTCGAGTCCCCTCGTGCTCTCGTCGAGGATGCCGCGGCGGTTCAGCGTGATCACGTCGCCGACACCCTCGGCGAGCAACAGCTTCGTGATGGCGACGCCCGCCGCGCCGATGCCGAGGACGACGACGCGCACCTCCTTCATCTGCTTGCCGACGACGCGGAGCGCGTTCGTCAAAGCCGCGAAGACGACGACGGCGGTGCCGTGCTGGTCGTCGTGGAAAACGGGGATGTCGAGCGACTCGCGCAGCCGTTCCTCGACCTCGAAACAGCGCGGCGCGGCAATGTCCTCGAGGTTGATCCCGCCGAAGACCGGCGCGATGCACTCGACAACGCGGACGATCTCGTCGGTGTCCTGCGTTGCGAGACAGATCGGCCAAGCGTCGACGTCGGCGAATCGCTTGAAGAGCAACGCCTTGCCCTCCATGACCGGGAGGGCGGCCTCCGGCCCGATGTTGCCGAGGCCGAGCACCGCGGAGCCGTCGGTCACGACGGCGACGGTGTTGCGCTTGATCGTCAGGTTGCGCACCGCGGAGGGGTCCTTGGCGATCGCCATCGAGACCCGGGCGACGCCCGGTGTGTAGGCCATCGAGAGGTCGTCCCGGGTCCGCAGGGGCACGCGGGAGGCGATGGCGAGCTTGCCGCCGAGGTGGAG
>JBEKCO010000008.1:0-51449 GCA_050014835.1 Acidimicrobiales bacterium
GCTCAAGTCATGTACTCGTGTGCCTACAACATTCCAGCTCTTGGAACCTCACGTCGCGCGCTGACCTGCCCTGATGGCTGCGCGGGTCGCAGAAAATGCCTACCAGCTCCGGAAGTCCGGCCGGGCGGCGCCACAGTTTCGGCGCCCCGCCCTCTTTGCTGTCCGGCGCCGGGCGTCTCGAATCCCGGCGATCGCCTCTCTCGAGCGTCCGCCGAACACCGCGGCCGCGGCCTCGCTTCAGCACCACAGCGGACCCCGTCCCCCGGTCCCGGCGGGCCCCCACCCCCGCCAACGGTTCGCCCGTCACCGGAGTGCGACCGGACACCCCGCCCTAGAATTGGGGCCCGTGCCCAGCATCCCGCCGCGACACTCGTGGTCTGGGAGGCGACGGTGAAAGGTCTGGTGACGAGCCGTCGACGGTGGGCCCAGGAAACCGTCGCGCTCGGCTTGACGGCGACCCTCGTCGTCTTCCCGCTCGCCGGCGCCGCGACCGGAGCGGCCAGCGCCACCGTCCCCGGGACGACTCCTCCCGCACCGGTCGCGGGGTTGCGTGTGAGCGCCAGGATCGACCTCGGGAAATACCCGCAGGACGTGCTCGACGAGATAGCCTTCGCCGAAGCCCCGGACAACGCCGTCTACTTCGCGATCGGCCCCGTCGTGAGGCGCGTCACGGGCAGCGCGCCGCCGGTCACCGTGCTGCGGGCGTCGAGACCGGTCCTCGCGCTCGCGGCGGCAGATGCTGACCTCTACGTTCAAGTCGGTCTGAAAATCACCGACTATTCGCTACCGGGGCTGTCGTCGCGCAAGTCGTGGACGCTCCCCCGATCGGTCCGCGCACCGACGATGGCGGGTCTGCTCGTGTCCCCCGGAGTCGTCTGGTCGTGGACGGACTGGGCGACGGACGAGAGCGGTTTCGAGTACGCGACCATCGTCGCCATCTCGACGACCACGTCGGCGGAGAGAATCGTCGACACGAACGCCTACCCGGCCGACTTGGCCGCCGGCGCGGCTGGCCTGTACTACGAGACCGTCGTCGGAACGGCGAACCATCTCGCCCACGCGACGACTGCTGGCACCCGGGCGCTCTCCTCACCTACGGCGGACTCCGACGCTCCGCTCGCGCTCGGCCCCGGTTATCTCGCCGTGTTCGCGGAGCATGGCACCGGAGTGCCCTACGTCGACAAGTTCAGCACGACCGGACTCGGGGAACTCCGATCGAGTCGGATTGCCGTCCGGACGTCGGCGGTCGTCGGGACCGCGACGGGCGTCCTCGCCGTGGAATCGCCCTGTCCGGGCTTCACGTGTCCGATGGCGAAAGTCGTCTGGGTGAACGCCGCGAACGGCGCGGAAACCGGCAGTGTCGCGGTGCCGGATGCCCAACGTCTCCTCGACGGGGCCTCCCCCGCGGTCGTCGCCGAGGTGAAGGGCAGCACCTACCTCGTGCGACTCGGCTGAGCCGAGCCGCGGGCCGTCCCTACACGTCCGCCAGTCGCCGGACCTCGGCGGCCGGGAGGTCCGCGGTGTACAGGCGCATCCCGGGCTGGTGCTTGCGCCCACCGACGGCGAGGGTCCCGAGATCGACCGGGTCGAATCCGATCTGATCGATCAGCGCGCCGACGAGGCTCTTCGCTTCCGGGTCGTCGCCGGAGATCGGGATCGCGATTCGGTCGGGCGCCCCGCTCGGACGGGCGCTATCACGCAGGTGCTCCCAGTAGATCGCGTTGAAAGCCTTGACGACGCGGGCGTGCGCGAGGTGTGCGGCGAGCATCTCGCTCGAAGTCGTCCGGTCCTCGTCGAGCTCGGCGAACTGGCCGTCACGGCCCGGGTAGTAGTTGTTGGTGTCGATCACGACCTTCCCGTCGAGCCCGTCGATGGGAACCGTCCGGTACCTCCCGAACGGGACAGTGACGACGGCGATGTCCCCGTAGCGCGCGGCCTCGGCCGCGGTCATCGCGCGGGCACGGGGGCCGAGTTCGACGACGAGCCCGGCGAGCGTCTCGGGTCCGCGGGAGTTGGAGACGGCGACGTCGTGTCCGACACGCACGAAATGCCCCGCGAGTGTCGATCCGATCTTTCCGGATCCGATCATCCCAATCCGCATGGCGCGTCCTCCCGTCCCGGACTTCCCCGTCGGTTAGGGCCAACGGGCGGCCGGACCCTGCTATTCCCGTTTCCGAGGTTTACCAAAGACCGCGGTCCCGAGGCGAAGCATTCTGGCGCGACGACCGGGCGAACGGACAAGCTTGCGCGGTGCAAGCGGGTGTGCTGACGGTCGACCTCGTCATCGATTCGAGTCGCTCGCTCAAGGACAAGCGCGCGATCGTCCGTCACCTCCTCGACACGGCGCGGCGGCGCTTCGCCGTCTCGGCCGCCGAGACCGGGCACCAGGACAAGTGGCAACGGGCCGAGCTCGGCTTCGCGGTCGTCGCCACCGATGTCGCCCACGTCACCGAGGTCCTCGACGCAGTCGAACGGTTCGTGTGGGGCCATCCCGAGGTCGAAGTCGCCGCCACGGCACGTCACTGGATCGATTCCAACCCGTGACGGCCCAGCGCCGAGGAGACGCGAGATGGAGGTTGACGTGATTGTGAGTGGTCACTAACCTCACCGCCATGGCCGCGCCTCCCCCGTCTGGGGGTCTCCCCCCATCCGATGCGGGCGTCCGCTCGACGGGGGCCCCGGGATCGGTGGCCATCGAGGTCACCGGTCTCACGAAGTCCTACGCCGACGTCGTCGCCGTGGCCGGACTGGATCTCAGGATCGCCACCGGCGAGATCTTCGCCCTCCTCGGGCCGAACGGCGCCGGCAAGACCACCACCGTCGAGATCCTCGAGGGGTACCGGCACCGCGACGGCGGCCGGGTCGCCGTTCTCGGCCATGATCCCGGACGCGAGCGCAAGCAGCTGAAGCCCCGGATCGGGATCGTGCTCCAGTCGACCGGCGTCGACCGCTACCTCACCGTCGCCGAGACGATCCGGATGTACGCCAGCTACTACCCACACCCCCGCCCGGTCGGCGAGATCGTCGGTCTCGTCGGCCTGAGCGAGAAGCGCGACACCCGGGTCCTCAAGCTCTCGGGCGGCCAGCAGCGCCGCCTCGACGTCGCCATCGCCCTCGCCGGCGACCCGGACCTGCTCTTCCTCGACGAACCGACGACCGGCTTCGACCCGTCCGCCCGACGAGAGGCGTGGGAGATCGTGCGGAACCTCGCCGCCCTCGGTAAGACCGTCCTTTTGACGACGCACTACATGGACGAGGCCCAGTACCTCGCCGACCGCGTCGCCGTGATGGCCGCCGGTCGGATCGTGGCGTCGGGAACCCCCGAGCAGATCGGCGGCCGTCACACCGAGGGCGTCCGGATCCGCTTCCGTGTGCCGGCCGGCACGGTGCTCCCCGACGATCTCGCGGGCCACGCGACCGCTGAAGGCGCCGTCGAGCTCGACCCTGACGACCTCAGCCGCACGCTCCACCGCCTCACGGGCTGGTCGCTCGACCAGGGCGTCGAGCTCGACCAGCTCGAGATCATCCGCAAGTCCCTCGAGGACGTCTACCTCGAGCTCACCGGGGACACGTCGGTGCCCGAGGGGGTGACCCCGGACGGGCAGGTGCCCGCGCCGGCGAGTCGATGAAGTCGCTCGTGCGCCTGGCCTCCCAGGTCCGTTACGTGAACAAGGCCTTCTGGCGCAACCCCGCGGCGGCCTTTTTCACGTTCGCCTTCCCGCTCATGTTCCTCGTGATCTTCACGTCGCTGCTCGGCCACCCGACGCTGCACATCGGCGGGCGGACGATCCATTACTCCACCTATTACGTCGCGGCGATGGCCGCCTACGCCGTCATCGGCGCCTGCTACAGCAACATCGCCACGTCCGTGACCGCTCAGCGCGACGCCGGCATCCTCAAACGGACGAACGGGACGCCACTGCCCTCCGGCGTCTATCTCGGCGCGCGCGTCATCCACGCCATGTTCATCGCGGTGCTCCTCGTCGTCATCACCGCGGCGTTCGGGAGGCTCGCCTACTCGGCCGACATCCCGACGGGCATGACGCTCGTCCGGTTCCTCGTCGCCCTCGCCGTCGGCTCGGCGAGCTTTTCGGCGCTTGCCTTCGCGATCACACCCGCGATCCCGAACGCCGACGCCGCGCCCGCCATCATCAACGCCTCGATCATGCCGCTCCTTTTCATCTCTGGGATTTTCATCCCGTTCGGCAACAACGCGCCGAACTGGATCGTCTGGATCGCCCGGGTCTTCCCCGTGCGGCACTTCGCCGTCGGCATCCAGGCCGGTTTTCTCGGGACGGCTTTCAGCTGGACCGACGTGCTGGTCGTCGCAGCGTGGGGGATCGGCGGGCTGATCGTCGCCACCCGCTACTTCAGCTGGGAACCGCGACGCTGAGGGGCGACCCGGCGGACCTGACCCTCAGGCGAGCCCGAGAAGGACGACCGCCGCGGTCGCGACCCCGAAGGCGATGACGACCGCGGCGACCGAGTAAGTCGCCCACCGGCGCACCCCGCGCATCCGCAGCTCTGCCGGGAGCGCCGTGTGCTCGAGGGCGACGAGGAACCCGAGGATGACCGGCAGCAGGCAGGCGTTCAGCACCTCGACGTTGATCGTCAGGTTGACGAGGTTCGGCACGACGAGGACGAGCACCGCCCCGGAAAGGACGCCCACGACGGCGAGGCTGTAGAAGCCGGCGGCCCGGGCGGGTGAGTCGTTCAGGCTGTGCCGCCAACCGAGCACCTCGGAGATCCCCCAGGCCCCAGCCAACGTCACGACCAGCGCGGCGACCACCGCCGCGCCGACCATGCCGAGACCGAAGAAAACAATGGCCCTGTCGTGGCCAAGGAAAGGCGTGAGCGCCGAGGCGATCGCGCCGACGCTGTTGAGGGAGACGCCCCGGTGCGTGAGACCGAGGGTCGCTCCGGTCGCGACGATCACGGCCACCATCACGAGCTGGGTGACCACCGAACCTGTCGCGGTGTCGAGCCGCGCCGACCGCACCGCGGCGCGCAGACCGAGGCCGCGCCGGTCCTTGTCGATGACGGCTTCCTGCTGGTAGAAGACCATCCAGGGCATGATCACGGCACCCACGTTGGCGGCAAGCAGCGTCGCGAAGCCGCCCGTCGCGTGGATCGGGTTGCCGAGGTCGTGGAGGATCGCGCCGACATGCGGGTGGGCGAAGATCGCCGCCGGGATGAACAACAGCTCGAGCGCGCCGACAGCGATGCCGACGTGCTCGACCCGACGGTACCGCCCGAGCAGGACGAGCGCGATGAGCGCGGCCGCCGCGGCGCTCGTCGAGGCCCACCTCGGGATGCCGACAAGGGCCCCGACGCCCGCGACACCGGCGAACTCGGTGACGAGCGCCCCGACGCAGGCGACAAAGAGCGTCCCCGCCGACAGCATCGCCCAGCGGGAACCGAACGTCCTGCGGATGAGAGCGCCGTGCCCCTCTCCCGTTGCGAGTCCGAGGCGCACCGTCATTTCCTGCACGAGATAGAGCGCCGGAATGAGGACGAGCTGCGGGAGGATGAAGGCGTAGCGGAACTTCGCCCCGGACTGGGCGGCGGTGATGACGCTGCCGGCGTCGGTGTCGGCGAGCATCACCATCACGCCGGGGCCGATCATGACGAGCAGCGCCGCGCCGGCGAGCGACCGCTTCGTCCGCGTCGCGCTCGGCGGCATCGGTGCTGCGCTGACGCCCGTCACGGTCGTCGTCCTTTCCAGGACCCTGAACCCGTCTTTCAAGCCGACCTGAATGTAGCTGTCAGGAATCCCTGATACCCAGGGACGAAGGTCACGACCGGGCCGCGACCCGGCGATCAGCGCTTACGCAGGTACAGACGCCACTGATCGTGGAAGGCGGTCGTCTCGCAACCGGCGGCGTCCTCGATCTCGAAGCACTCCCCGACGACCCGGCGGATGTCCGCCTCGCCGAACACGGTCCGCACCGCGCTCGCACTCGGCTCGTTCGGAGGGCTCTTGAAAAAGGTCATGAAGGCCGTACCGCCGGCGCGCAACACCCGAGCGGTCTCGGACACGTAGCGCTCGACGACCGCAAGTCGCTCGAGATGCGTGTACAGCGAGAGAGCGACCGCGAAGTCGAAGGATCCGTCCGGATAGGGAAACGTGGCCTTCTCGGGCTGCTGCGACCCGTTGGGGTTGTACATCGCGTTTTGGACGTCGAACCAGTCGAGCCGCACGTTGCCCTGCGAGACGAAGGCCGCATTGGCGTACTCGACGCTCCCTTTCACGATCTCGAGGCCCGTGTACGAGGCGACCCCCTGCTCGACGAGGCCGATCGCCTGCCGGCCGTTGCCCGCGCCGATGTCGAGCACCCGGTCGCCTGCCCGTACGAGCCCACGGGCCGCGAAATCACCTGCTTCGCGTCGGCTCGACTCGATGGCGACGGACGGGACGACGACGTGGCCGGACCGGGCTCCGACGAGGGCGGGACGCCAGCGCCGTACGGACTCGTCGTGGCGGTGGGTGAATAGGTCCCAACGCACGAGCACCCGCTTGGCGAGCCGGCGAGCCCTGGGGAACAGGCGTCTTTTCTGGAGGGACTCCCGCAGCGCCATCGGGACAGGATAGGCACGGGCATCGAACCGGCTGGGGTTGTGGGGACGGGTGAGGGTGGCCGGCGTGACGTGAGCCGATCGTCCGCTGAGGCCCGGGCTGCCGACTATTCCGCCAACACAGCCGGTACCCTGAACCCCCGTGTCGGACATTCAGAATGCAAGTTCTGCCGCGTCCGGTGATGACGCTGCCACGGCGGCTCCCGGGATGGGAGGCGCGGGGCGGTTGACATGGCGGCAGCGCCGACGGGCGAAGAAGGCTCGGCGCAGCAAGCTCCGGCGCTGGACGACCCGCGGTGTGCTCGCACTCGTCGCGTGCATCGTCATCTTCGCCGCTACCGTCGTGGGGATCACGATCTACCGCGTCGACGAGATCGGGCGCGTCGCGGTGCCCAACCTGTTCAAATCGACGGGAGGAGTCGAGAACATCCTCATGGTCGGATCGACCTCCCGCTGCGCCGTCAAGCCCGCGAAGAACGTCGAGCGGTTCGTGAAGGAGTGCGAACAGGGCATCGACGGCGTAAACAGCGACGTCATCATGATCCTGCGACTGGATTCAAATAACCACCGCGTGTCGCTGCTCTCGATGCCGCGCGACACCTTCGTACCCAACGCAAGGGCAGGCGGACTGTACAACAAGGTTGACGCCGCGCTCGCCGACGGACCCGGACAGCTCGTGCAGGCGATCGAACAGGACTTCGGCATCCCGATCAACCACTACGTGGTGCTCAACTTCGGGAGCTTCACCGACATCGTCGACGCGCTCGGTGGCATCGACATGTACTTCCCGACCCAGCTGAAGGACATGGACGGCCTGCTCCAGACGAAGACGGGATGCCAGCACATCAACGGCACCGAGGCGTTGGAACTCGTGCGCGCCCGGCACGTCTACTACGGCTACGACGCCAAAACGCAGACGTGGCTCAACTACGACGGCTCGGGGGACCTCGGCCGTATCGAACGCGACCACATCTTCCTGAGGGTGCTCGCCTCCTCGGTGGAACGTCGCGGCCTCGGCAACATCGCCACGGACGAATCGCTCCTCGCCACCGTTGCACCGCAGCTCACCGTCGACACGACTCTCGGCGTCCACGAGATGCTCGACATGCTGGAGACCTTCCACTCGGTGAGCGTCAGCGACGTCCCCGAGTACACGACGCCGATCGTCGTCGACACGCAGGCCTACATGTACAAGGGTTACGGCTACGGCGACGTGGTCTTCCCCACCCAGCCGCAGGATCGCCAGACGGTCGACGCCTTCATGGGCGAGAACCCACCGGGTCTGCAACTGCGACCGGGCTCGATCACGGTCTCCGTCGTCGACGGAACGGGATCGGCCACGGCGACCGCAGCCGTCGGTGCGAAACTGCACGCCCTCGGGTACCGCGTCGTCGACACAGGCTCCCAGACACCCGTCGGTCCGATCTCCGAGACGACGGTCGAGTACTCGTCCGGAGCGCACCTCCAGCAGGCGGAGAAGGTGCTCTCCGACCTATCGGGAACCGTCGTCATGGGACACGGCACGACCCTCGGCGGGGCCGACGTCACCATCGTGACGGGTTCGGACCTGGCGGTCGCCAACGCCCTAGTGGGTTCGTCGCATCCGGCCGCGTCCGCCTCGACGACGACCTCGACCGGACCGAAGTCCGCGTCGAAGACGAAGTCCAAAGATTCCACCACCACGACCACGGTCGCGACGACGCCGAACTCAGACGGTGGGGTGCTCGCCGCCCCGACGTCGGCAACGAGCGTGATCCCCTCCTACGACCCGAGGGCCTGCCCGACAACGAAGTCGTAGTCGTCACGGGAACTCCGCAGCCACCGGACCCGCCGCCCGCGTGCTCCCAGGCGTCGCAGGGTAGTCGCGCGGAGCCATTGCTCGGCGTTACCGAAGCGATTCCTCGCGACACGGCCCATCCCGCTAACACGGCGCGCACACGTCGCGTTCGGGTAGCAGCCTGCCTTCTGGCCCGTCGTGCGCAACGACGCCTACTGTCGCCGCAATGAAGGCCGAGGAGTACGACGTCGTTGTTGTCGGGAGCGGCTTCGGCGGCAGCACGGCAGCGCTGCGTCTCACCGAGAAGGGGTATCGCGTCGCCGTCATCGAGGCGGGGCGCCGATTCGACGAGACGACGCTACCGAGAACCTCGTGGCGGATTCGCTCGTTCTTCTGGGCGCCGAAGATCGGTTTGCTCGGCATCCAGCGGGTCTCGCTGCTGAAAGACGTGATGGTCCTGTCCGGCGCGGGCGTCGGCGGCGGGTCGCTCGTCTACGCCAACACGCTTTACGAGCCCCTGCCACCTTTCTATGAGGACCCGCAGTGGGCCGGGATCACCGACTGGCGCGACGAGCTCGCGCCGCACTACGACCAGGCCCGGCGCATGCTCGGCGTCGTCGTGAACCAGACGACGACCCCGGCCGACGTGGTGATGCGCGCCGTCGCCGAGGAGATGGGCGTCGGTTCGACATTCGTCGCAGCACCGGTCGGCGTGTACTTCGGCGAACCGGGCGTCGGGACCGCCGACCCCTACTTCGGGGGCGCGGGGCCGGAGAGAACCGGCTGCACCGAGTGCGGCGAGTGCATGACGGGATGCCGCTACGGAGCGAAGAACACGCTCCTCAAGAACTACCTACATCTCGCAGAGCGGGGGGGCGCGAAGGTGGAGGCGCTCACGACCGTGACGGCTGTCCGCCCGCGTCCCGACGGTCGTTACGAGATCTCGACGGAACGCTCCGGCGCCTGGGTGCGGAAGCGACGGCGTGCCTTCGTCGCCAGCGAAGTCATCTTGGCAGCGGGGGCAATCGGTACCCAGAAGCTTCTACACCGGATGCGCGACGAAGGACATCTCTCAAACCTGTCGGCGAGGCTCGGCGAGTTCACCCGCACGAACTCGGAGGCGATACTCGGCGCGCGCACGTTCCGCCGCGACGTCGACTTCACCCGCGGCGTCGCCATCACGTCGTCGTTCCATCCGAACGACCACACGCACATCGAGCCCGTCCGCTACGGACGGGGCAGCAACTCGATGGGGCTCCTCACGACCGCCCTCGCCGACGGTGACAAGCGCTTCCGTCTGCTCACCTGGGCCGCCGAGGTGGCGCGCCATCCGGTGATGATGGCGCGCAACCTGAGCATGCACCACTGGTCGGAACAGGCGATCATCGCCCTCGTCATGCAGACCGGCGACAGCTCGATCACCTGCTACACGAAAAAGGGCCTCTTCGGCACGCGACTCACCTCACGGCACGGCCGCGGTGAGCCGAATCCGACCTGGATACCCGCCGGCCACGACGCCGTGCGGCGCATCGCACGGCGCATCGGCGGTTTCGCCGCCGGGGGCTGGAACGACGTGTTCAACATCCCGATGACCGCGCACATCCTCGGCGGTGCCGTCATCGGCGACTCGGCCGAGACGGGCGTGATCGACCCGTACCAGAGGGTGTATGGCCACCCTGGCCTGCACGTCGCGGACGGCTCGGCTATCTCAGCCAACCTGGGCGTCAACCCGGCGCTCACGATCACCGCGCAGACCGAACGCGCGATGGCGCTGTGGCCGAACCGCGGCGACCCGGACGGACGACCGCCACTCGGCGAGCCCTATCGCCGGATGGGATCGATCGCACCTCGGCAACCCGTCGTGCCCGACGGGGCACCCGCGGCGCTGCGCCCGCGGCCCTAGCGTCGGGCTACCGCGACCCGACGCTGGGCTGCAGGCCGAGAGCGGCAGGTTCGTTGGCGAGATGAATTGAGGATCCGATGGCAAACGAGACGATGTTCGAGCGTTACCCGGGCAATCCGATCGTCACGGCGAGCGCGGTCCCCGGGGCGAACAGCATCCACAATCCGGCGGTCGTAAACGTGGCGAGGGCGACTACGCGGGCGTGTTCGGGGTCGACGAGATCAGCCTGAGCCTCACGCTGCACGTCGGACGCAGCCACGACGGCATCGCCTGGCAGATCGATCCCGATCCCCTCGTCATGCGAAGTGATGACGCCGAGGTCTCCGTCACCGCGCAGAGCTACGACCCCGGCCTCACGAGGATCGGCGAAACGTACCACCTCACCTGGTGTAAGCCGGCCCGTCCGGACCGGCGATCGGACTGGTGACGACCGAGGACTTCGTCGCGTTCCGCCAGTGAGAGAACCCGCTGCCTCCGGCAAATCGCAACTGCGTCCTTTTCCCCCGGAGGATCGCCGGCGACTTCGCCGTCTACCACCGACCATCGGACCGCGGGCACACGCCGTTCGGTGACGTCTATTTCGCCAGGAGCCCCGACCTCGTCCACTGGGGCCGCCACCGCTTCGTCTTCGGTCCGGCGGGGGGATGGCAGTCGCTGAAGGTCGGACCGGGACCGCACCCGATCGAGACCGACGAGGGCTGGCTGCCCCTGTACCACGGCGTCGGGCAACGCTGCAGCGGCTACGTGAACTCGGTCGGCGCGACGCTCCTCGACCTCGACGAACCCTGGAAGGTCCGTTACCGCACCCGCGACTACCTGCTCGCGCCGACTGAGTCCTACGAGCGGATCGGCGACGTGCCGAACGTCTGCTTCCCGAGCTCGGCGACCACCAAGGGTGATCGGTTGCGCCTCTATTACGGCTGCGCCGACACCTGCGTCGCAATGGCCGAGGCGGGGTTGGCGGATCTCCTCGAGTTCGTGAAGGACCACAGCCTCCGGGCCGGGCAGACCACAGTCTGGTTCTGACGCGGCGAGCCGCCGTGGCTCCGCCGGGGCGCGACCGCAGTGCGCGAACAAGTATTTGTCAATCCGGGCCGAGCAACATACAGTAAGTCAATTACTTTCATTGACATAGTTCTGTATGGGGACAGAACCCGGACCGAAAGGCGCGCACGTGGACATCGCAGACGACATCACCCAACTGATCGGGAACACTCCGCTCGTCCGTCTTCGGCGGGTGAGCGAAGGGGCGGTCGCCGAGATCGTCGCCAAGCTCGAGTTCTTCAACCCCGCCCACAGCGTGAAGGACCGAATCGCCGTGGCGATGATCGACGCCGCCGAGAAGGCCGGGCTCCTTACACCGGATACCACGATCGTCGAACCGACGAGCGGTAACACCGGGATCGCGCTCGCCATGGTGTGCGCGGCGCGCGGCTATCGCTGCATCTTCACGATGCCCGAGACGATGAGCCGCGAGCGCCGCATGCTGTTGCGCGGCTATGGCGCCGAGCTCGTCCTCACGCCTGGGCCCGAGGGCATGGGTGGTGCCATCGCCAAGGCGGAGGAGATCGCCAAGGGCGACGGTCGCTACTTCGTCCCCCAGCAGTTCGAGAACCCCGCCAACCCGGCGATTCACCGCGAGACGACCGCCGAGGAGATCTGGTCCGACACCGACGGCCGCGTCGACATCGTCGTGGCCGGCGTCGGCACCGGGGGCACGATCACCGGCGTCGGCCAGGTGCTGAAGGAGCGCAAGCCCTCGGTGCAGCTGGTAGCCGTCGAACCGGCGGCATCGCCGGTGCTGTCGGGCGGCGCCAAAGGACCGCACCCGATCCAGGGGATCGGGGCCGGATTCGTGCCGGCGATCCTGGATGTCAGCCTCCTCGACGAGATCATCACGGTCGAGAACGAGGACGCGTTCGCCACCGCGCGCCGGATGGCTACCGACGAAGGACTGCTCGTCGGCATCTCCTCGGGCGCGGCCGTATGGGCCGCGTTGAAGGTGGCGCATCGCAACGAGAACGCCGGAAAGCTCATCGTCGTCATCATCCCCTCCTTCGGCGAGCGCTACCTCAGCACGAAGCTGTTCGAGGGACTCGGAGACTGAGCGTGCTCGGAGGCATTCGACAAGACGTCGCCTCAGTCCGACAGCGGGATCCGGCCGCCCACTCGAAACTCGAGATCGTGCTGTGCTACCCCGGTCTCCACGCCGTCTGGAGCTACCGGCTCAGCCACTGGATGTGGACGCGGCACCTCAAACTGGCTGCACGGGCGGTCTCATCCCTCGCCCGCATCTTCACCGGCGTCGACATCCACCCGGCCGCCAAGTTGGGCCCTGGGCTGTTCATCGACCACGCCACCGGCGTGGTGATCGGTGAGACGGCCGAGGTGGGGGCCAGTGTGACGATCTACCAGGGGGTCACGCTCGGCGGGACGAGCCTCGAGGCAGTGAAGCGTCACCCGACCGTCGGCGATCGGGTGACGATCGGCGCCGGTGCGAAGCTGCTCGGTGCGATCTCGATCGGCCATGACAGCCGCATCGGGGCAAACGCCGTCGTCGTGCACGACGTCCCCCCCAACTCCATCGTCGTCGGCGTGCCGGGACAGGTCATCGCCCGCCGTCGGCCGCGTACGGCGGCGTCACCACCCGATCTCGACGAGACCCTGCTGCCTGACCTCGTCGGTGTGAGTCTGGCGATGTTGCAGAAGCGCCTCGACGAGCTCGAGCAGGTCGTGACCGGCCACGTCACCGTCTGGAATCTGCACCAAACGGCGGTGGGGGTATGGTCCGGAAACGACTTCTCGATCTGATGAGCCAAGTCTGAATCGCCAAGGAGGAAGTTGTGTCAGAGCCCGCGGCACCCGCCGCAGACCAGGTCCTCGACTGCGTCGGCGCGGCGTGCCCGTTGCCCGTCTTGAAGACCGCGCGGGCGATCAAAGAGCTCGTCCCCGGGCAGGTACTCGAGATCCTCGCCACCGACCCGGGCGTCGAGCCGGACATGCGGGCTTGGACCAGCCGGACCGGTAACGAGCTCGTCAGCATCTACAAGCAGGACGGCGTCTTCCACGTGCTGATCCGCCGGGTGGGCTGACCAGAACCGATGACGTGGACGGACGAGCACCAAACCAAGTTGCTCTACGTGCACACGCACGGGATCGACGACCCGGGGCGTTGCGCGACACCGTTCTTCCTCGCAGCCGCGGCGGCGGCGATGGAGTTCGAGGTCATGATCTACTTCACGATGTACGGCCCGACGCTGCTGCGTAAGGACGTCATCGACAAGATCGGTCCGAAAGGAGACCAGGGCCAGCCCCTCCGCTACTTCATCGAACAGGCGACCGGACTCGGCGTCCGGCTGCTCGTCTGTCAGCCGTCGCTCGACCTCAACGACCTGAGCCTCGGCGACCTGATCGACGGGGTCGAGGTCATCGGCGCGGCCGCTTTCAACGACCTCGCGGCCGCCGCCGACGCCGTGGTCAGCTTCTAGGACCCGCGATGAGCGTGACCGCCGCCTCGCCCGCGCAGAACGACGCCCATTACAAGGCTTGGGACGTCGCCGGTTACCCCGACGTGCCGACAGACACGAAGGTGCAACTGTTCGACCAGATCAAGGGGGACATCCGTTTCGCCGACTACCTCCACGGCTGCTACGAGTGCGGCATCTGCGTCGCAGCCTGTCCGTCGGCCAAGTTCTACGACTTCAGCCCGCGTCGCATCGCCCAGGCGGCCGCGCGTGAGGACGTGGATCTCATCTACCAGCAGATGCAGGAGGACATCTGGGAGTGCTCGCAGTGCTTCTCCTGCCTGCGCTGCCCGCGCGGCAACAACCCCGGCGGGATCGTCACGATCATGCGGGAGGTGGCCGTCAGGAACGGTATGGCCTCGGCCAAGGAAGCCCTCGTCGGCTACTCCCGCATCATCTACAAGATCATGTCGACCGGCACGCAGGTCTCACCGGACATGCTGGGGCGGGACTCGTTCCCCGACTGGGGACCCGAGACCGCCGACGTGGCGGACAACCTCGATCTGTGGCGCCGCGCCTTGCCTCCCGAGACGATGCACACGACCTCGACCGGGTGGTCCGTCGCCGAGAGCACGCTCGTCGAGCTCTACCTCATCTGGATGGAGACCGGCGCCCTCGACATGATCGCGGAGGTCGACCGCGGCCTGCACACGATCCTTCTGGAACTGATGGAGGAACGCCTCGAGGAAGAAGGCATCGAACTGTGACCATCCCCGTAGAGGCACTCCGACGGGCCAAGTCGGCCGAGGGCCCGGTGACCGACCGCCGCTCCCTCGAGGACCCCCGCGCCGAACTGCTCGAGCTGGAGCGCCAGGGCGAGTTGATCGTGCAGAAGATCGATCGGGAAGCGGTCACCGTGTCGACGAAGTACGGACGCGAGAAGCGGATCCAGAAGTCACATCTGTGGCACCACAAGTCCTGCGGCCAGTGCGGCCACATCCCGGGCTACTCCACCTCGATCTTCTGGCTGATGCGCAAGCTCGGCTACGACTACCACGACCCGCACGACCAGACGTCCTGCACGGCGTGGAACTACTACGCGAGCGCGACGTCCAACCCGGCGGCCCAGGCCGCCGTCGCCGTTCGCAACTTCGCCGCCGCGTACGAGACCGGCTACTTCCCGCTCATCCACTGCGGAACCTCTTACGGCCACTACAAGGATGTGCGCGAGGAACTCATCCGTTACCCGGAGCTTCGGGCGCAGGTCCGCGCCGTCATGGCCAAACTCGGCAAGCCCCTGGTGCTGCCGGAAGAGATCGTCCACTACTCCGAGTGGATCCACGCGCTACGCGGTGAGATCGCGGCGCATCGGGTCCGCGACGTGTCGGGAATCGTGGTGTCCGTCCACCCGGCGTGCCATTACCACAAGATCGTCCCGGGCGACGCGATCTACGACCCGGACTTCTACGGCGGTCAGCGCACGGCCGTTGTCACTGGCCTCGCGGAGGCACTCGGTTCGACGGTTGCCGACTACTCGACCTGGTTCGACTGCTGCGGGTTCGGCTTCCGGCACATCCTGGTCCAGCGCGACTTCAGCCGATCCTTCGCCACGCTGCGCAAGATCGAAGTGATGAAGGAAGAGGCCAATCCCGACGTCGTGCTGACCCACGACACCGGTTGCGTCACGACGCTCGACAAGAGCCAGTTCGCGGCCAAGGCGCACGGACGCAACGTCGGGCTGCCGGTGCTCAGCGACGCGCAGTTCGCGGCACTGGCGTTGGGAGCGCACCCCTACCGCGTGTGCCAGTTGCACTGGCACTCCGCGGACTACCGACCGCTGCTCGAGAAGATGGGCATCGATTGGGAGCAAGCGTGGGCGGAGTTCCAGGGTGACCTGCGTCGGCTCGAGTCTGGTGAGAAGCGCTACCTCGACTGGGATGACGCCGAGGGTGTGCACGATAAGAACCGACCCCCTGGGTCGCCTACGGGCGACGAACACGACAGTTGAGGTGAGCGATGTCCTCGGACACGGTGTTGGTCGTCGGCGGGGGTCCTGGAGGGCTGCGCGCGGCGCAGGGAATCGCCGATGTCGGGCACGACGTCGTGCTGATCGAGAAGCTCGACCACCTCGGCGGCTCCCCCATCACGCAGAGGTACTGCGGTCTGACCCCGCACGGCGAATTGGCCCAACCCCAGATACAGCGGTTGATCGACCCCGTCACCAGCAGCCCGCACGCCGAAGTCCGGCTCGGAACTGAGGTCGTCGGCGTGGCGGGTGAGCCCGGGGCGTTCACCGTCACGCTGCGCGGCACGTCGGGCACGAGCGACGAGACGGTCGAGTGCGGCGCGATCATCATCGCCACCGGGTTCAGCCACTTCGACCCGGGTCGGTCCACGCAGATGTACGGGTACTTCGAGTTTCCCGACGTCATCACCCAACCCGACCTCGAGGCGATGCTGTCCGACCACCGGGTCCTGCGCCCGTCCAACGGCCAGCCGCCGGAGCGAATCTGCTTCGTCCAGTGCGTCGGCAGCCGCGATCGCCAGATCGGCAACGAGTACTGCTCCAAGGTCTGCTGCGCCGTCGCGTCGAAAGAGGCCACCGAATTGCGGCAGCTGCTCCCGGATTCGAAGGTGCTGATCTTCTACATCGACATGCGGATGTACGGCTACTGGGAGAACGAGATCTACTGGCCGGCGCAAGAGGAGCACCACGTCCAGTACGTGAAGGGACTGATCACCGAGGTGCTGCCGAAAGGTGACCGCCTGCTCGTACGCGGCGAGGACACGACGATGGGCCGGCCGATGGAGGTGCTCATGGACCTCGTCGTGCTCTCGGTCGGCATGGAGCCCTCCCCGGGCACGCGCGAGCTCGCGCGGCTGGCCGGCGTGAAGCAGAACAGGTTCGGGTTTATCGAGGCCGTGGGCGCGCCGCTCGATCCGGTCAGCACCGACCGGGCGGGGATCTACGCCTGCGGTGCGGCACTCGGACCGGCCGACCTCGAGGACACCGTCTCCTCGGCGGCCGGCGCCGCCATGAAGGCCGTCGGCTTCCTGCGCTCCCGCGGCGTCGCGGCTCACTGAGACCTCGGCCTGCAGATGACCGGCCCCGTCGTGGACACTCCGAGCGCGCTGGAGTTGTGGCGCGAGATCCTGGAACGGATCAGCGAGGCGGAACTCGAGGCCATCGGGCGAGACCTCGAACACAAGTCGGCGGCGCTGCAGGAGCTGCTGTTGGGAAAGCCGCACTCGGTGGATCGCTCCGGCATGCGGCAGGTGCTGGGTTGGGTGTTCGCGACCCGGCGGCGCGCCGACAGGGTCCTCGACCTCGTCGGGCCAGAACCGCTGGCGACGGCGATCGCCGGGCTGCTCGCCCCCGACCGATCGGTGGAGGCGCGCCTCGACGGGTTCGGGGCCGCTCTCGACCACCACGGCCTCCGGGCCCTGCTCGCGGGTTCCAGCTTCGAGCTCGCCTCCGAACTGCTGCATTTCACCTCGCCCGACCGGTACTGGCTGTGGACCAGGTGGATCTGGGATCCGGACACCCGGACCGGCGCGCTGGCGCTCGTCACGACCGACGACATCGACCTCGGCGAGGGCGCGACCGACGGGGCCAGGTATCTCACCGTGGGGAAGGCAACGGCATTCGTCGACGAGACCGGCAAGGCTGCGGGCTTCACGACGGCTGGCGCTGGCCTTTTCGGCGTCGACGTCCTGCTCGCCTCCGTCTACGCCGTCTACATGCACACCGTTTTGCGGATGCGGATGACGAGAGAGTTCACCCGGGTCGTCCCGCCACTGCCCGACCTCGTCCGCCGGCTGCTTGGTGTCAACCGCGTGGGGGCCTGAGACGATGCCCGTAGGCGGCCGGAAGGTCCCGCCGATCGCGGTGGAGATAGAGCGGGCGACGGTTGCCTCCTCGATCTCGGGACGCGAGGTGGAACTGGGGGCGTCCTGGAATCGGATGTTCGAGCCGCGCGTCCTCACGGACTACGGCCCGGACGGTTTCGCCGCGATCGCGGCGCTGCCCGGTGGGGAGTCTCTCGAGTGGTGTTACGGATGTGGGAAGTGCGTGCCGGTCTGCCCCGTCGACATGGTGGGCGACTATGGCCCGCGCAAGATCCATCGCAAGGTCCAGACGGGTACCCAACTGCTCAACGATGCCGACCTGTGGCTCTGTACCGCCTGCGGGAACTGCCTGCGCGTCTGCCCGAAGCGGGTTGACATGCTCGCCGTCATGCCGGCCGTCCGCGAGGCCGCGCTCGGTGGCGCGGGGGTGCCGGCCGAGCTGCAGGACGTCTTCGAGAAGACCTTCCGGTACGGCAACGCCCTCGGCCAGAACCAGCGGCGCCGGGCGCAGTGGGCCGACACCGCCGGAGTCCCGGTTCGCGTCCTCGCCAAGGAACCAGCCCCCGTCGACGTGCTGTTCTACGTGGAGGACTACTGGAGCTTCCACCCCCGCGGACAGGACGCGGCCCGCGCCTTCGCCCGGGTCGCCACGGCCCTCGGTATCGACTGGGCGATCCTCGGTCCCGAGGAGAAGACGCTCGGTGACTCCCAGCGTCTCGCCGGCGAGAAGGGCCTGTTCGACGCGCTGGTCGAGGACGCCACGGCGACCCTCGCCAGGTACGAGTTCAACCGGATCGTGACGCCGGACCCGCATGCTTTCAACGCGCTCGTCAAGGAGTACCCGGCGCGCGGACACACGTTCGACGCGCTCCACTACACCCAGCTCCTCGCGCCGCTCGTCGGCCAGATCCGCTGGGCGCGGGAGCTGGACCTGAAGGTGACCTTCCACGACCCGTGCTATCTCGGGCGCCAGAACGGGGAGTACGACGCCCCCCGGAAGCTGATCGAGGCCATCCCCGGTGTGCAGCTGGTCGAGATGGAACGCTGCCGCCAGAACGGTTACTGCTGCGGCGGCGGGGGCGGCGGCATGTGGCTGGACGGTTTCACAAGCGACCACACGACCGAACGGCTGTCCGAGCGGCGGGTCCGCGAGGCGGCCCAGACCGGGGCCGAAGTGCTCGCCGTGTGCTGTCCCTACGAGGTGTCCCGGTTCTCCGACGCAGCCAAGTCGACCGGCCACGACAGCCTCCGGGTCTGCGACATCATCGAGCTCGTCGACGAGGCGATGCGGGACGAACCAGACGGTGACTGAACCGCTGCGCGTGATCGATTTCGGTTGCTGCTCGCCGCTGCGCTCGCAGACGCTCTGGCACGCCGTCGGCTACGGGGTGTCGGCAGGCGCGCCGACGACGCTCTCCTTCGTCCGCCCAGCGGACCCGTACGTCTGTGTCGGCTACCACCGCGAGATCGATGAGGTGGACCGCGCCTACTGCCGGGAAAACGGGCTGCCGGTCCTGCGGCGGATGGTCGGCGGTGGCCCCGTGTATCTCGACGCCGACCAGCTGCTCTTCCAGATCTGCCTGCCGGCCAGCGCCGTCCCACCGCTTCGCTCCCAGGCCCTGCGCATGCTGCTCGGTCCCGCCCTGACCGCGTTCCGCTCCGTCGGGGTGCCGGCCGAGCTGGGCGAGGACTTGGAGATCTGTCTCGGTGACGCCAAAGTCTGCGGCCATGGGGCCGGCCAGATCGACGCCGCCGTGGTCGTCTGCGGCAACCTCATCGAGCGGTTTGACCATGAGCGGGCGGCGCGGGTGCTCGCTCTGGCTGATCCCGACCAGCGGGACCAGACGCTCGCGCTGATGCGCCGTTTCGTCGCCGCGACCCCGGTCGATCCGCCCGCCTTCCAGTCCGCCTTGGTCGCCGCCTACGCCGGCCGGCTCGGACTCGCCGCGGTGTCCGACGAACTGACCGGGGTCGAGCACGCCGCGCTCACCGAACTTGACGAGAGGTTTCTGAGTGACGCCTGGTTGGCCGGACCGCGCCGGGGGCGCGAGGAGCCTGGCACCGGACCGGTCGCCCGCCAGGTCAAGGTGCGCGCCGGGGTGTGGACGCTCGCTGCGACCCACGACGGCGCCCGGGTCGCGGCGGCCGTCGTCCACGGGGCGGTCCTCGAGGCGCGACTGCACGACCCCGAACTGGACGGTGCGGCCGATCAGGCTGAACGGGCTCTCGCCGGGATTCCTTTGGCGTCAGTTGCCCGAGTCCTGGCCGACTTCGGTGACCCCGGGCGAAGGCTGGCCGCGGCTTTCGCCGCCGCTGATCCAGGGAGGCTGTGATGGAACAGGCCGAGCACGCCATGGTCGACGGCTTCTCGCTCGCGCTCGACCGGTGCTACCAGGCCGAAACGCACATGTGGGTGCTGGTGACGGATCCGGGCCGGGTGCGCATCGGGATGGACCCGGTCGGCATCGAGACGAGCGGCACTCTCGCCCAGCTGTCCATCGTGCCGACGGGGACCGAGCTCGCTGCGGGCCGCCCCTTCGGACAGCTCGAGGCTGCCAAGTTCGTCGGACCACTCGTCAGCCCGGTCTCCGGCGTGGTTCTGGAGCTGAATGACGCGGCGGTCGCCGACGCGGGACTCGTCGAGCGGGACCCCTACGGGGCCGGCTGGCTGATCGAGGCCCGCCTCGGTCGCGACGACAGGCTGGCGGGGTTGCTCGCCGACCCGACCGAGATCACCGCCTGGTTCGCTGCCAAGATCGCTCGTTACCGGCTCGACGGGGTGATCGCGCTGTGACCACCGCGGCAGCGCGCCGGCGCGCCCTCGACGTTCGACGGGCGAACTTCCCGGACGTGATGGACTTCTACGCGCCCGGCCTGAAACGCTGGCAGACCTCCGAGTGGGTCCCGGTCCGTTCCCGCCGGTTCCTGGCCGTTTCCGTGACCGGCTCGGCTTGTGCGCTGCACTGCGATCACTGCCAGACGAAGATGCTCGACGACATGGTGTCGGTCCGGACCGACCAGGACCTCTATGCGCTCGCGGCACGGCTCCAGGGGGAGGGCTGCGAGGCGTTGCTGGTGTCCGGCGGCTCGACCCGGCTCGGCGCGGTCCCGCTGCTGGCGCACCTGGGTGACATCACGCGGATCCGCGAGCGACTCGGCATGAAGGTCATCGTGCACTCCGGTCTGGCATCGTCCGCGCTTGCGGCGGGGTTGGCGGCTTGCGGCGTCGACGGGGTGATGATCGACGTCATCGGGTCCGACGAGACGCTGCGCGAGATCTACCACCTGGACCTGACCGTGGCCGACGTGGAGCGTTCGCTGCGCCTGCTTGCCGACCACGGGTTGCGGATCGTCCCGCACATTGTGCTCGGCCTGCATTACGGCCGTTTCCTCGGCGAGCACCGAGCACTGGAGATGCTCGTCCGCCACCGCGTGCCGACGCTCGTGCTCGTGGTGCTCGTGCCGCTCGCCGGCACCCCGATGGCGCACCTCGCCCCGCCCCCGGTCGATGAGGTAACCGACTTCCTCGCCACGGCGCGGCTCGCGATGCCGAAGGGCACGATCAACCTCGGCTGCGCCCGCCCGCCGGGCGCCATGAAGCGCGAGCTCGACGAGGCCGCGATCGACCTCGGTCTGAACGGCATCGCCTATCCCGCCGACGGCAGCATCGACTACGCGAGGTCGCGAGGTTTGACACCCCGGCTGTTCGAGTCCTGCTGCTCGCTCGCCTGGAGCGGGATCGCCGAGGGTGACGACGCCACGGTACAGGTGGCCCCATGAACGGACCCTGGCGGTTGCTGGCCGACGACGGCGTCGGTGCGGCCGAGGGACTCGCGCTCGACGAAGCGCTGATGGGCCGGTACGCCCGGGGCGAACCGGACGGCGCGCCCACCTTGCGCCTGTACAGCTATCGGGACCACTGCGCCCTCGTCGGCCGCTATCAGAACCTGGAGGCCGAGATCGACGTGGCCGCCTGCCGCCGGACCGGGACCCAGGTGAACCGCCGACCCACCGGTGGCGGCGCGATCATCATGGGCTCCGGCCAGCTGGGAATCGCCTACCTGGACCGGGCGCCATCCGGCGGGCGACCGCGGCAGATCATCGAGGAGTTCTCGGCGGCGGTGGCGGCCGGGCTCGGGCGGCTGGGTATCGAGTCGGAGTTCCGCGGCAAGAACGACCTCGAGGTCAAAGGCCGCAAGATCGCCGGTCTCGGCCTCTACGCCGACCCCGACGGCGCCATGCTCTTCCACGCGAGCGTGCTCGCCGACTTAGACGTCGAGCTCATGGTCCAGCTACTGCGGATCCCCGCGGCGAAGCTCGCTGACCGCGCCCTCGCGGCAGTGAACGAGCGGGTCACGACCGTCACGGCCGAGACCGGCACCCGCTGGGACGCGGCGAAGCTGCGTCCGGCGATCGCCGCCGGGTTCTCGACGACTTTCGGCGTGGACCTCGAGCCCGGGACACCTGACGCTCAGGAGCAGTCCCGAGCCGAGGCTCTCACCGCCGGCAGGTACCGGTCGCGGTCCTGGCTGAACGAGCGGAGCGTCGCGACGGACACCAGCGGATCGGCACTGCTGAAGACGCCGGCGGGGCTGGCGAGGATCTGCCTCACCACCCATGGCGACCTGGTGAAGAGCGCGCTGGTAGCCGGGGATTTCAACGAACTGCCTCCGGCGCTGGTGGCGATGGAATCCGGGCTGCGTTGGCGGCGCCTGGATCAGAAGGCCGTCGCCGCCGTGGTTGAGAGCTCCGGAGCCGCCGCCGCGCTCGGGGTTCGGCCCGAGCAGCTCGTCGCCGCCGTCATCGAGGCGGGCCAGCTCGCGATCAGAACGGCGACCGAGGAGCCCGGTGCCGCTGGTCCCCGTCCGGCCGCCGAGCCGGGCTGAAAGGAAACACCATGGTGGTTCGCGAGCTTCCGACGTCGAGGCCGGCCGGCTCCGCGGTCCGCGTCAGTCCGGAGTACGTGCGCATCTCCATGGCGAGCGCGATCGCACTGCGGATGCACTCCGGCCGATTCGGCCGCGACTTCAAGTTCGGGGGCATCAACCTCCTGCTCAACTACGAGGAAGGCTGCCGGTCCGACTGCGGCTACTGCGGGCTCGCCCGCACGCGCCCCGGCAACTTCGCGGACAAGTCGTTCATCCGGGTGGAGTGGCCGCTCGTGCGAACCGACGAGCTCCTGGAACGGATGACCCAATTCGAAACGGCCTTGACCCGGATCTGCATCTCGATGGTCACCCACGGTCGCGCCTACCGCGACACCAGCGTCATCACGCGCCAGATCGCCGAACGAATCCGCACGCCGATATCGATCCTCGTCGCGCCGCCCGCCATCAAGCGACAGCGGCTCAAGGACCTAAGGTCGATCGGCGTCGACATGATCGGGATCGGACTCGACGCCGTCACCGAGGAACTGTTCCGGAGCGTCCGCACCGATGTGCCCTCCGGCGGTCTCAGGTGGGACAGGTACTGGGAGGTCATCGGCGATGCGAGAGAGATCTTCGGTCCGTGGAAGGTCAACGTCCACACCGTCGTCGGCCTGGGCGAGACCGACCAGAATCTGCTCGCTCTGTTCGTCGCGCTGCGCGACCGGCAGATTCGGTCCTACCTGTTCTGTTTCAACCCGGAGCCGGGCTCCCGGATGGCCTCCCAGCCGCAACCCACACTCCGACGCTGGCACCGGGTGCAACTCGCCAGATATCTCATCGAGACGGCAGATTACGGGCTGGAGCGGTTCGGCTTCGACCGCGAGGGCGCGATGACCCTTGTGCGAACGGATCGTTCCGCCGTCGAGGCCGTCGTGGGCGAAGGCGCCGCGTTCATGACGAACGGCTGCCCAGGCGACGACGGCGGACCGGGATGCACGAGGCCCTACGGTTCCTACCGGCCGGCCGAGCCGTTCCGCGACTACCCGTTCGCGCCGACACCCGACGATCTCGACGCGATCCGTCGGCTGCTGCGACTAGAAGAGCTGACCAAGTGACGACGGAAGAGGTGGCTTGAGTTGCGAATCGTCGTGCCCATGAAAGCGGTGCCCGATCTCGTCGAGGAGATCGAGCTCTCCGCCGACGAGACCGGCATCGAGCGCGAGTACCTGAAATTCGTGCTGAACGAGTGGGACGCCCAAGCTCTCGAAGAGGCTCTGCTCCTGAAAGATTCCGGTGGAGCCGAGGTCGTGGCCGTCGGCTGCTCGGCTGACCCCGAGATCGACCAGATCCTCTACACGGCGCTTGCCAAGGGGGCGGACACGGCGGTCAAGCTCGCCGACGCGAGCGCCGGAGGGACCGGACCTGCTGGGATCCCGGTCGCCACCCGGGCCGCGCTCGTCGCGGCGTTCCTCGAGGCCCAGCCGGCCGACCTCGTGATCTCCGGCGTACAGGCGGCAGACGACCCCGACGGGCAGCTTCCGTCCGCGCTCGCCGCGCTGCTCGATCTGCCTCACGTTTCGGTGGTCGTGAGCATCGAGGCCGACGCCGACGCAGTGACCGTCCGCCAGGAGTTCGCCGGGGGCGTGTCACACGAGGTGCAGGTGCATTTGCCCGCCGTCATCGGTGTCCAGTCCGCCCGGCAGCCCCCGCGCTACGCGCCCATCACCCGGATCAGGCAGGCGATGCAGACCGGTGCTCTCACCGAATTGGCGGTGACGCCGCGGGGGGCACGGCGAGGCCTCGTCCTGCGGCGGATGCACGGGACCGAGACCACCGGCCGGGCCGAGATGCTGACGGGGGACGCCGGGGACGTCGCGGACCAGATCGTCGAGCTGCTGCGTGCCCGTGGACTCCTGAGAGGGTGAGGATCGACGTGAACCGTAACGTGATGGTGCTCGCCGAGCACACCGCCATGCAGGTTTCCGAAGGGACCTACGAACTGATCGGAGAGGCGCGCGAGCTGGCGTCGGCACTCGGCGGCGTGACCGAGGTGGTCCTGCTCGGTCCGCGCGAGCTCGCCGGCCAGCTCCGCGGCGCCGACGTCGTGGTCTGCGTGGACCACCCGGCGCTGGCCGACTACCTGCCGGAGGCCTACGAGCGGGCCCTCCTCGAGGTGTTGTCTCAGCGAGCCCCCCGACTGCTGCTCATGTCCAACGCGACCGTCGGTCTGGACCTCGGGGCCGCACTCGCCGTGCGCTGGGATGCACCACTCGCCGCCTACGTCAGCGCCCTCGGGATCGACGACGGCGTCGTGACGGCCACCGCGAAGATCCTCGGCGGGAAGGTGCTCGCCGAGGTCGAGCTGCCCGGCGAGCGCGCGATCGCGACCGTGCTAAGTGGTGCCTTCGGCACCGACGCCGACTTGTCGGCGGCCGCCGCGGACGTCGTCGAGGTCACGCCGCCGGCCGGGCTCGACGCGCTGCGGATGTCGCTTCGCCAGGTGATCGGGGCCGGCGTCGGTGACGTCGACATCGCGGCGGCCGAGATGCTCGTCTCCGTAGGCCGCGGCATCGAGTCGCAGGACAATCTCGGAATCGTGGCGGAGCTCGCCGACGCGCTCGGCGTGCCCCTCTCCGCATCGCGTCCCGTCGTGGACGCGGGATGGCTTCCGAAGACGCGCCAGGTCGGTCAGTCGGGCTTGAAGGTCAAGCCCCGGGCCTACCTGGCCTTCGGCATCTCCGGAGCTCCCGAGCACCTCGAGGGGATGAGGAACGCCGAGCTGATCGTCGCCTGCAACACAGACCCCGGAGCGCCGATCTTCGGCGTCGCCCACTTCGGCACGACCGTCGATCTTTTCGATCTGGTCCCTGCACTCGTCGACAGGGTCCGCGGCTGACCATGGCAGGACCGATCGGCCTCGTCGCGACGGAAGTGACCCGGCCCGTCTTCGAGGGCATCGGCCCGCTCGGCAAGGCGATCTTTTACGCCGTCGCCGCGCTCGCGACCGCAGTCTTTTGTTGGGGCGTCTGGCGTCGGGTGCGCAAGTACCGGATGGGGCGCGCGGCCGGGCGCGGGCCGACGATCCGGCAGGGGCTCCGCAGGCGCCTGCGCTCCATCAGCGCAGGCGCCGAGGTCGCGCGGGGCAATCTCGCGACCGGGATCGCTCATTTCTTCATCTTCTGGGGCTTCATCGTTGCGCTGCTGGCGACGATCATCCTCACGATCGACACCGACATCGTGAGAAACGTCTCCCGGCTGCTCACCGGGCACCAGGACAGCTTCTTCCACGGCACGTTCTTCATCGTCTTCACGTTCACCGTGGACACGATGGGATTCGCGTTCCTCGTCGCCCTCGTCTACCTGGCGCTGCGCCGGGGCGTGAAGCGACCACCGCGACTGAGTTACAAGCGGGCGGGCACGCCCGCCGGCGGTTACTCGCGTCGACTGATGGAGCGGGGCGACTGGTTCTTCCTCGGGCTGCTCCTCGCCATCCTGGTCACGGCCTACCTGCTGACCGGCCTGCGGATCCTCGGTCAGCGCATGCCCTGGTTCACGGTGCTCAGCCCGTTCGGCCGGGCCGTGGCCGAGATCTTCTCGGCAGCCGGCATGACGCCGTCCCAGGCGGTGAGCGCGCACACCGTGATGTGGTGGGTGCACGCTTCGCTCGCGCTCGTGTTCATCGCCTACCTCCCGTATTCCAAGGCCATGCACATGCTCGTCGACGGGGTGAACCTGCTCGCCACGGACCGCTCGGCGACGCTCCGGCTGCCCGCGCCGCCGACCGCCCACCCCGGCTACCGCGAGATCGCCGACTTCACCTGGAAAGAGCTCCTCGACCTCGACGCCTGCACGAAGTGCGGCCGCTGCCACGAGGTCTGCCCGGCGACCGCGGGCGGCGCGCCGCTCTCGCCCCGCGACGTGATCCTCGACCTGCGTCAGTGGGTGGACGTCTCCGCCGGCGGGGTCACGCTTCTCGACCGGGAGCGCCGGAGGGAGCGCACGGGACCGCTCTCGCCGCGCCTCGGCACGCCGATCGCGGGCGGCGTGATCGAGACGGGCGCGCTCTGGTCCTGCACGACGTGCATGCACTGCGTCGACGTCTGTCCGGTGGGCATCGAGCACGTGCCGACCATCGTCCAGTTGCGGCGCAGCCTGGTCGACGAGGGGACGATGGGCCCGACGCTGCAGCAGTCGCTCCAGAACCTGGCCACCCAGGGCAACTCGTTCGGGAGATCGGCGCGGATGCGCGGCCGGTGGGCGCGCGAGCTCGACTTCGCGATCCCCGACGCCCGACACCAGCCCGTGCGGTACCTGTGGTTCGTCGGCGACTACGCCAGCTTCGACGAGCGGGCGCAGGAGAGCTCCCGCGTCCTCGCCACGATCCTCCACGACGCGGGCGTCGATTTCGGCGTGCTCTACGAGGCGGAGCACAACTCCGGCAACGACGTGCGCCGCGTCGGCGAGGAGGGTTTGTTCGAGATGCTCGCCGAGCACAACATCGCCGCGCTGCGCGACTCGCAGTTCGAGGAGATCTTCTCGACCGACCCGCACACGCTCAACGCCCTGCGCAACGAGTACCCCGCCCTCGGGGCGATCTATCGGGTGTCGCACTACACCGAGCTCCTCGCCGATCTCGTGGAGACCGGGGCGATCGGCGTCCGTCCTCTCGGACACCGGGTCACCTACCACGATCCGTGCTACCTCGCCCGCTACAACGGCGTGACCGACGCACCCCGGCGGATCCTGCGGGCGCTCGGCTGCGAGTTGGTGGAGATGCCACGTCACGGCGCCGAGACGTTCTGCTGCGGCGCGGGCGGCGGCCGGATCTGGATGGACGACGATCTCCTTGCGGAACGACCGAGTGAGATCCGGATCAAAGAGGCGCTCCGGTTGGACGTCGGACAGTTCGTCGTCGCCTGCCCGAAGGACGCCTCCATGTTCGCCGATGCGGTGAAGACCGTCCGGGCCGACGACCGGCTGGTCGTCCGGGACATCACCTTCCTCGTCCAAGAGGCCACCGCCAGGCCGGCCGAGCCCGGCCTCGTCGGGGTGACGGCGTGATGGGCGGCTCCGGGCCCGCCGGCGCGGTTGCGCCGCCGCCATGCGAGCCAACGGGACGCGCGAATCCAGCTGTCAGGACAGGACGGGAGCCGGAGCGATGACCCTTGTCAACAACTGCAACATCCCCGAGGACCTCTACTACATCGTGGACAAGCACGTCTGGGCGCGCCGGGAAGGCGAGCTCGTGACGGTCGGGATGACCGACGTCGCCCAGAACATGGCAAAGACCATCGTGGCCGTGACGCCGAAGGCGATCGGGGCGACGGTGAAAAAGGGCCGCAACATCGCGACCGTCGAGAGCGCCAAGTGGGTCGGCGCCGTCTCCGCCCCGGTGAGCGGCGAGATCGTGGCCGTCAATCACGCCCTCGCCACCTCGCCGGGTCTCGTCAACTCGGATCCGTACGGGGCTGGCTGGATCGCCCGGTTGCGTGCGTCCGACTGGGAAACCGACGCCGCCGATCTCGTGACCGGTCCGGAGGGCGTGGAGGCCTATCAACGGTTCCTCGACGCCGAGGGAATCTCCTGCGGCTGACGTGCGAGCCCGCGCTCGAACGAGTCAATCGCCGCGCGACGACCCGTGGACCCGAGGTCTCTCGATCGGCGTGCCCCAACTACAGTTCATCTATCTCAACTAGGACAATACTGAACTAAGCAGCAGACCACGACCTTCCGATCCGAGTAGGAGAGACGCGACATGGACGACACAGGCACCGCAGCCACCACCTCCGCGACCGCTTCCAAGGACGACGAACCGAAGCGAATGGCGATCATCTGCTGGAGCAACGACCTCGACCGGGTCTGGCCCGTCATGATCCTGGCGACCACCGGCGCGGCGTCCGGCCTCGAGGTCGACGTCTTTTTCACCTTCTGGGGGTTGCGCGTGCTGCAAAAGAACGACAAGCGCGTCACCGGCCACAACTGGATGCAAAAGGGCGAATCGCTTTTCGACCGCGGCGGCAGCGAGCACCTCAAGCTGAGCAAGGTGCACTTCGCCGGGATGGGCACTTCCATGATCAAGAAACTCGCCACACAGCACAAGGTCGCCAGTGTGACCGAGCTGATGGAGATGGCAATCGAGGCCGGCGTGCGGTTGCACCCGTGCCAGATGACGATGGATCTGTACGGGCTGTCGACGTCCGACTTCATCGACGGCGTGCAGCCCACGCTCGGCGCTGCCAGCTTCATCGACATGGCCGCCAAGTCCGACATCCAGCTCTTCATCTGACCTCACTCCGGAACCAGCGGACCAGGGACGTGAGGCTTCGGCGGGCGGCGGAGTCGCCCGCCCGGTGGGTGGACCGCCTGCCGCGCGCCCCGTCGGTTCGGCCGTCAGGGCGCCACCTGAAGTGCCGCAAGGGGGATGGCCGGCGACGGGCGCCACCGAGACAGCACCCCATGTGCTTACTACACTGAATCAGTTATATTGATGGAGAATGGCTGTGCAGAGGGGCGGCCGGTCGGGGGGCGCGGCCTGGGCTATCCAGGTCCCGTGACGATCGGAGTCGCCCTGGCGTCGGGGGCGCCGCCCGTCTCGGCGGGCAGGTGAGGACGCCGGCGGAGTTGGAGATCGACCCGGAGGTGGGCGGACATGCGGCACAGGTCTTTGCGGGCCTCGCGGCAGGTGGCACCTCCTGGGTGTGACGGCGTTTATCCGACCCGCGACCGCCCGATCCGCGGCGCGGGGCGCTCCCCCAGGGAAAGGTTCGGCGATGCCCAGAACGACAGCGAATGACGCGCCGGTGAATCTCGCACTGACCGACGCCGCAGCACGTCAGCTCACGAATGTCACGAAGAGCACGGCGCAGCTCGACACGATCACGCCGCGCTGGCTGACCAAGATGCTGCAGTGGGTGCCGGTCGAGGCCGGTATCTACCGGCTGAACCGGGTCAAGGATCCGGCGTCCGTCGCCGTCGCCACGCCGGCGCGAGATGAGTCCGAACTGCCGACGACGTACGTGGGCTACTACGAGAAGCCACGTGAGTACTACCTCAACACCGTGGCGACCATCCTCGACATCCACACCCGCGTCTCGGACCTGTACAGCAGCCCGTTCGACCAGATCGCCGAGCAGATCCGACTGACGGTCGAGACGGTGAAGGAGCGCCAGGAGAGCGAACTCATCAACAACGCCGACTACGGGTTGCTCGCCTCCGCCGACGCCGACCAGCACATCTCCACCCTCACCGGCCCACCGACCCCGGACGACCTCGACCAGCTGATCGCGAAGGTCTGGAAGGAGCCGGCCTTCTTCCTCGCCCACCCGCTCGCCATCGCGGCCTTCGGCCGGGAGTGCACGCGGCGCGGCGTCCCGCCGGCGACCGTGAGCATCCACGGCTCGCAGTTCCTCACCTGGCGCGGCCTGCCGATCGTCCCGTCCGACAAGGTGCCGGTCACTCGCGGCAGGTCAAAGGTGCTCCTGTTGCGAGTCGGTGAGCGCCGCCAAGGCGTGATCGGCCTGTACCAGCCGGGCCTGACCGGCGAGCACTCGCCCGGTCTCTCGGTGAGGTACATGGGCATCAGCCGCAACGCCATCGCGTCGTATCTGGTCTCGCTGTACTGCTCGCTCGTCGTGCTCACGTCCGATGCGATCGCGGTCCTCGACGACGTGGAAATCGACAAGTTCCATGACTACTCGCCCACCTACCGGTGACCGCGAGGGCGCCGCTCCCTCCTGGCTGCCGGATGAGGCGACGCTGACCCAGCTCGCGACGGAGTTCTTCGGCCCCGTGCCCGGTCACGAGCCACCCCAAACACCGAGGCCCGAATCCTCGGCAGCCGAGCACCCGGTGGGATCGACGGCCGCGCCGGGTGACGTGGCGCCGGCGGCTCCTGGCTACCCATCGCCCGGCGACATGGCCGGGTACCTGCCTCCTGGCGTTCGGTCGCCATTCCATCGCGCCGCTTCGGCTCCGGGACGGCTCGCGGCCATGGTGAGCCAGCCGTCGTCCGTCTCGGTCCCGGGGCTGTCACGGGCGACCACAACGGAGATCCTGCGCGCCCCACGATCTGATCGGCCGGCGCGAACGCTCACCTCGCCGGACGTGAACCCGGCTTCCGCTCCGTCGTTCTACTTCATCGACGAGCAGCTCCCGACCTCCGGACCGCGGACCGCGGTGCCGACCGGCGCCTGCCCGGACTTCGATGTCGAAGCGGTGCGACGGGACTTCCCGATCCTTCGCGAACGAATCCACGGGCGTCAGCTCGTCTGGTTGGACAACGGGGCGACGACGCAGAAGCCCCAGGTGGTGATCGACCGGCTGGCGGACTTCTACGCGCACGAGAACTCGAACATCCACCGGTCTGCTCACACGCTCGCGGCGCGGGCCACGGACGCCTACGAGGGCGCCCGGGCAAAGGTCGCCGACTTCCTCGGTGCGCCGTCGGCGGCGGACGTCGTCTTCACCCGGGGTACCACCGAGGCGATCAACCTGATCGCGCAGAGCTGCGGGAATATGGGCTTCGGCCCGGACGACGAGATCGTGATCTCGCACCTCGAGCACCACGCCAACATCGTGCCGTGGCAGCAGCTCGCGGCCCGGACTGGGGCGAAGCTGAAGGTCATTCCCGTCGACGATGACGGCCAGCTCGTCCTCGGCGCCTATCGCGACCTGCTGAGCACGCGAACCCGGATCGTCGCGGTCGCCCACGTCTCCAACGTGACCGGGACGATCGTCCCGGTCAACGAGATCATCGAGATGGCGCACGGGGTCGGCGCGCGGGTGCTGATCGACGGGGCGCAGGCCGTCGCGCATCGGGTCGTGAACGTCCAGGACATGAACACCGACTTCTACGTCTTCTCCGGGCACAAGGTGTTCGGGCCGACCGGAATCGGAGCGCTGTACGGAAAGTCCAGTTGTCTCGAGAAACTCCCACCCTGGCAAGGCGGCGGGAACATGATCTCGGACGTCACCCTCGAGAGGACCATCTACAAGCACCCGCCCGCCAAGTTCGAGGCGGGAACGGGCAATATCGCGGACGCCGTCGGACTGGGTACTGCGCTCGACTACGTGAGCCGGCTCGGGCGGCCGACCATCGAGCGCTACGAGCACGAGCTCCTGCAGTACGCCATGGGGGAGATCTGCAGCGTCCCCGGTCTGCGCCTGATCGGCACGGCGCCACAGAAAGCAAGCGTGCTCAGCTTCGTGCTCGACGGTTGCTCGCCGGAGGAGGTCGGCTCGGCGCTGGATCGCGAGGGCATCGCGGTGCGCGCTGGCCATCACTGCGCCCAGCCGATCCTGCGCCGTTACGGGCTGGAATCGGTAGTCCGGGCGTCGCTGGCGATGTACAACACCCATGACGAGGTAGACCTGCTCGTCGCGGCACTGCGAAGACTCGCCGTGAGTTCCGGCGACCGCCGCTGACCCGCACCATGGCGTCGGGCGGAGCTGACGAGGGCTAGCTGCACTCCCCCGGCTGCGCCAGCGGAGCGCGCCGGACCGAAGACCTGGTACTACGCCGTCGCCCCGGCAATCTCATCCGCGAGGTCGGCGACCGAGTCGACGACACGGGACGGACGGTAGGGGAACCGCTCGATGTCCTCGGGGCGCGTCACCCCGGAGAGGACGAGGATCGTCTCGAGACCGGCCTCAATGCCGGCGACGACGTCGGTGTCCATCCGGTCGCCCACCATCGCGGTCGTTACCGAGTGCGCGCCGAGGACGTTGAGGCCCTCCCGGATCATGAGCGGGTTGGGCTTGCCCACGAAATAAGGCGCCTGTCCGGTCGCGTGCTGGATCATCGCGGCGACCGATCCCGTGGCCGGCAGATTGCCCCCGGGCGAGGGCCCGGTCGGATCGGGATTCGTCGCGATGAACCGCGCCCCCTGGTCGATCAGACGGACCGCCTTGGTGATCGCCTCGAAGCTGTAGGTACGGGTCTCACCCAGAACGACGTAGTCGGGATCCCGGTCGGTGAGCACGTAGCCGATGTCATGAAGCGCGCTCGTCAGCCCCGCTTCACCGATCACGAACGCCCTTCCGTTCGGTCGTTGGCTGTCGAGAAAACGGGCGGTCGCGAGCGCCGACGTCCACAGCGCCTCGGGTGGGATCGAGAGCCCTCTGTCGGAGAGCCGCGCGGCGAGGTCTTTCGGGGAGAAACGTGAGTTGTTCGTGAGAACGAGGAAGCTGAAACCGGCCTTGTCGAGGGCCGCGATGAAACGATCAGCCCCCGGTACCGGCACCGCCCCGTTCAGGAGCACGCCGTCCATGTCGCAGATCCAGCTCACTGCGGATTGGCGAGTTCTCATGGGACAAGTATGCCGGTTCCTTGCTCTCGGAGTGCTGGTGATCGCGCAATTCGAGTCCATCGACCTGGCGAGCGCGGGCTCCAGCCAAGCCCCGCCAGTAGCGGCTCCGGCGACGTGCACCTAGCGGCTCTCGAGCCTTCCCCTCGGTGCTACCGTGCCCGCGAGTGCCTAGCGCGATCGATCACGGCGCCGGGGAAGTTGTTTCGTCGCGGCGCTGGATGGCGCTGGCAGTGCTGTGTGTGTCACTGCTGATCGTCTCGCTCGACGGCACCGTTCTCAACGTCGCCCTGCCGACGCTGGTGCGCAAGCTGCACGCCAGCTCGAGCGACCTGCAGTGGATCGTCGACGCCTACGTGGTGCTGTTCGCCGGGCTGATGCTGGTGGCCGGCAGCCTCGCCGACCGGGTCGGCCGCAAACGGACGTTCCTTGCGGGACTGGTCGCATTCGCCGCCTGCTCGACCTGGGCCGCGCTCTCCGGCTCGGTCGGGATGCTGATTGCGGCCCGCGCGAGCATGGGCTTCGGAGCGGCGCTGATCATGCCCTCCACGTTGGCGATCATCACCAACACCTTCACGGATCCGCACGACCGGCGGCGGGCGATCGGTCTCTGGGGCGCGACGAGCGGGGCGGGGATCGCGCTCGGCCCGATCGTCGGCGGACTGCTTCTCGCGCACTTCTGGTGGGGATCGGTATTCCTGATCAACGTCCCGATCGCCGCCGTCGGCTTCGTCTGCGCCCTTCCGCTCGTCCCCGACTCGAGGAATCCCGAGGCCTGTCCCCCGGACCTCACCGGGTCGCTGCTGTCGATCGCCGGGCTCGGACTCCTGCTCTGCGCGATCATCGAGGCGCCCGTGCACGGCTGGTCGTCGACGCTCGTGCTGGGCTCCGGTATCGGCGGGCTCGCGATCGTCACCGCATTCGTGTATCGGGAGCGGGTCACTGCGTATCCGATGCTCAACCTGCGCTTTTTCCGCGACAGGAACTTCTCTGCCGCCGTTACGTCGGTGGCGCTGGTGATGTTCGGCATGCTGGGCGCCTTTTTCGTTCTCACCCAGTTCCTCCAGTTCCAGCTCGGTTACACGCCCTTGCAGGCCGGTGTGCGCACGCTCCCCGCTGCCGGCGCGATCGCCCTGACCGCCCCGCTTTCGAGCGAACTCGTGCGCGCCGTCGGCACGAAGCTGACGATCGCCGCCGGCCTGCTCTGCGCCACCGCCGGTCTCTGGCTAGTCTCCGGCGCCACGGTCACGACGACCTACGGCGGCATCGTTGCCGGCCTTGCCCTGGTCGGCATCGGCGCCGGGCTCGTCATCCCCTCGGCGACCGCATCGGTCATGGGCTCGCTCCCGAGGGCGCACACGGGCGTCGGCGGGGCCAC
Source organism: Acidimicrobiales bacterium (assembly GCA_050014835.1). GTDB lineage: Bacteria > Actinomycetota > Acidimicrobiia > Acidimicrobiales > Bog-793 > Bog-793. The sequence goes on from JBEKCO010000008.1 coordinate 34,120, forward strand.
CAACGGCACCTTCCTCCAAGTCGGCGGCGCCCTCGGCGTGGCCGTGATCGGCAGCCTGCTCTCCAACCGTTACCAAGACCGTCTCACCGGCGCACTCGCCCCCTACCACCTGCCGGACACGCTCCTCGGGGCCGTCCACGGCACACTCGGTTCGGCGCTGGCCGCCGCCCACGGGGTCGGCGGCACCATCGGCGCCGAGATCGCGCGTGCCGCCCGTGCCGCCTTCATGAGCGGGATGGATCTCGGTCTGACCACCGCCGCGATCGTCGCTCTCGGCGCCGCCGCGATCGCGCTCGTGACCCTCCCCCGGAGGGCACCCGTCGGCGGACGTCAGGGCAACACCCCCGAAACCGCGAGTTCACACCGGTGTGCTCCAAAGCCCGGACGAAGGACTGCGTCAGGTCCTGGCTGAGTCGACGGAATGGTCGCCCCCGACGCGAGGACGCCTGTTCGCTCCTCCGCAGCGGGACGAGCACGCCGGTGACCGCCTAGGGACCTGAGGCCGTCTGACAGGCGGAAGAACCTCGATCCTCACCGGCTGGAAGCGTGTCGACGGTCGCGCAAATTGCTTGTTGGAATCACCCAGGAGCGACAGCCCAGTGCCTGGCGCGCTCCACTGCTTCCTTCCAGCGCGCATGTCCCCGGTGCCGGTCGACACGACCCTGGTGCGGCTCATAGCGGCGGCCGGATGCGCGCAGACGGGCAACTTCCGCCTGGTCTCTCCACAGTCCGGTCGCGAGTCCCGCACAGAACGCCGCGCCGACTCCTGTCGTCTCGAGCGTCGCGGCGACGTCGACGGGTATGCCGAGCAGGTCACTCTGAAACTGCATGAGCCAGTCGTTCACGGACGCACCCCCGTCGACGCGCAGCTCGGTGACCGGACGCCCCGCCGCCTCCATCGCTTCAGTCACGTCAAGCGTCTGGTAGGCGATGCTCTCGAGGACGGCCCGCACGACGTGGGCCCGCGTCGTCCCCCTCGTGACCCCGAGCAGAGTGCCACGAGCCTCGGGGTCCCAGTACGGCGCGCCAAGACCGCCGAGCGCCGGCACGAACCACACGTCGTCGTTGTCGGCGACGCTCGCCGCCAGTCCTGCGGTTTCCTCGGCCGAGTTGATGATCCCGAGGCCGTCGCGCAGCCACTGCACCGCAGATCCGGTCGCGAAGATCGAGCCTTCGAGCGCGTACGAGGCCGGCCCGCCCGGCGCGGAGAACGCCACGGTGTCAAGGAGGTCGCCGGCGCGGAGACGTTCGGTGCCCGTGTTCTCGAGCAGGAACGATCCTGTCCCGTAGGTGTTCTTGGCGAGTCCTGGACCGAAGCAGGCTTGCGCGAAGAGGGCGGACTGCTGATCGCCGAGCGCTCCCGCGACGGGGACGTGACGGCCGAGATCCAGACCGGTCGAGGTCTCGCCGAAAACCCCGGCCGAGGGGTGGATCTCAGGCAGGAGGATCCGGGGGACATCGAAGAGCGCGAGCAGGTCCTCGTCCCAGTCGAGCGTTTCGAGGTCCATCAGCATCGTGCGGGACGCGTTTGTCGGCTCGGTGACGTGAACTCCCCCTGTCAGCCGGAAGATGAGGAAACTCTCGATCGTTCCGGCGCAGATGTCGCCTTGATCGGCCCGGCGGCGCAACTCTGCATCGCTTTTGAGGAGCCAGGCGATCTTCGACGCTGAGAAGTAGGGATCGAGCACGAGACCGGTACGCTCGCGGACCCACTCCCCTGCACCGTCGGCGATCAGTCGCTGGCACATCGGCGTGGTACGCCGGTCCTGCCAAACGATCGCGTTCGATACCGGACGACCCGTCGATCGTTCCCACAACACGACGGTCTCGCGCTGGTTCGCGATGCCGATCCCGGCGACGTCGAGAACGGAGCGCCCGGATTCTGAGAGCGACTCCCCGATGAGTGAACGCGTGTCGGCCCAGATGCGCTCGGGATCGTGCTCGACCCACCCCGGGCGTGGACAAAGGAGTGGCAGCTCGCGCGCGGCGCTGGCGATGACTCGACCGTGGTCGTCGGCGACGAGCACGCGCGTGTTCGTCGTACCCTGATCGATCGCCACCACGCACGACGCCGTCATCTCATCATCGGCTCGTCGCGGGAATGGACGGATCCGTCAGAACACAGGAGAGCGCCCGCGTCGTCGGGCTCGGCGTCGGCGTGAAGCTCGGTCCCGACGCGATTGTGGCGCGAGTGAATCCCATGGCGTCCCGGTCCCAGTGGATTGATCTCTCCCCACGACTATCGCGCCGCCGGCCGATGAGCGTTCGTGCCCGATTCCGACCTTCGTGGTTCCGCGCCGATCGCACCTCCGGCACGCGCCGACGCCACCTGGTGGATTCTCACCACACCGTCTGAACGCGCCGATCGGTACCTTCCGACCCGGTATTGCCGCGCGGCTTGGGAGCAGGTTCCCTAGTCTGAACGACACAAGGACGGAGACGGGAGAAGGAATGCGGCAGCGGGCGTTGGGCCAGGGACTGTGGGTATCGGCTCTCGGGCTCGGGTGCATGGGGATGAGTCAGTCCTACGGCCCGGGAGACGACGACGAGTCGATCGCGACCATCCGTCGGGCGCTCGAGCTGGGCGTGACGCTCATCGACACCGCCGACATGTACGGTCCCTTCACGAACGAACGGCTGGTCGGACGGGCGATCGCCGGGCGGCGGGACGCGGTCGTGCTGGCCACGAAATTCGGCAACGAGCGTCTGCCGGACGGCAGCTTCGTCAGCGTCAACGGCAAGCCTGACTACGTGCGACGGGCCTGCGACGCGTCCCTCGAGCGTCTCGGCGTCGATCACATCGACCTCTACTACCAGCACCGCATCGATACCACCGTCCCGATCGAGGACACCTGGGGAGCGATGCACGAGCTGGTCCAAGCCGGCAAGGTGCGGTATCTGGGTATCTCCGAGGCGGCGCCCGCGACCGTGCGACGCGCCCATGCCGTGCATCCCATCGCCGCGTCTCAGAACGAGTACTCACTTTTCACCCGGGACCCGGAGGACGGACTGCTCGCCACCTTGCGCGAGCTCGGCATCGGAATGGTCGCCTACAGCCCGTTGGCGAGAGGCTTCACCTCGGGACGGTTCGTTGACCCGGGCCAGTTCGGCGAGTCCGACTTCCGGCGCCACAACCCGCGCTTCCAGGGGGAGAACTTCGCTGCCAACCTGGCGCTCGTCAAGAACCTGACGGCGTTGTCCGAGACCAAGGGCGTCACCCCCACCCAGCTGGCGCTGGCGTGGGTGCTCGCCCAGGGCGACGACGTGGTGCCGATCCCCGGGACGAAAAGGCGCACCTACCTGGAACAGAACGTCAGTGCCCTGGAGATCGAGCTCAGCTCGGAGGATCTTGTGGCCATCGATGAGGCCGTGCCGCGGGGATCCGTGGCGGGCGACCGCTACGCCGCGGAGCAGATGTCCCGCATCAACCTCTGACTTTGCAACGCACGGCGCGCCACGACGCGACCGTGTCGATCCGTCTTCATCACGCTCGCCTGGGAAGACACGCGCGTGTCCCGAGCTGGCGAAACCTCCGCCGGCAACCTGAATCTGCTTCACAGCACGACTCAGGAGTAGTTATCATCGCCAGACATGCGAAACGAATCAGTAAATCGTCCCGTGACGGTCGGCCTCGTCGTCGGAAACCGCGGCTTCTTCCCGAGCGAGCTGTGCCGTGAAGGTCGTGCCGAGATGCTCAAGGTGCTCGAAGCCGCTGGACTTGAGGTTGTCGCGCTCGGACCGGATGACACCGAGTACGGCTCGGTGGAGTCGTTGGACGATGCGGCGAGGTGCGCGCGCCTTTTCCGCGACCATGCCGAGGAGATCGACGGGATCGTCGTCACACTCCCGAACTTCGGCGATGAAAGGGCTGTCGCGAACTCGATCCGTGGTTCGCGGCTCGGAGTCCCGGTGCTCGTGCACGCCTTCCCCGATGAGACGGAGAAGCTCCAGATCACGCATCGGCGAGACAGCTTCTGCGGCAAGCTCTCGGTCTGCAACAACCTGACGCAGTACGGAATCCCGTTCTCGCTCACCTCGCTCCACACCTGTGGCCCACAGTCGCCGGAGTTCGCTGCTGACCTCGATCGCTTCGTCCGTGTCTGCCGGGTGGTGAGGTCCGTGAAGGGGATGCGGGTGGGGGCCATCGGTGCCCGGCCGACGAATTTCAATACCGTCCGTTTCAGCGAGAAGCTGCTCGAGCAGGCGGGGATCTCGGTCATCACGCGGGACCTCTCCGACGTGCTGGGGCAGATCGAGCGCCTGGCGGACGACGACCCGGCCGTGACGTCGAAGGGCGAGGCGATCTCCGCCTACACCTCGACGACCGGCGTGCCCGATGTAGCGCTGCTGAAGATGGCCAAGCTCGGCGCGGTTATCGACGGCTGGGTCGAATCGGAGCAGCTCGACGGCACCGCGATCCAGTGCTGGACCGCGCTCCAGGAGTTCTACGGCATCGTCCCGTGCACCGTGATGAGCATGATGAGCAACAGTCTGAAACCGAGCGCCTGCGAAGCGGACGTCACCGGCGTCGTCTCGATGTTGTTGCTCCAGGCGGCCGCGGGAACGCCGAGCGCCATCCTGGACTGGAACAACAACTTCAGCAGCGATCCGGACAAGGCCGTCGTCTTCCACTGCAGCAACCTGCCGAGCCAGTTCCTGGAGTCGACCAGCATGAACTTCCAGGAGATCATCGCCGGCACGGTCGGGAAGGAACGAACGTACGGAACCCTCTACGGGCGGATCAGGAGCGGTCCAGCGACCTACCTGCGCGTCAGCACGGACGATGCCTCGGGGCGGATCCAGGCGTACGTCGGCGAAGGACGGTTCACCGACGACCCGATGCGCACCTTCGGCGCCTACGGCGTCATCGAGATCCCGCGCCTCCAGGCACTTCTCGAGCACCTGTGCCGGAACGGCTTCGAGCACCACGTCGTGATGAGCCACTCGCAGACCGCGACGGTCCTGCAAGAGGCGATGGAGGCGTACCTGGGCTGGAGCGTTTATCTCCACCGGTAGACGAAAACCCTGGCCTTTGGATCGTGACCGCCGCGCGGCCGCGACCGAAGAGCCGACAGTCTTCTCGCGGGCCAGTCACCTTCGCCGGCCACACGGTCGCCGGGACTCGACCGAGCCAACGGGGACGGCCGAAGTCGGCACCGCGGCGCCTGCGAGGCTTTTCCCATGGCGGGTCTCACCTGCGAACGGTCCCCGGTGGCGCTGCCCGCAGGGCGTCGAGCGTCCGAAACCTCGGGCGGCGTTCGGTGCCCCTTCGCGGGACTGAGTTAGGTGGCGCTCCCGGTGCGTGAGGGCTGCCTTGTCGGCATCGACGTCGGCTCGACTCGCGTGAAAGCGCTCGTCGTGGACCTCGCCGGACAAGAGTTGTCCGTCGGCCATGCCGAAACGCCCTGGCGGTTCACCTCCTCAGGCGCCGAAGCGGCGCCGGAGGACCTCTACGCAGCAACGCTGGCCGCGACGGCCACGGCGCTCGCCGCGGCACCCGCGGGACCCGTCACCGGCGTCGGCGTGACGGGCATGGCGGAGGCCCTCGCGCTCCTCGGAGCGAGGGGCGAGGCCGTGGCGCCGGCGATCGCCTGGTACGACGCGCGAGGCGCACAGGAGCAGGCAGAGCTCGAAGACCAGTTCGGCGCGGCGCGCTTCACGGGGCTCACCGGCCTGCCGACCTCCACGACGGCCTCGATCGTGAAGCTGCATTGGATCCTCCGGCACGTCCCCGGGGCGGCCGCCGCCCGCTGCGCCTTGAGCGTTCCCGAGTACGTCGCGCACCGACTCGGTGGGAACAGGGCCGCCGAGTGGTCCCTCGCCTCGCGCACCGGGCTGTTCGACGTGGGCCGGGCGAACTGGTCGACCGAGCTGCTCGAGTGGGCAGCTCTCCCGGAAGGCCTCTTCCCTGAGGCACTCCCCGCCGGCAGCCTTCTCGGCAGGGTCGCCGATCCACCCGCCGGCCTCGAACGTCTGACCGGGGCGGCGATCGCTCTCGGGGGTCACGATCACATCTGCGCGTCCCTCGGCGCCGGGGTCGTCACTCCTCGGGAAATCCTGAACTCCTGCGGCACCGCCGAGGCCTATGTGCGCAGCGTCGTCCCCTTGGGCCCGGCGGAGCTCGTCGCCGCGGTCGCGACCGGCGTCGGCGTCGGCTGCCACGTCATACCCGGCTATCAGGCGATCCTCGCCGGCCGACCCTATGGGCTCGTGCTCGGACCCGTCTACGACCTCCTCGGCTGGGACGACGCTGCGGAAGCGGGGGCAAGCGGACCGGTCGGCGATGCTCCCGGGGTCGACCTCGCGATCGCCGGGACGACCGGCAGTCGAACTCATCGGCGACCCGGCATGACGCTTGCCTTCGAATTCGACGAAGCGACCGGCCACTCGTCCTTCTCGGGCATCGGACCCGGCGTCAGCGCAGCGCAGGCCAAGGCCCTGGCGGTCGAGGAGATGCTGCGACGCTCGTTCCGCCTCTACGCCGCGGTCGAACGACTGGGTGGCCCCGTGGATCGGGTGGTCATGACCGGGGGCTGGATCCGTACCGCGCAACTTCAGAAGAGGAAGATGGCGCGGTTTCCCGGTGCGTGCCTCGTCGCGGTGCGGGAACCGGGCGCCCGCGGTGCCGCGCTCTTCGCTGGTTGCGCGGCGGGACTCCTGCCCGGTCCGGACGCGTTCCCCGCGCCACCGCTCGAGCCGCCAGAGAGCGGGTGACGGCGCCCGTCAGGCGTGGACCAGCGAGTACAGCTCGGTGAGGAGGCTGGCCGTCTCGTCGGGCGGTCGTCCCCAGACCTTGCGCCCGATCACTATCCCGCTCGCTCCGGCCGCGATCGCCCGCTTCACCAGCGAGACGAGCTCGGCGCGGGTCGCCGAGCCGCCGCCGCCGAGCAGCACGACGGGAACGCCGAGCTCGTCGCACCAGGATCGCAACACGCCGTCGTCACCGGGATGGGCGATTTTCAGGATGTCTGCGCCGATCTCGGCCGCGACCCGACAGCCGTGGGCCTCCACCTCGAGCGCTACCTGGCCCGTCGCCTCGAGCGCCACGGGCTCGACCATGACGGGGAGACCGAACCGGTCCGCGTCCTCCACGACGCCGGCGACGAGCGCCGCCGTGCTCGCCCGCTCCGCGGCGGGTACGTCCCACGGCATGAGCAGCTTGACACCGTCGACCCCGAGGGCGGCGGCGGTCTCGACGCTCGTCGCCAGGCGATGACCGCCGCCAGACGTCTCCCGCCAGTGCACGTCGATCGTCAAGATCCGCGCCGGAGCCGCGCGACGCCCGAAGAGCTCGGCCGATCGGCGCAGTACCCCCGGACCGAGGAGGAAGCCGTCGCACGGCGCTTCAAGCAGGCGCTGCAGGACAGCCATAGGATCTTCCAGCCCGGGGACGCGGCCGAAGATCGTGCCGTGGTCGAGCGGCACCACGACACAACGCCCGTCGTCACCGAAGATGCGACGCAGGCGGGTCGTCTTTCCCGCCTGGCGTGGCGAAGGAACGGAGGCGATTCCACTCATCCCGGCGATTATTACACGTGCAACAAGCCGGCCGTCTCCCGAACCGCCCATGCGGTGAGATCGCATGCACTCGTCGGACCCGGGACCCGGGACCTGCGGCGTCCACGGCATCCGACGCGACGGGCAGTCGCCTGGGGCCCACGTCCCCGCCGTGAACGGCGGGGACGTTCGGTGGCGCCGAGCCGTGCCGCCCGGACCGGGCGCTCCCGCGAGCCCCCATCCCTCACTTCGCCGCAGGAGCACCCTGTGGTGCCGTCGTTTCTCTGTCGTAGTGCCGTTCGGCGCGAAAACCGCGGAGCCGGTCGCTCTCTAAACAACTCGGAGGAGCCCAACGATCCCGATCGCATAACACAAGATTGCCAGGACCGAATCCGGTCCCAGCCGTCTCGGTCGCGAAGGACGAACGATGACCCCCCCGACGTACAGCACGGTCAGCACCAAGCCAAGACCAGCCAACCATGCGTTTGAAGCACCCGTCGTTGGTAGTACTGGTTTCGCCGCCACGAGGTCCGCGACAACGAAGAGACAGAGTTGGAACGCGTTGCCACCGAAGACATCCCCGATGGCGAGTTGATGGTCACCTAGACGCACGGCCTCGATGCCGGAACTAATCTCTGGCAACGCCGTCGCCAATGCCAGGAATGTTGCACCAAAGACCACACCGTTGATGCCGGCTCTGTTTGCCAGCTCGTTCCCACTAACTTCTAGTAGGACACCGGCCAATAACGTCACCGCCGACGAGATCCCGAATACTGTCGCAACACGCAATGTCGAATGCTTCGCACGCGCTGCGTCCGCGACCGGATGACGGATGCGACGATGAGGCCGCCCAGGCTGAGCACCCGCCATCGTCACTTCCCACTTCGGATGCGACCGTGTCCGATTCAGCACCCATACGCCGCAAATCCAAACAACCACGATCACCAGCGACGCTGGACTGATGCGCCCAGCTATCTTCACCGAGGCCGGCAGCAAAGCGCCCATGAGTACGACCGACACGACAAGCACGACGAGCAAGCCCTCGAGAACCGGAACGAGCGACCCGACAAGATACGTCAGCGGTCTCGGCGCGAAGAGATCGCACACGACGAGCACCATCGTTGCCGTGGCGATGCCGCCGATCAGGTTTCCGGCTGCCAGGCCCAGATGACCCGACTCGGCTGCAGAAACGGTGACGGCTAGTTCCGGCAGGCTTCCGGCGATGGCGAGCAGCACCATCCCACCGATCGCGTCCCCGAGTCCCAACCTCCGATCGAGTTCATCAGTTGACTTGGACAGTTGAACGCCAGCCACCCAAGTCGCCGCTGACGAGGCAATGAAGATGACGAGCACCAAGAACACCGGAAGCGACGTCACCTCGGAATCATCGCGGATTCGGTGACACGGGTTCAACCATCACTTGAGCGTCGGGGACCTGCCACCCGGGCGGAGACGCGCCGCATAGCAGCAACGGGCTATCCCAAGATTCGTTGGGGGGGCGCGACGACCAGTCGACTCGCTCCGAGTACCGGATTACGCAGCCATACGGAAACACCGACGGTCAGGGAGCACCCAGTCCGCGCACCTCATTTGCGTGAGGCCTGAGAGTTCGGTTCCCGTGACCGAATTGATCGACGAGTCACGCGAGATGACGGAGACACCCGGTGACACCGAGGCCGCAAAGGCAAGAGCTGACACGCGGGAAAGGAGAGACGGGCCGAAACCGCCACGGGATCGGGCGACGGAAGTACACCGAGTGCCGTCCGGCGACCGACGAGGGGAACTCAGCTGTTCAGCGCGCGCTCCTGTTTTGTCGAGTAGCCGGGGGGAATCTCACCCCCCGGCTCTCACAGAACCGTACGTGACAGTCTCCCGTCATCCGGCTCTTGCGGGTCGGTTGTTAGCGCGCACGATGAGATGCCAGTGAACGAACAGGCGAGGCTGGCGCTGACGAGCAGCGTGCAGCCGAGCCCATGCGAGTTCCGGCTTTCCCTTCAATCGTTTGAACTTCTGCATGGCCCACCGGACGAGGTGCTCGTCGATGCGCTTTGCCAGGAAGTACAACTCGGAGCGGTAGAAGGCCCCGTAGTAGTTGATCCAGCCCCGGACCTGGGCGTTGATCGCCCAGGCGAGACCGGACAGGTCTGCGTCGCTGCGACGTTTGAGATGCCATTCTCTGATCTCTTGGCCGATCGCCTTTCTCGCCGATTTGCTGATGGCCGGCAAGAACCCCATGAAGAGTCCGTTTTGGCCATAGACGCGGCGTGCCCGAAAGGTGTAGCCGAGAAAGTCGAAGCTGGTGTGCTGCGACGTCCCTCGGCGCTTCGTGTCCTTGCAGTACACGATCTTCGTCTTGTCGGAATGCAACTCAAGGCCGAGGCCCTCAAGTCGCTCGGCAATCGAAGCCAGAAGGCTTCGGGCCTGGTTCTCGGTGTTGCAGTGGACAACGATGTCATCGGCGTAGCGAGCAAAGGGGGAATCGGGATGTTCCCGGTCCATCCAGCGATCGAACGCATAATGCATGAACACGTTGGCCAGCAGGGGTGAGATCGGAGAACCCTGTGGGGTTCCCTTCACTCTTTCGACCAGGGTGCCGTCCGGCATCTGCATGGGGGCTTTCAACCACCGTTCGATGTAGAGCAGCACCCATCGCTCGTCGGTGTGGTGAGCGACCGCTTTCAACAACAGATCATGGTCAACGCTGTCGAAGAAGGCCCGGATGTCGAGATCGATCACCCAGTTCTTCGCCCAACACCGTTTTCGAGTCACGGCCAGTGCGTCATGGGCGGAGCGCCCCGGACGATAGCCGTAACTGTCTGGGTGGAAGATCGGTTCAACCTTCTCCTCCAGCAGCATCGCTGCTGCGGTCTGGGCTATTCGGTCTGCCACATTCGGCACCCCGAGCACCCTCACCCCTCGCCCGTGATCCTTCGGTATCTCGACCGCTCGCACCGCTGCGGGCATGTAACTGCCCGCACTCATCCGGTTCCAGAGCTTGTAGAGATTGTCGGTCTCTTCGGCTTCGAACCGGTCGATGCTCACGGCGTCCACTCCCGGCGCCCCGGCGTTCGCCTGGACCCTCTTCCACGCCTCGTAAACGAGGAGCTTTCGAATCTCAAACGACTTCGCCTTCAACTTTGGTCTTTCCATCAGCTCCTCCCCCGCAGGGTTGGCATCAAGTTGACCTGACCTGCCTGGCCCCTTCGCTCGGGTCCGATTGCCGGGCCTTCCTCGCTACTACGGGCCAGTCCGCCCCCGTGCCTCGCATCGGTACTCTCGCCCACAGGGCACTTCTTCTCCCGTGGGCTTCTCCTTCTCGACGACCAGCAGGCAGACATCGCCCGTTTCATCTGGCCGTTCGTATCGAGACGACAGGTTCTCCTGTTCCATCCCGGCGCCTGCGACGAGCTCACGCCACCTATACACCGGACACCGCCAGGGCAGCACACAGGCCGCTCCCTGACTTCGGACGTGCTCGTTGCGCACGCCCTCTTCCCGCTGGCTGATCGCTCCTGCGGTTTCGATGTCGTCTTATAAACTTTCGATGCGTCAGCAGTGGTTCACACACGTTCGTCTTCTCGTCGCCTACCTGGCCCGCTGGTCGCAAGCCTTTTCCGCAGTCGCTTCCCACCCCGGCTCTTGACCGACATGACACTGCGGCGGTTTGGGATCTCCGCCTGCACGGCGACCCCGGAGGGCCTACCTCCATCACTGGGACAGCACGGACTGTGCTGGCGATCTTCTACATCGGCCTCACTTTCCTTTCAGGACACACCGATCAGCATTCACACGAGTACCGCCCGCGCGAGGTTGAGGCAGCTCTGCTCACCGGCGAGCCAGCCGATCACCTTCACCCGTCGGCGTGTCTCGCCAGAGACGTGCCATGCGATGGCGACGCCGGCTACTCGAGGCCAGACATCGACGTTGCTCACCAACTCGAGTCAGTCAGGTCGCGACGCGTGAGATTGCGATCAGATGGCAGGTGAATGCCGCAATCGTGCACGCGTGGAACAGCTCGTGGTAGCCGAAGATACGCGCCGACAACCTGGGACGGCGCAGCGCGTAGACGACGGCGCCAGCGGTGTAGAAGAACCCCCCGAAGACGACGAGCAGGATCGTGATCACACCGGCGAGATGCCACAGCTCAGGGAGCCAGAAGATCGCCGCCCAGCCCAGACCGACGTACATCGCCGTGTAGAGCCACCGTGGGGCAGACAACCAGGTGACACGGAACAGAACTATCGCCAGCGCGGTGGCCCAGACGATGCACAGCATCACGGTGGCCTGAGAGGAAGGCAGTACGGCGAGCCCGAGGGGCGTGTACGTGCCCGCGATGATCAGCGCGATGTTCGAGTGGTCGAGACGCCGCAGCAGGCCTGCCGTGCGTGGACTCCAATCGCCGCGGTGGTAGACGGCGGACGTACCGAAGAGCATGCATGCCGTGAGCGCGAACACCGCGCACGCGACGCGGTCTGCATGCGTCGTCCCGTTGGCTGCGAGCCAGAGGCCCGACACGAGCGCGTACGGGAATGCCCCGAGGTGGAGCCACCCGCGAAGACGCGGCTTCGGAGGTGCAATCGCGACGTTCACGTCCTTAACCTAGAACCTCTCTGTATCCAGCGGGCCCGGACACGACACTTGTTCACGTCGCGTCCAAGCCAAGCGCCCTAGCCTGCCCGATCGCTCGTCAGCCAATCGATGAGCCTCATACGTGCGAGCATGCCCGTCCCCTTATCAATGGAGAGACCGGACGTCGTGGGCGCTGACGGACTCGAACCGCCGACCTGCTCGTTGTAAGCGAGCTGCTCTAGCCACCTGAGCTAAGCGCCCGTCGCTCCTCCAAGGACGCCGGGACGCGCTACCCGCCGCCGGCGCACTGGCTCGACTGGCAATCTTTGCACCCTGGGCAGTACCGCTCGGTCTCGAGGGTCTAGCTACGGGCTCTCCGAGTCGGGACGGCCGAAAGCGTAGACCGTGACGGATCCACCGCACGGCCTGAGCTCGACCGGAACGGCGAGCGCCTCGCTCGTTCCCGGGATCGACACGTCGACGGAGGCGACCGTCGAGCATCCCACTCCCCCGACGGGAACGTCGTTGACGATGACGATGAACTCCGCGGACCCACCGCTCGACAGCGTGACCGGCACCGGGGCCGGGCCGCCGTCGATCCCCGTGATCGGGAGCTTCAATCCCGCGCCGGCTCCGGATGCACCGGACGGGCCGAAGAACTCGAGCGAGGGGTAGCCGTCGAGCTCGCAGCGTGTCGGACCCTGGTTCGTCAAGGTAAACACCGTGTATGACGTGCCGGCGGCGATACCGCCCGCCGAGGTCGTGAACCCGAGCACGCCGGTCGAGCAGGCCGCGAGGCCCGGGATCGTCGGAGTCGTGCCCGTCGAGCCCTTCGGCTTCGAGGTGGGCGTCGTCTGGTGATGATGGTGGTGCGTCGTCTGCTTGGGTGTTGACGCGCAAGCCCCGAGGGCGGCACCAGCGCCCAGGACGGCAACCAGGACCAGCGCCTTTCGGGCCCCGTGTCCCATGAGAGGCACCTCGGCTTTCGGTTACGGGAACAGTCCGCGCAGCCGCGTCGCCTCGGCGACCCGGTCGAGACCGAGCGCCACGGCGGCCCGCCGCAGGGGCACCTTCAGCATGGCCGACTTCTGCCAGGTTGCGTCGAACGCCCGCTCCATCGTCTCGCGGTGCCGCGTCGAGAACACACCCGACTCCCAGGTGTAGCCCTGACGGGCCTGGGCCCATTCGAAATACGACGCGACGACCCCACCGGCGTTCGCCAGCACGTCGGGCACGACGGTGACCCCGCGCTCTTCGAGAATGGGATCGGCCTCGGGGGTCGTCGGCCCGTTCGCCGCCTCGACAAGCACCTTGCCCCCGAACGAGGCGGCCACGTCGGCCGTGATCACACCTTCGAGCGCCGCCGGAATGGCGAGCTCGCACCCGATCGAGAAGAGCGACCCCGGGTCGATCACGTCGGCGTCCGGGAAGCCGGCGACCGTGCCGACACGTGCGAAGTGCTCGGCGAGCGCCGCCGGGTCGATCCCGCCCGGGTTGTGGATCGCGCCGCCCACGTCGGCGACGGCGACGACACGCACGCCGAGCGACGAGAGCAGGAAGACGAGCGGCGCGCCGACCTTGCCGTAGCCCTGCACGACGGCGCGCGCTCCCGAGAAGGGCATACCGAGCTCCCGGAAGGTCGCCTCGGCGCAGAGCACCACGCCCGACGACGTGGCGCCGACATGGCCCGCGATCCCGCCGATGGCGATCGGTTTGCCGGTGACGACGCCGGGGGTGACATGCCCCTGCATCATCGAGACGGTGTCCATGATCCAGGACATGATCCGGGCGTCGGTGTTCACGTCCGGAGCTGGGACGTCACGGTCGGCGCCGAGCAGCGACGCGATGTCGAAGGCATACCGCCGCGTGAGCCGCTCCAGCTCCCCCTCCGACAGCGAGGCCGGGTCGACGACAACCCCGCCCTTCGCGCCGCCGAACGGGATGTCGACGACGGCGCACTTGACCGTCATGTCCGCGGCGAGCGCCATCACCTCGTGCACGTCGACCGCGGGGTGGAACCGGATCCCGCCCTTGCCGGGCCCGCGCGCCGTGCTGTGCTGCACCCGCCAACCGGTGAAGACCTCGACGCGCCCGTTATCGCGCCGGATCGGGATCGCGACCTCGAGAATCCGTTCCGGCGTGACGATGATCTGGGTGATCCCGTCTTCGAGTCCCAGCAGGTTCGCCGCATCCTCGATCCGAGCGCGAATGGCGTCCCAGGAATCCCCACGCTCGTCGGTCATGCGGTCACCTCGTCAGACTGCCACTCCTGCGAGCGTACCGCCGGCGCCGCTACGCGACGGACCCGTCGGCTCGCACCTTGGACAATGATTGCCGATCCGACAGCTTCTCGGCCTCGCGGGTCGACGAGATGAGCGGCGACTGGCTGAGCAGCAGCAAGGAGTAGAACATCAGGCCGAGGAAGAGCCCTTCGATGATCGCCCGTGAACCCGTCGCGTGGACGTGATCTTTGAACAGCCAGATTCCCATGACGATGCTCGAGAGCGGATTGACGACGAGGAGCGCGGCCTGCGAAGCCGCCACCGGACCGGCGTCGAGGGCGTGCTGACTGATGATCAGCCCGATCAGCCCGGCGGCGGCGGCGGAGTACGCCGCGGGGTGCGAGAAGACGTAGACGACGCCGTGCGACCACTCGTTGGCGACGGTTTTGATGAACGCGGCGGTCAACGCGAAACAAATCGCGGCGCTCAAGCCGTAACTCAGGGCCCGCCAGGAACGGGGGCCCCGCTGCGCGGCGACGATGCCCAGCACGATGGCGCCGATTGAGGCGATGAGCAACAGCATCCAGTCGTACTTCGACGGTGAGCCGTGCCCTTCCTTGGAGTAGCTGAGCGCCAGGAACACGGCGAGGCCGACGGCCGTCCCGAAGACGGCGGCCCAGTCGATCCACCGCAACTGGTGGTGGAACCAGGTGCCGAGGATGACAGCGAGAAAGACGATCTCGGTGACCATGATCGGCTGTACCGTCGACAGGTTCCCGAAGCTCAGGGCGAGCGCCTGGAGGATGAAGCTCCCCGTCGTCAACGCGAGGCCCGCGAACCAGATCGGGCGCTTCAAGATACTCACCATCAAATGACGGCTCTTCTTGCCCTCGGGATGAGCCTCCTCGACGCCGAGGCGCTGAAGGACGGTCGCGAAGGCGTTCGCGACCGCAGCAAAAACCGCCAGGACAAAAACCATTCGGCCTGTTATAGCCGCTGGCGTCGGAGCGACGCCTACGGCCTCCCGGGGCAGCTCACCTCGGCGACCACTCCCGCGGGGGCAACCGACCAGGTCAGCCGGTGAATCGACGTGGTGCCGAGTTTCGCCACCGCGAGCCGGTGCTCGAACGACGCATACCCCTTGTTGCGCTCGAACCCGTAGCCGGGATGGACATTCGCCGCCGCGATCATCATCCGGTCCCGGGTGACTTTGGCGATGATCGAGGCTGCCGCGACGACCGCGCAGAGGCGGTCGGCCTTCACCAGGCAGATCGCGCCGGCCATTCCCGTAAAATCCCGCGGTCCGTCGACGACGATCCCGTCCGGAACGATCCCGAGCGCCGCGAGCGCCCGGGTCGCGGCGAGGCGTTGTGCCGCGGTCATCCCGAGCCGATCGCATTCCTTGGCACTGGCGTGCCCGACGGCGCGGCAGCAGGCGTCGCGCGTGAGCGCCGCGAAGAGCTGCTCGCGGCGGCGCGGCGACAACAGTTTCGAGTCGCGCAGCCCGATCGGGAGCCTGCCGATCTGGGAGTCGGTCACGACCACCACCCCGACGGTCAGCGGGCCCGCCCAGGCGCCGCGACCGACCTCGTCGATCCCGGCGACGGTTCGGCATCCCGCCGCAACGAGCTCCTTCTCCACCTCGTATCCGGCGTCCCGACTCGTTCCGGCCGCAAACGGACGGCCGGTGAGCCCGTCACGCGCCGCGACGCTCGTCACGAATCCTGCCGCCCAGGTTGACGAGATCCTCGACCTCGGATCTCGGCGCGCGCCGCATGAGCAGCGGGATCGCCTCCGAAGGGGGACGATTCTCGTAGCACACCGCGACAACCTGTTCCGCCACCGGGACCTCGACGCCAAGGTGGCCCGCGAGATCGACGACGGGCCGGCAGGTCTTCACCCCCTCAGCGACCGTGCGAGCCCGGCCGACCACCTCCTCGAGCGACTCACCCCGCCCGAGCGCGACGCCGACCGAGAAGTTCCTGCTCTTCGCGCTGGTGCACGTCGCGACCAGATCGCCGAGCCCGGCCAGTCCCGCGAACGTGGCTGGCTCCCCACCGATGGCCACTCCGAGGCGGGTGAGCTCGGCGAGCGAGCGTGTGATGAGGGCGGCCCGCGTGTTGTCGCCGAACCCGAGGCCTACCGACATTCCGCTCGCGATTGCGAGCACGTTCTTCACCGCGCCCGCGATCTCACAGCCGGTCACGTCGGGGTTTGTGTAGAGACGGAGGGTCTCGGTCGCGAACAGGTCCCGGATCTCGGCGGCCAGGTCCTCGTCTGCGAACGCGATCACCGACGCCGTGGGCTGACCCTCGCACACCTCCGCGGCGAGGTTCGGGCCCGTGAGGACACCGACGGGATGCCCCGGCCAGCACGAGTCGACGATCTGCGAGATGCGGGCCATGGTCCCCTGCTCGAGGCCCTTCGACAGGCTGAGAACGGGCACACCCTCCGGAACCGCCCGGGATGTCTCGCTGAGCACCGCGCGCACCCCATGGCTCGGGAGCGCGATCACGATGAGCTCGGCGCCGTCGAGGGCGTCGTCGAGCGACGAGGTCGCGCGCAGTCGATCCGACAGCGGGAAGTTCCCCAGATACGAGGCGTTCGTCCGGTGATCACGTATTTCGGCGGCAACCGACTCCGACCGTGCCCAAAGCGTCGTCGGTGTGCGCGCCGAAGCGAGCGAAGCGATCGTCGTCCCCCAGGAACCCGCACCGAGAACGACGAGGCTCATCGACGCCTCACGGACCGCACATCCCGCGGGGACGTGGGCTGCCGGTCACGCATCACACGCTAATGCCCGGTCAGATTCGGAGGGCGACTTCAAACGGTGGACACAACGAGTTCTGCGCGCTTCTCCGATTGTGTCAGATAGCCAAGCGTCTTAGTCGATGTCTGTTGGAACTGCGCCGGATGCGCCGGGAGGTTGTCCCGTTCGTCGTGGAATTTGAGGTGGCGGTCCCCCGCCTGACGCCTGCCTTCTGGTAGGTGTTCGGGCGACCACCAAGTCACTCGGACAGCAAGGGGACCACCACCATGAAG
>JBEKCO010000009.1:0-62989 GCA_050014835.1 Acidimicrobiales bacterium
TGTTGCCCTCGACACCGGTGAGCTCACGAACCTGCACACGTTCAGCCATCTACAAAGTCTGCGCGATCACGGTCGCGAGGTGGTGGACGCGACCCCTCAGACGTTGCCGGTCACGGCACTAGTTCGTCGTGCGGCGCCGGAAGAGATGGACCGCCAGCGGTGCGAAAACGGCGATCATCGCGAACGACCAGAGCAACGCGGCCACCAGTGCGTGCTGCATCGGCCAGTTCTGGATCGTCGCCGACGGGTTCGGGCTGCCCCAGAGCTGGCGGCAGGCTTCGGTGACGACGCTGATCGGGTTCCAGTCGGCGAACGCCCGCATGACCTCCGGCATGTGCTGGGTCGGCACGAAGGCGTTCGAGACGATGGCCGCCGGGAAAAGGATCACCAAGCCGATGCCCTGGGCAGACTCGGGGCCCTTGCTCACGAGCCCGAGGCAGCCGCACCCCCATGACAGGGCGTAGGCGAAGAGCAGCACAAGAGCGAAGCCGCCGATCACCTTGCCGAATCCCGCGTCGGGGCGCCAGCCGATCCCGAGCGCCGTGACGGCGACGATCGCCGCGCAGATGAGCGAGGTGAGCAGGTCGGTGACGGACCTTCCGACGAGGATCGCCGGTCGCCACATCGGAAGGGTACGGAAGCGGTCGATCACGCCGGTGTTGAGGTCCGTGGAGAGCCCCACGGCGGTCCCCATCGACGAGGTGACGAGGTTCATGCCGAGCATGCCGGCGATGGCGAAGTCGACGTAGGTGCCGCCCGTCGGCAGGACGACGCCGGCGCCGAGGATGTAGACGAAAAGCAACGTGAAAAGCGCCGGCTGGACGGTCACGTCGGAGAGCTGGAGCGGCTCGCGGCGGATGTGAACGAGATTGCGCCGGGTCATGACGACGACGTCGCGCAGCTGCGTGCGGAACCGGTGGGGCCGCGGTTGACGGACCCGGTGGGCAGGTGGGTTCTGGGCCGTGACCGTCATCGCCGATCGCTTTCGGGCCCCGCGGCGGGATCGCCCGGCTCGTCCGATCCGTTCTGCGTCTGGCCGGTCAGGGCGAAGAAGACGTCATCGAGCGACGCCTGGTGGACGATGACGTCGTCGACGGTGACGTGCGCGCCGTCGAGGGCCCGCACGACCGTCGTCGCCAGGCCGTCCTCGGTTCGCACGCGACCGCGTAGCCGGCGACCGTCGTGGCTGACGTGCACGTCGCCGAGGACGTAGGGCGCGAGCGCCACGGCCGCCTCCGGGTGCGCCTCGTTCAGCGTCACCTCGAGGCAGGCCTCGCCGGTGCGGGCCTTCAGCTCGGCCGAGGTGCCGTCGGCGATGAGCTGGCCGTGGTTCATGACGACGATGCGGTCGGCGAGCTCGTCGGCCTCGTCGAGGTACTGCGTCGTGAGAAGCACCGTCGCGCCGTCGGCGACGAGCCCGCGGATGATGCCCCAGACACGGGCCCGGCTCGACGGGTCGAGCCCCGTCGTCGGCTCGTCGAAGAAGAGCACCGGTGGTCGCGCGACGAGGGTCGCCGCGACGTCGAGGCGCCGCCGCATGCCGCCGGAGTACTGCTTGAGGATTCGGTCCGTCGCCCCGACGAGCTCGAACTGCTCGAGGAGCGCGCTCGCCCGCCGGACGGCGTTGCGACGACTGAGCCCGCTCAACCGGGCGACCATCACGAGGTTCTGTCGTCCCGTGAGGTTCTCGTCGAGGGTCGCGTCCTGGCCGGCGACGCCGATGTTCCGGCGCACCGCGGCGGCCGCGTGGACGACGTCGAAGCCGGCGACCCGGGCGGTGCCGCCGTCGGGCATCGTGAGCGTCGTGAGGATCCGCAGGGTGGTCGTCTTTCCGGCGCCGTTGGGACCGAGGAGCCCGATGATCGCCCCGCGGGGGACAGCGAAGCTCACGCCGTCGACGGCGACGGTCGCGCCGAAGCGCTTCGTCAGGTTCTCGACCTCGATCATCGCGTCGTCGCTCACCAGCCACCCGTCCGCTCGGCACTTACTGACCGCATGGTAAGCAAATGCTTACCGGTCGTCAAGTAGAGCTTATATACTTGCCGGGCGGGTTGAACTCGGAGGTAGACGTGGTCGAGAGGGCGGGTCCCGTCGGCGGTCGGCGCAGCGCTGCCGCGCGCCGGGTGGCCGGCGAGAGCACCCGTGACCGGATCCTCGACGTGGCGCTCGATCTGTTCATCAAGGACGGTTTCGATCGGGCGTCGCTGCGCGAGATATCGGAGAAGCTCGGGTTCTCCAAGGCCGCCATCTACTACCACTTCGCCAGCAAAGAGGACATCTTGATGGCGCTCCACATGCGCCTCCACGAGATCGGGCAGCGCGCCGTCGACGAGCTGCGCGACCTGACGCCGGGTGCGGAATCCTGGGCGACGCTGCTCGGCGAGCTCGTCGGCGAGATGCTCGCCAACCGCCGGATCTTCGTGATGCACGACCGCAACCAGTCGGCCTTCGAAGCGCTCCACCGCCGCAAGCACGCGGGCATGCACGAAGAGCTCAACGACGGACTGCGGCGGGTCATCGGCGATCCGGCTTTGTCGCCCCGTGACCGGGTCCGCATGGCGTGCGCGGTGGGCGCGGTGTTCACCACCCTCATCGTCTACGGCGACCTGTTGCGCGACATCCCTTCCGCGGAGCTCGAGGATCTGATGGGCGCCACGATCGGAGACCTCCTCGGCGTCCCCGCCGGGACCACGCGCCCCGCGGCGCGCCGTGCGACGACCGGGCTCGCCCGGCCGGACCGCACCCGCCAGCCGGTCGCCGGGCGGTCCCGTCCCCCGAGAAGATCCACCCGTTAGATGACGGGCCCGGTGGGCGGAGCCGGCGCCTCGAGCACCCCGGGGGTCGCGCGATCGCACTGGATGGCGCTCACCGTCCTGTGCGTCGCCGTGCTCGTCGTGAACCTCGACAACACGATCCTCAACGTCGCGCTGCCGACCCTCGTCCGCCGCCTCGGCGCGACGACCGACGAGCTGCAGTGGATCGTCGATGCCTACGCGATGGCCTTCGGCGGGTTGCTCCTCGTCGGCGGGAGCCTCGCCGACCGGTTCGGACGCAAGCGGTTCTTCGTCCTCGGACTCGCCGTTTTCGGGGGCGGGTCACTGGGCGCGGCCTTCTCCGGGGGCGTCGGCCCGCTCATTGCCTGGCGCGCCGTCATGGGCGCCGGCGCGGCGATGACGATCCCGTCCGGCCTCTCGATCGTGAACGATCTCTTCCGCGCGGCCCAGGCCCGCGCCCGGGCGATCGGCATCTGGTCGGGCACGATCGGGCTCGGGATCGCGATCGGCCCCGTCGCCGGGGGGCTGCTCCTCAGCCGCTTCTGGTGGGGGTCGGTCTTTTTCGTCAACGTGCCGGTCGTCGTCTTGGGCATCGTCGGGACACTGGTTTTCGTCCCCGAGTCGCGTAGCTCCTCCCCCAACCGGCCGGACCCGGCTGGATCGGTGCTCTCGATCATCGGGCTCGGGCTTGTCCTGTGGGCGATCATCGAGGGCCCGACCCGCGGCTGGGCCTCGGGCCAGGTCCTCGGCGTCGGCGTGGCGGGGCTCGTCGTCGTCGTCGGGTTCGTCGCCTGGGAACGGGCGATCGACCACCCGATGCTGCCGCTCGGGTTTTTCGGGTCGCGCCGGTTCAGCGTCGCGATCGTGACCGTCGGCCTCGGGCTCTTCGCGCTGTTCGGGGGACTTTTCATCATGACCCAGTTCCTCCAGTTCTTCCTCGGCTATACGCCGCTCGGCGCGGGCCTCCGCATCCTGCCGATCGCCGGGATCCTGGCGTGCGGCGCGCTCGTCTCCCCGCGGGGCGTGCGGATGATCGGGACGAAGCTCGTCGCCGCGTTGGGGCTTCTGGCGATCGTCGGCGGGCTCGCCCAGATCGCCGTCGTCTCGACCGGTTCGGCGACCTACCCGAGCGAGCTCCCGGGGATGCTGCTTGTCGGGCTCGGGGCGGGCCTGCTCGTGCCGGCGGCGATCGACTCCGTGCTCGGGGCCGTCACCCAGGCCGACGCCGGCGTCGGGTCGGCGGTGAACTCGACGGCGATGCAGATCGGCGGGGCGATCGGCGTCGCCGTGATCGGCAGCGTGCTCTCCACCCGCTACCGGGGTGCGATGCAGCAGGCGATCGCCGGGAAGCCGGTGCCGGCCGGCGCGGCGCACGCCATCCTCGGGTCGATCGGGGGCGCGCTCGGCGTCGCCCACCTCGTCGGGGGCGCGTTCGGCGCCGAGCTCACCCGGGCCGCCATCGACGCTTTCGCGACCGGATCCCGCACGGCCCTTGTCGTCGGGGCCTTTGTCACCGGGGCGGGCGTGCTTGTGGCCCTCGCCGCGCTGCCCTCGCGTGCCGGGCCGAAGGCGTGAGGTCCCGTCGCGCCCGGCGGGCCGGAGAGTCCCGGGGTCGGCTGACCCGCCTCGGTCGCTAGGCCGACCCGGTGGGCTCGGACCGCTCCCTGATCCGGGCGAGCGCCGCCAGGCCGGCGCGTAGCCCGGCGAGCTCGTCCGGGGTGATCATGGCGGCGAGCTCCGCCTCGACCCTGCCGACGGCTTCGCCGACCTCGTCGGCGACGGCGCGGCCGCGGTCGGTGAGCTCGATCGTCATCCGGCGCCGGTCGGCGGGGTCGACCTCCCGATTGAGGTAGCCGCGCAGCACGAGCGAGTCGATGAGCTGGCTGACGGCCTGTTTCGAGACGCCGAGGCCACGGAGCTGGTCGATCGCGACCCGTCCCCGGAACGCCAAGCCCCCGACGACGAAGGCGCCGTGGCGGGGGAGGTCCTCGATGCCGGCGGCGGCGAGTTGGGCGGTGATCGCCTGGGCGTAACAGCCGCGCGCGGCCCGCAGCAGCGCGGGGATGCTGACTTCGTCGGAGCGTGTCTCGGTCATGGGCCGAGGATACGGGCGGTCCCCCAACTAGTCAAGCACCTTGACAGTCAAGATTCAGGACCGTCCCGGTGAGGGGGATCGGCGGGACCCCAGACGTAGAGGGACGTCGAGGCGGCGACCACGAGCCTGAGGCGCTCGAGGATCGGGTGGCTGGTGGGTGCGGCGTCGGCTTGGAGGGCCGACTTGCCGTGCACTCCTCGTCGCCCGGGCATCGTGTCTCCTGTGGGAATGGCGTGCCCGAAGCGAGATGCGCCAATGACATTATGGCGAAGCGCGGGCCGTAACAGTCGGGCCCCGTCGCGCGTTCGCGATCCGCTGGCGCGCGCCGGCCCAGGGGGCGTCACAATAGGTGGAGCCGCGGTCCGGCACGACCGACGGCGCAGGGAGGCGTGGAGGCGACGATGGCGGGCAAGGAGCACTGGAAGGACGAGCCCGAGGAGCAGGACTATCCGGCGGCGCTGAGCTACCTGACGCTCGTCACGAGCGAGGCCAGCGCCGAAGCGCTCGTCGAGGCGTTGAAGAAGGCCCCGATCGTGCGGCGGATGGCGAAGGACCTTTTGCGGGCGAGTCGCCTCGAGGTGTTGCCGGCCGAGAACTTCCACGTTCAAAAAGACCTGAAGAAGGTCCAGAAAGGACGTCGCCTCTCACCGGTCCTCCTCGTCGCCGGCGATCTGGCGTCGGACACGCCGCTCACCATCGCCGACGGCTACCACCGGATCTGTGCGAGCTACCACCTCTACGAGGACGCCCTCATCCCGTGCCGGCTCGTCGGCTGCGAGGTCGAGGAACGCTCGCCGGTCCACACGATCTGAGCGCGCAGCACGCGGTCGCGCCTAGCGGCGCCCGGTCGACTTCGAGCCTTCCGCGGAGGGTTTGTCGCTCTGGGCGGACGCTTCGCTCCCCGGAGTGACGGCGACCTTCTTCCACGGGCCGACCGCCGCGGCGAGCATGCCCGAGTTCGGGATGTTGAGGACGCCGTCGTCGGTGCGGAGCGTCACATACGTGAGGTTCATCCCCCGCACGACGCCGTTCAGCTCCCCGCCGAGGGCACCGGAGCGCACCCGGATGTGGTCCCCAATGCTGAATGGATGGGCGAGCAGCAGCACCGCGCCGGCGAAGACGTTGCCGAGCACCTGCTGGGCGGCGATGCCGAGCACGACACCCGTCAGCGCCCCGCCGACGAGGAGGTGGTCGATCGGCACCGAGACGAGGCCGAGCGTCCCGAAAAGCACGATGACGTAGCCGGCGATCGAGGCGGTGAGCCGCAGGACCCGCCCGGTCGTGGCCGGCGTGCGGGAGCCGACGACGTGGCCCAGCCAGCGGGCGAGGCGCCGCGTCGTCGCGAGCCCGGCGACGACGAAGACGGCGGTCGCCGCCCAGATAACGACCCGTGGCTCGACCCGGGGCGTGTGGATCTTGCCGAAGATCGATCCGACGATGAGCGCCGCGACGGTGAAGGCCCCGTAGACCGCCGACATCACGCCGTAGTGGTCGGGCGGGGGCGGGGCCGGACCGAAGCCGGCCGGTTGCCCGCGTTCGGCCCTGGCGGGCGGTCGCTCAGCCATCAGGGTTCCCCTCGGCCGGAACCGTTCGTTTGTGACGGGATCGACGTGCCGTCGCGGGCTTGCACGACGAGGAGTGTTGCACTCCGCCGCGGTGGTCGCCCAACGGCGGGCGACTAGTCGGCGGGCGGCACGCGAGACTGGAGGCGTGCGGGCGTGGATCATCGACCAACCGGGACCCATCGAGGGTCACCCCCTCCGCCTCGTCGACCGTCCCGTCCCCGAACCGGGTCCGGGTGAGATCCTCGTCGCCGTCGCCGCTTGTGGGGTCTGCCGCACCGACCTCCACCTCGCCCTCGGCGAACTCGCGCCGCGCCGGCACGGGGTCGTGCCCGGCCACGAGGTCGTCGGCACCGTCACGGCCTCAGGACCCGGCGCGACGCGTTTCGCGCCCGGTGACCGGGTCGGGATCGCCTGGTTGCGCGGGACGGACGGGACGTGCGAGTTCTGCCGCCGGGGCGCGGAGAACCTGTGCCGGGATCCTTCCTTCACCGGTTGGGACGCCGACGGCGGGTACGCCGAATACGCGGTCGTCGACGAGCGCTTCGCCTACCAGATCCCGGCGGGCCTCACCGACGTCGAGGCGGCGCCGTTGCTCTGCGCGGGGATCATCGGCTTCCGGGCGTTGCGGCGGGCTGCGCTGCCACCAGGCGGCCGCCTCGGCATCTACGGCTTCGGTGCCTCGGCGCACCTCGCCGCCCAGGTCGCATTGCATGAGGGGGCGACGGTCCACGTGATGACGAGGTCGGCCGACGCCCGGCGGCTCGCCCTTGAGCTCGGCGCGGCCTCCGCCCAGGGGACCGCCGACCCGCCGCCGGAGCCGCTCGACGCGGCGATCCTTTTCGCGCCGGCGGGCGAGATCGTGCCGGTGGCGCTGCGTGCTCTCGAGCGCGGCGGGACGCTCGCCGTGGCGGGGATCTACCTGTCAGAGATCCCCGCCCTCGATTACGAGTCCGAGCTTTTCTACGAGAAGAACCTGCGCAGCGTGACGGCGAACACGCGGGCCGACGGCGAGGAGTTCCTCCGGATCGCCGGGGCGGCGCGCCTCCGCGTCGTCGCGACGCCGTACGCGCTCGACCGGGCCGACGAGGCCCTCGCCGACCTCGCCGCCGACCGGTTCGAAGGGGCCGCGGTCCTCGTCGTGTAGGCCGGAGCGCCGGGCCTCTAGCGGATGGCCGAGGAGGCGGCGAAGGCCGCGATCGCGATCGCGTTGAATAGCGAGTGGGTCGTCATCGACGAGCCGAGCCGGCCCGTGAGGTGCCGCACGGTGCCGAGCCCACCTCCCGTGCCGGATCCGGCGATCCACGAGACCAGCGCGAGAAGCAGGATCCGAGGAAGACGTGTGCCCAGCCCATGGTCTCGGGCCGCGCGACATCGAACGTCACCGGGGAATCGGTCACGGGTCAGATTCCTTCAGCTGCGCCGCGACAGTCCTCGCCCAGGCTGCCACCTGCGCCGGGTCGCGCCAGTCGCCGGAGTGCTCCTTTGCCATCGCCCGGGCGGGAAACCCCGTCGCGTCAGGGGAGAGCCGGCCGCCGAAGGTGACATGACCGCGGGCGTTGACGCGCTTCATCAGCCGCTTGACCCCGGCCACGGGCGGGATCTCCTTTTTCGTCGCGGAGTCGTTGAGCGGTCCGCTCGAGAAAAAGAACGTCGGGAGCTTCCGCAGTTCCTTCGCGTGGTGCCGCACGAACCGGCGGGACGACTTGTGCCAACGGCCGGCGTAGACGGCGCCGCCGACGACGACGGCGTCGAAATGGTCGAGGTGCTTGACCTCGTCCGGACGGAACAGGCTGACGGCGTGCCCTTCCTGCCGCAGGCCGTCGGCGACCATCTGGGCGAGCTCCTCGGTGCCCCCGCGTTTCGACCCGCAGGTCACTAGGACGCGCATCGGCGATCCCCCTTTCTCGTCCCGTCCCTCGGGACCCATCGGTCGTCGTCACCGCGGCCAGTACGACCGTCGGCATCCGGGTCCACCCGTGGCCGCTCGCCAACGGGGCCCCGTCCCGGACCAACGGGTGCCGGGGGTTCCCGTCGACTCGAAGCCGGCCGGCGTCATGATCGCACGCCTCGCCCCTCGGCAGGAACGACCGGATCCCGGATCCGGTCGTGGTCGCAATCAGTCCGTGCCAGCGTCTCGGACGAAGGACGCGTCATGGTTCCGATGCCTTCGCCGCTTCGAGGATCTTCGCGGTCGTCGGGAAGAACCTCGTGGTCAGCTGGGTCTGCAGCGCCTTGGTGAGGAAGCTCTGGAACGCCGGCGGTCTGCCGTCGACGACGCGCCACGTCATGAAGGCCTCGTAGTCCGAGGCATCGATAATCGCCATGTCGTTCTTCGCCGAGCGGAGAGGAAGGTCGAGTGGCGGGATTCGATCGGCGGTGAATGCCACGCACAGCCTCAGGTCGGGGGTGACGACGACGCCCCGGAAAGGATCGCGGGCCACCACCTGTTCGAGCTCGGACCGTGTGCGCAAAAAGACCGGGACCTCGTAGCCGAGGGCGTCGCGCAGGTGCCCCGCGATGCGGCTTGCCAGAACCGACCGGTCGGCCGACGGGTCTGAGAAGAAGACGTTGCCGCTCTGGATGTACGAGCGAACGTCGGCGAGGCCGATCTCGCGGAACAGCCCGCGCGGGTGCTCCATGCGCACCGTGTGACCCCCGACGTTGATCCCCCGTAGGAGCGCGATGTACCGCACGTCCTATCTTCTAACCGGTCCCGCCGCCTTCGCCTTCACCTTCGGCCCGGGGGCGGCTCCGACCCGGTCGTGCCACGCCGTCGCCGCGGAGCGCGATCGCCTGTCATTGTGGGTAGCCGCGCCGAGGGGCGCGACGGACCGAGGTGCGGGCGATGAAGGACGAGATTCGGGTCGCGGGCCCAGAGGATTACGAGCGGATCGTCGCCATCGTCGACGATTGGTGGGGACAACCGATCAGCGACAAGCTGCCGCGTCTTTACCTCGACCACTTCTGGTCGACGAGCCGCGTCGCCGAGGACGCGTCGGGCCTGGCCGGTTTCCTCGTCGGCTTCGTGTCGCCGTCGCGCGGGCCTTGCTCGCGCGCTCTACCGAAAGTTCGAGGAGGGTGTGGCGGCGCTCGGGTGCGTCGAGGTGCACGCGATCACGGGACCCGGGAACACCGATTCCATCCACTTCCACCGGCATCTCGGTTTCGCGGTGAGCGCACCTGTCACCGGCTACAACGGGCCCGGTCGCCCGATGGTGACGTTCCGAAGGGCGCTGGAAACCTCTGCCTGACGGTCACGGGTTGCGGCCGAAGACGGATTACGGGTCTTACTCGCGCATCTCCTGGCAGATCGACCAGTGGAGCTGCCGGGGCGACACGCCGAGACCCGCGGCCGCGGCGGCTATCGCCGAGGCGGCGTCGGAGTCGCTCGCGCGGTGGCCGATCGCGGTTTCGACGAACCGGTGGAGGCGTTCGTCGGGTTTCAGTGTCTCGATGCCGAGACGCATCACGAGCCAGCTGTAGACCGCGGGCCCGAGCCCGAAGGTGCGCCCCTCGGCTGTGTACTGGACCCGACCCTGGAAATCCTGCCTGAAATCGCTCCTGTCGGCCCACGCCCGGAGAGCGGTGAGGTCGCCGACGCCCTCGTCGCGCAGGAACTGGACGAGCGCGCGCAACAGGCCCACGCGGGTCCACATCGCGTAGCCGAGCAGGTCCTGCGCCAGCTTCTCGTTGCCCCTCCTCGTGTTCGGGTACCGGACGAAGAGCCGCTCGAACTCTCCGAGGGTCGATGCCCGGTGCGCAGGGTCGTTCTCGAAGCGGGCGAGCGCGCGCGAGACCACAGTCACGTGCATCTGGAAGTCGACGACGGTCGTGACGAGGCAGGTCCCGAGGTTGTCGTCGACGCGGGCCTCCGAGACGATCGGGACCTTCGCCGCGGCCCGGGCGACCCGCAGGAGATTTGTCGTCGAGAGCATGCGCGAAGGATATGAGCGGCGCATCGCCTTCAGCCGGTCGGTCGCCCTGGGTGCACGGCACCTCGACACAAGACAAGTTCCGCGTCTACGCCGGTCCGGTCGGGCACCTCTTTCGCCTGTGTTCCTGGTGATCGTCCCCTCGAGGGCCACCCCGAGACCCGGTCGACGTCAGGCGCGCGGCGACGCCTGTTCTTCGCCTGGGCGCGCGGCTTTCTACGAGCGCAGCTGGCTCGCTATTTGCGAATTGCGGATGGACCGAGGCGTGGCGCTTCGCGGCGCGTCGCCGTGGACAATCGTCGCGTGCTCGTCCGGTCGATCTCAGCCGCTGATGAGGGCGCGTGCCGCGTCGGCGATGTGGGCGGCCGAGATGCCGGCCGCCTCGAGGAGCTCGGCCGGTGTGCCCGACTGCGAGAGCCCCCGCACCGCGAGGTGCGTGATGAGCGGCGTGACACCCGCCTCGGCGAGAGCTGACAATGCCGCCTCGCCAAGTCCGCCGGCGGGGTAATGGTCCTCGGTGACGACGATCCGGGAGCCAGTCGCGGTGCAGGAAGCGACGAGCGTCGCGACGTCGATCGGCTTGACCGAGTAGCAGTCGATGACGCGGGCGGCGATCCCTTCCGCGGCGAGGAGATCGGCCGCGGCGAGGCTCTCGTGCAGTGTCACGCCCGCCCCGACGAGGGTGACCGCGTCGTGTGGACCGGACCTTACGACCTTGGAGCCCCCGATCACGAACTCCTCGCCGGCGTCGTAGATGACGGGGTAGGCGCCCCGGGTCGTCCGGATGTAGCAGACGCCCTGGCGGTCGGCCATCGCGACGGTGAGCGCGACGGTCGACGTTGCGTCGGCGGGGTAGAGGACGGTCGAACCGTTCACCGCCCGCATCGAGGCGAGGTCCTCGAGGGCCATCTGCGATGGTCCGTCGGAACCAATCTCGACGCCGGCGTGGGAGCCGGCGAGCCGGATCGACACCTCGGAGACCCCTGACATCCGCAGGAAGTCGAAGGCGCGCGACATGAACGCGCCGAACGTCGCGGCGAACGGCACGTAGCCGCGTACGGCGAGTCCCGCAGCGGCCGCGATCATCAGCTGTTCGGCGATGAAGGCCTCGAAATAGCGCTCGGGCGCGACGGCGTAGAAGAGCTCCGAGTTCGTCGAGTTCCCGACCTCGGCGTCGAGGACGACGACCTCCGGGCGCGCCGCGAGCGCGACGAGCGCTTCGCCCCAAGCCCTGCGGGTCGCGATCTTCTCGCCGAGCGCGTACCGGGGGAGCGTGAGCGGTACGTGCGGGTTCGGCACGATCGCCGGCGTCCCGGGCTCCGGAGGCGCGGAGGTGACGACGAGGGAGGTCGGCCCGCCGAGCGCGGCGATGGCCTTCTCGGCGAGCTCGGCCGGGAGCGCCGTGCCGTGCCAGCCGTTCTTGTCCTCGATCTCCGGCACACCGCGGCCCTTCACCGTCCGGGCGAGGATCACCGACGGGCGTGCGACGCGCCGGGCCTCGCAGTAAGCCGCGTCGAGGGCCGCGAGGTCGTGCCCGTCGACTTCGATCGGGTGGCACCCGAAGGCGGCGACCCGCTTCGCATAGGCGTCGAGGTCCCAGCCGAACTCGGTCGGCCCGCGCTGGCCGAGCCGGTTGACGTCGACGATCGCCGTGAAATTGTCGAGCTCGTAGTACGCCGCCTTGTCGAGGGCCTCCCAGACCGAGCCCTCGGTGAGCTCGCTGTCCCCGCAGAGCACCCAGACCCGATAGGGGAGCTCGTCGAGGAACTTGCCCGCCAGCGCGACGCCGACGGCCGCGGCGACCCCGAAGCCGAGCGACCCCGTCGCCAGGTCGACCCACGGCAGCATCGGCGTCGGGTGGCCCTGGAGGCGCGAGCCGAAACGGCGGTAGGTCGTGACGAGCTCGTCCTCGTCGACGACGCCGACGGCCCGGAAGACCGCGTACAGAAGCGGCGAGGCGTGACCTTTCGAGAAGATCAGGTGGTCGTTCTCGGGCCGCTTCGGCAACGCCCAGTCGTAACGGAGGTGGCGGGTGACGAGCACGGCGAGCAGATCGGCGGCCGAGAGCGACGAGGTCGGGTGACCCGCGCCGGCGGCGGTCGTGCAGCGGATCGAGTCGACCCGGAGCTGTGTCGCGAGATCGGCGAGAGCCCTCGTAGGCTACCGCCGGGTGGAGCGGGAACTCGGCTGTGCGACGGCTCAGACTGTCCCGAGGTCCTTTCCCATGCAGACGCTGACCGACGAAGCGACGTAGGGGCCGAACTTCTCGATCTCGTGGTACCCCTCCCGCCGGTAGAGGGCGAGCGCCTCCGGCGAGCGGATCCCCGTCTCAAGGACGATCCGGTTCGCGCCGAGCGCTCGGGCCTCGTCTTCGAGGGCGCAGAGGACGACCGCCGCGATCCGCCGTCGGCGGAGTTCGGGCACGACGAACATGCGCTTCAGCTCGGCGACGTCGTCGTCGATCAGCCGGACGGCGCCGCAGCCGACGTCGGTGTCGCCGATCGACGCGACGACGAACATGCCGCGGCCGGCCCCCACCTCCTCCTCGGCGAGGTCGAAGTGGCAGTCGACGCGATTGGGATAACGCCCGGAAAGCTCGGCGTTGAGGGCCGTGACGAGCGCGACGGCGGCCGCGCTCGACAATTGCTCGCGGTGGACCCCGACGCCCACCGGTCCCTCGGCGCCGGGGATCGGCGCCGAAGTCATTCCGCGCCGCCCCGCCGTCGCTTCGAGGTCCCCCGACCCGGCCCGCTCGTCGCCGGTGACTGTGCGGCGGGCGAGAGCAAGGCCCCGAGGGAGGCGATCATCACCCGGGTCGCCGACGCCGGGGACCTGCCGAGCGAGGCGCGCAGGTACTCCCACATCGGCCAGGACGTCACGAGGTCGATCGCGTCCGTGAGGACGCGAGCATCCGCCCCGCGCTCACCCAGCTCGGGGGCGAACGTGGCGACGACATGGTCGCGCCGCGTTCGGGTGCAGAAGGCGATGCCCTCCGCCATCTCCGGTGAGCTCTGCTCGTCGAACATCGTCGCTCGGCGGATCGGCGTGAGGATCTCGAACAGCTTGCGGCACTGAGCGGCGACCGCCTCGATGCGTTCGGCGAGGGCGCGTTGGGTATCGATGGGCTTGAGGATCTCCGCGTGCCGGCGCATCTGCAGATCGAGGGCGAGCCGCCGCAACGCCTCGACGTCCTCGAAGTGGTGGTACACGGTGCGGAGCGCGACCCCGGCGCGGGTCGCGACCTCTTGCGCCGTGGGCCGGACGGTGCCCGTGTCGACAAGGTCGAGGAGGGCCTCGATGACCCTGAGGCGTGTCCGCTCGCCGCGGGCGCGTCGCCCGTCAACCGGGAATGTCTCGATGTCTCCCATCACCATGACCATCGCACCTCGCGTACGGGCGAGCGGCACAATCTCGGCGATATTTGCACACGGTCGCAACCGGCACGAACTCGGGTCGACCGGATCACCATTTTTGCTGGATCCTGGCTGTTCTGCGGACGTCGCGGCCGGCGCCCGCCGGATCGGACCCTCGCCCGCTCGCCGCGGGCGCCGCCGGGTCAGGGGACGCGAATGTCGTGGAGGTGCGAGGCGAGTTGTCGCTCCTCGGCCGTCAGCGCCGACACCCGGGCCGGGGTGACGAGGCTCCAGTGCCTGCCCGCCGGGCAGCGTTGGAGCCTCCACCAGCCGAGGCGGATCGCCTTCAAGGACCCACCTGGGATCCAGAACGTGGTGAACAGGTGCCCGCGCCGGCAGCGCACGACGGTGTTGACGCCAAAGATGGAGCCGCGACGGCGCGCCACCACGGCGAACTCGGCCGCGGTGACCAAGACGACGACCACCAGGATGACCCTGCGCCGCACGGTGCCAGGGTACGCCTCACGGCACGGCGGATGGTGGAGGGAAGCCTCTACCGTGGCGGCGTCCGCAGCCGGAAATACGCCCCGGCGGGGTCGGTCACCGTCGCCACCTTCCCGTAAGGGGTGTCGTCGACGCCGGTGACGACGGAACCGCCGAGAGCCCGAACCTTCCTGGCGGCGGCGTCGACGTCGTCGACGTTCCAGTAGATCGACCAGTGTGGGGGCGTGCCTTGGGGGAGCGTCGCGCGGGCGTCGAGGATCCCCGCGAGCCATCCGTCGCTGTTCGGATCCTTCATCGTCGTGTAGCGGAACTCGCCGGAATCGTTCACGGTGCTCGTCTCCCACCCGAAGACGTCTCGGTAGAACGAGACGGCGGTTTCGTAGTCCCGGGTGTGCAGCTCGAACCAGTCCGGGGCACCGTGCTCGCCGAAGACGGTGAACCCCGGGAAGGTGCCCGGTTGCCAGGCCCCGAGAGGTGCGCCGGTCGGGTCGACGAACACCATCTGGGAGCCGAGGTCGGCGACCGCGGTCGGCGGGAAGGCGATGTTCGCGCCGGTGGCGGCGGCCGCATCGGCGGTCCGTGCGATGTCGTCGGTGCACAGATAGATCTTCCAGGTATTGTCGGCGCGCATGTCCCCCATGTCGCCCATCGCTCCGGCGACCGGGACGCCGTCGCGGGTGAACATGAAGTAGCCGCCGAACTCGGGGCTCGGCTCCTCTGCTTTCCAGCCGAAAACCTCGGCGTAGAACTTGCGGCTGCCCTCGACGTCAGAGGTCCACAGGTCAGCCCAGCAGGGCGACCCTGCGGGTGCGCTGTTGCGGGTGGGCATCATCGCTCCTTTCGATCCGGCCGTCGGTTTCAGACCGGCGGGGACGGTTCCGGTGTCGTTGCTCCTCGTTGAGAACCTGGCTCGTCGGGCGTCTCGCGCTGCGTCGGCTGACCGTCATCGACCGGGCGATGTACACCCTAACGGCGCGTCGTCCCGGCACTGGCGCCCTGCGGCGAGATCCGGCCCGGTTCGTCGATCTGACGGAGGAGGAAAAGGGGTGGAGCGGGCCGTCGGCTCGTTGGCGGAGTCGGCCGACGTCGCAGTCTTGCGCGCGACGTGCGTCGCGCGCACCCGTCACGTTGTGATCCCGGCGGTCCGAGAGCAAGCGCGACCTTCAGCGCCGTGAGGTTTCTGTTCGGGAGGGAATCCGTCTGATCCGGCCTCAGGAGATCCAGAGGCGGCCGTTGACGAGCTCGCACGTCGCGTCGAGATGACCGGCATGGCATGCCGTCTCCGTGATCACGTGGAGGACGATCTCCCGCAGATCGTGCAGTCTCCATGTCGGCCAGATGTCGTCGGGCCACGTGGCGGGTGGGGCGTCGAGGGAAGTCGCGGTGATGATCGCGTTCGCGCGCGCGATCTTCGCGCGGTACCGGCCGAAACCGCCTCGGCCGACATTTCCGCGGGGACGCGCCGCGCGGCATCGGCGTCGAGGTCGGGATCCGCTGGATCGAACGACTCCCCGGCGACGATCTCGCGGAACGAGAACCTCTCGACGCCGAGCGTCAGGTGACGCACCATGCCGAGGCACGTCCAACGGGACGGCAGGACCGGGCAGCGCAGCTGCCCGTCGGAAAGACCCTCGAGGATCCCGAGGACGTGTTCCCGTTGGTTGTCGGGCGTCGAGACGAGCAGAGTGGTGCCTTTGCTCATCCCGGCATTCTTACGGGCGCCCTGCCGGGATCGCGCCGCGAGGCGCGAGTCCGACCCTCTCCGTCGGCGGCCTTACGGCGCCGCCTACAGTTTCGCCCGTGGCACGGGTCACGACGGCGTGAACACGCTGCTCAGCCCGCTTCTCGGGCTCGGTGGCTGGGAGGCGTACGCGCTCGTCGGGGCGCTGTGCTTCGGCGAGGCGGCGCTGTTCGTCGGATTCGTGCTCCCGGGCGAGACGGCGGTCGTGTTCGGGGGCGTGCTCGCCTCGGAGCACCACGTCAGCCTGTCGTGGATCTGCACCCTCGTTGTCGTCTGCGCGATCGTCGGCGACAGCGTCGGCTACGAGGTCGGCCGGCGCTTCGGGCCGGTGCTGTTGTCCCACCGTCCGCTCAAGGACCACCCGGGGGTCGAGCGGACCCGTGACTTTCTGCAGCGCCGGGGCGCCTACGCCGTCTTCGTCGGCCGGTTCGTCGCCGTGTTCCGCGCCCTCGTCCCCGGCGTCGCCGGGGCGTCCGAGGTCCGCTACCGCACGTTCCTCGCCGCCAACGCGACGGGCGGGCTGATCTGGGGGACCGCCTACACGCTCGCCGGCTACGCCGTCGGCAAGTCGTACGAGAAGGTGCTGACCTGGGGCGGTCGGGCGTCGACCGCGATCATCGTCGTCGTGGCGGTCGGCGTCGTCGCCGCGGTCATTGTGCATCGGTGGCGCAAGCGGGTTGCTCTTTCTGAAGGGAGAAACAGCCCCGATCACAACGGTTGACGTGTCACACGTCGTCGCTATAGTGCTTTTGACTGACGCCGGAAAAGGCGTTCGCTGGCATCCGTCGACGGGGGAACGGATGTTGAGCGCCATGCTCTACGGGGGAGAACATGACACTGCGGCTCGGCGACCACGCGCCCGATTTCGTCTCCGACTCGACCGAGGGAGTGATCGCGTTCCACGACTACCTCGGCGACAGCTGGGGGGTTCTCTTCTCGCACCCGCAGGACTTCACACCGGTGTGCACGACCGAGCTCGGCGAGGTCGCCCGTCTCATCGGCGAGTTCGAGCGTCGCAACACCAAGGTGCTCGGCGTCTCGGTCGACCCTGTCGCGACCCACCGGGATTGGTGCAGCGACGTCAGGGACGTGACCGGCCACTCGCTCAACTTCCCGTTGCTCGGCGACCCCGACCGCATCATCGCGAGCCTCTACGGGATGATCCATCCCTTCGCCGACAACTCGCTCACGGTCCGCTCCGTCGTCGTCGTCAGCCCGCGCAAGACCGTCGCGCTCATGATGAACTACCCGATGAGCACCGGGCGCGACTTCACCGAGATCCTGCGGGCCCTCGACTCCCTGCAGCTCGCTGCGCAGCACCCGGTCGCGACGCCGGCGAACTGGCGACCGGGCGACGATGTACTCGTCGCGTCGGCGGTTTCGGACGCCGATGCTGCAGCGAGGTTCCCGCGGGGTTACCGCGCGGTGAAGAACTACCTCCGCTACACCCCGCAACCCGGGCTCTGAGCTGGCCCGACGGCGCCGCGGCCCGTGCCGAGGCACGGACCGGTCGAGGTAGTCGGGAATTTTCGCGGCGCCGTTAAGCTTGCCGGACACGATCGACACGGTGGTCAGCGCGGCATGCGCGACCGGAATGGAAGAGGACCACAAGATGGCATTGCAGCTGGGCGACACCGCCCCGAATTTCACCGCGGAATCGACCGAAGGGGAGATCACGCTCTATGACTACCTGGGCGACAGCTGGGGCGTCCTCTTCTCGCACCCGAAGGACTTCACGCCGGTGTGCACAACCGAGCTCGGCGAGGTCGCGCGCTTGAAAGGCGAATTCGACAAGCGCAACACCAAGGTTCTCGGCGTCTCGGTCGACCCGGTCTCCTCGCACGAGGCCTGGGTCGCCGACATCAAGGACGCGACCGGGCAGTCGCTCAACTTCCCGTTGCTCGGCGACCCGGACCGCAAGGTCGCCGATCTCTACGGGATGATCCACCCGAACGCCGACAACACGCTCACCGTCCGGTCGGTCTTCGTCATCGGCCCGGACAAGAAGGTGAAGCTGACGATCACCTACCCGGCGTCGACGGGTCGGAACTTCAACGAGATCCTGCGGGTCCTCGACTCGCTTCAACTGACGGCGAACTACTCCGTCGCGACGCCGGTGAACTGGAAAGACGGCGAGGACGTGATCATTGTTCCGGCGGTGTCCGACGAGGATGCCAAGGAGAAGTTCCCGAAGGGGTTCAAGACGGTCAAGAAGTACCTCCGCTACACCCCGCAACCGAACCGCTGAGCGGAACCGCCCGACCGCTCGGGGCGCCGAGTCCCGCCTCCGGTCTCCGGAGGCGGGACGGTGCGCCCCTCATCTAGCCTCACGGGGCCTTCCGGCCCTGCTAGTACGATTCGGACCGATGCCAGAGGCTGTCCTTTCGGCGTATCGGCGCGTCATGTTGTGGGCCCCGGTCGAAAAGGACGTCTTCCTCTACTCGTGCGCGACGATCTTCGCCGTCGCGAACGCCGTCTTCGCGATCTCCGCCGACTACCGCGAATGGGGCCAGATGGCCGTGGTGGCCTACGGGGTCGGAACCGTCGTCTGCGCCGCGGTGGCGGTCGCGGCGAGGCGCGGGGACCTGCGGGCGGCGACGGTGAGCCTCGTGCGGCGCCTCGTCGTCGTGGCACTCATCATCGGCGCGGTCCTCGTGCCCCTCGTCGCCGAGCTCGTCTGGCGGGCCGACGCCCGTCCCGGGGCGAACGCGCAGTCCGAGGTCGCCGTCGTCGAGCGCGCCGGTGACCGGCTCGCTGCCGGCCACAATCCGTACCTCAGCCACCCGGTGACGGTCGGCGTCTCGCCGCGCTCGGACGCGAAGTCGATTGATGCCAACTCGTTCTACCCGTACCTGCCGGGGATGGCGCCCTTCGGCCTCGCCAACGCCGCGGCGGGTCCGCCCGAGCTCACCGACGCCCGCGTGACGCTCGCCGGATTCAGCCTGCTCGTCGGGGCGCTCGCCCTCGTCGCGGGGGGCGCGACGGTCGGGCGCCGCGGCCGGGTGCTCCAGTTCCTCGTCGTGCTGCCCTCCGGCGCGTTGCCGATGGTGACGGGCGGGGACGACCTGCCCGTCATCGTCCTCATGCTCGCGGGCCTCGTGCTCGTTGCGAAGCGACGACCGGTGCTCGCGGGCCTCGTGCTCGGGGCCGCGGCGACGCTCAAGTTCACTGCCTGGCCGGTGATCGTCTTGATGCTGCTCGCGATTCGAGACCGCGAGGGCCGCCCGGCCCTTCTGCGGTACTCGGGGGCGGTCTGCCTCATCGCCGTCCCCGTGGTCGGGATCGGCTTCGCGACGAATCCGGCGGCGTTCGTCTTGAACGTGATCAAGTTCCCGCTGGGGCTCACCTCGGTGAAGTCGCCGGCGGCGAGCCCGCTCCTCGGGCAGGTCCTCGTCACGACATTTCCCGACCACAAGCGGCTGATCATCGCCGTCCTCACCCTGGTGGGATTCGGCCTCGTCGCCTACGGCCTGCGGCGCTTCACGCCGCGCACCCCGGCGGCCGTCGTGCGCTTCACCGCGTGGGCGATGCTGCTCGCCACGCTCCTCGCCCCGGCGACGCGCTTCGGCTACCTCATGTACCCGGCGAACCTCTTCGTCTGGGCGTACCTGCTCGACGGCATGGTCCCCGCCCCGCCGCCGGCCCCGGCCGAGGCGCACCCGGTTCCGCTCGAGGCCGTCTTGGCGGGCGGCCCGGCGGCCGCCGTCCCCGGCTGACCCGCCGGCCGGCGGGGGCGCGCGAAGGGCCAGCTCGGGACCGGGCGGTGCCGCCGTGACCAGGTCGGCGACGGTACCCTGTGTCATGGACGCGGTGGGCCCGATCGACCGGGAGTACCTCACCACCCCGATGCTGCTCGTCGGGATCGACGAGCAGCCGGAACCGGTGAGCTCCATCGAGCCGCTGATCGCGACGCTCGCCTACCGCCATCCGGGGGCGGACACCGAGTTCGTGCGGCGCGGCTACGCGATGGCGGCGCGCGCCCACGAGGGACAGCACCGCCTCTCGGGCGAGCCGTACATCACGCACTCGATCGCCGTGGCGCAGATCGTCGCCGACTTGGGGCTCGACGCGACGAGTGCCGTGGCCGCGCTCCTCCACGACGTCGTCGAGGACACGTCCGTGACGGTCGCGGAGATCGAGGCGGAGTTCGGCCCCGTCATCGCCGAGATCGTCGACGGGGTCACGAAGCTCGACCGGCTGAGGTTCTCCTCGCGCGAGGCCCAGCAGGCGGCGACGGTGCGCAAGATGCTCGTCGCCATGGCGAACGACTGGCGGGTGCTCGTCATCAAGCTCGCCGACCGGCTCCACAACATGCGGACGCTTTCGGTGATGCCCGATTGGAAGCAACGCCGCATCGCCCAGCAGACCCTCGACATCTACGCGCCGCTCGCCCACCGCCTCGGCATCCAGGAGATCAAGTGGCAGCTCGAGGACCTCTCGTTCTTCACCCTCCACCCGAAGCGCTACGAGGAGATCGCCCAGATGGTGG
The DNA here is from genome assembly GCA_050014835.1 of Acidimicrobiales bacterium. Classification (GTDB taxonomy): domain Bacteria; phylum Actinomycetota; class Acidimicrobiia; order Acidimicrobiales; family Bog-793; genus Bog-793. Next base: position 20,454 of record JBEKCO010000009.1, read on the forward strand.
CGACCCGGGCACCGAGCCGCGAGGCCGAAGTCGCCGAGGTCCTCGAAGCCCTGAGGGCCCGGCTCGAGTCGCTCGGCATCGAGGCGATCGTCACCGGCCGGCCGAAGCACCTCTGGAGCATCTACGAGAAGATGGTCGTGCGCGGCAAGGAGTTCGAGGAGATCAACGACCTCGTCGGGATCCGGATCATCGTCGACTCGGACAAGGACTGCTGGGAGGCCCTCGGCGTGGTGCACGCCCTGTGGCCGCCGGTCCAGGGCCGGTTCAAGGACTACATCAACTCGCCGAAGTTCAACCTCTACCAGTCGCTCCACACGACGGTCGTCGGTCCCCGTGGCAAGCCCCTCGAGGTGCAGATCCGGACGATGGCGATGCATCTGCGCGCCGAACATGGCATCGCCGCCCACTGGGGCTACAAGGAGGACGCCGCCCACCGCGGCGAGACGTCGTCGGCCGACGAGATGCAGTGGTTGCAGCGGATCGTCGACTGGGAACGCGAGACCCCCGATCCCATCGAGTTCCTCGAGACCCTGAAGCTCGACCTCGAACAGGACGAGGTCTACGTGTTCACCCCGAAAGGCGAGATCGTGACGCTGCCGACAGGGGCGACGCCGATCGACTTCGCCTACACGATCCACACCGACGTCGGCCACCGCTGCGTCGGGGCGCGCGTCAACGAGAAGCTCGTCCCGATCGAGACGCGGCTGCAGCCGGGCGACACCGTGGAGATCATCACGTCGAAGCTCCCGACGGCGGGCCCCTCGAGCGACTGGCTAAAGATCGTCGTCTCCGCCAAGGCGCGCAACAAGATCCGCCAGTGGTTCAGCCGGGAACGCCGCGAGGACGCGATCGACAACGGCCGGGACGACCTGGCGAAGGAGCTCCGCCGGGAGGGCCTCCCGGTGCGACGGCTCTTCGGCTCGACGGCGCTCGAACGGCTCGCCGGGGCGCTCGGCTACGCCGATCTCGACGGGCTCTACGCCGCGATCGGCGAGAGCCACCTCTCGGCGCGTTCCGTCGTGCAGCGGCTACGGCGCGAGCTCCTCGGCGAGGGCGAGGAGCAACTGCCGACGACCGTGCTGCAGCCGCGCCGCGCCGGCGAGCCGGTCGCCGCGGGCGTCTTCGTCGAAGGCCTCGACGACATGCTCGTGCGCCTCTCGGCGTGCTGCACGCCGGTGCCGGGGGACCGCATCGTCGGGTTCGTCACCCGCGGCCGCGGCGTGTCGGTCCACCGCGCCGACTGCGTGAACGCCCTCTCGCTCGTCGGCGAGCACCGGGAGCGGCTCGTCGAGGTGGAGTGGGACGCCGCGCAGGTCGGTCTGCACACCGCGGGCATCGGCGTGAAGGCGCTCGACCGCTCCGAGTTGCTCGCCGACGTGGCGCGGGTGCTCGCCGAGCACCACGTCGGCATCGTCGCAGTTTCCGCCGAGACCGCACCGGATAGGGTGACGAGCATGCGATTTGAGTGCGAGCTCGCCGACAGCGCGCACCTCGACTCGGTCCTCGTCGCGTTGCGGGGGCTCGAGGGCGTCTACGACGCCTTCCGCCTGCTGCCGGGCAAGGGCAGGTCCTTGCGCGCCAGCAACTCGTGAGCGCCTTCCAGGCGCCCAAGGGTACGAAGGACGTCCTCCCGCCGGAGAGCGCACGCTTCGCGGCCGTCGTCGCCCGGTTCGCGCGGGCTGCCGCCCTCGCCGGCTACGGGCTCCTCGTGTCGCCGATGTTCGAGGACGCGCAGGTCTTCCGCCGCGGTGCCGGTGAGGCGACCGACCTCGTGCGAAAAGAGATGTACGAGTTCACGGACAAGGGCGGCCGGCTGCTCGCGCTCCGGCCGGAGGGGACGGCCTCGGTCGTGCGCGCCTTCGTCGAGCACCACCCGAGTCTGCCCTGGAAGGTCTGGTACGCGACGCCGGCCTTCCGCTACGAGCGGCCGCAGGCTGGCCGCTACCGCCAGCACCACCAGGTCGGCGTGGAGGCAATCGGGAGCGCCGATCCCGACCTCGACGTCGAGGTGATCGTGCTCGGCCACGCCTTCCTTGCGTCGCTCGGGCTGACGGGCGTCGAGCTCCGGGTGAACTCGATGGGCGACGACGCCTGTCTGCCCGCGTATCGCGAGTCGCTGCGGGACTACCTCGCCGGCCACGAGTCGGAGATCTGTGACGAGCACGCCAAGCGCTGGGCGGTGAACCCGCTGCGCGTGCTCGACTGCAAGGACCCGGCCTGCGTGGAGGTCTCTGCCGTGGCCCCGGCGCTCGGCGACGCGTTGTGCGCGCCGTGCCGCGAGCACTTCGCCCGCGTGACCGAGGGCCTTTCCGCGGCGGGGATCCCGTGGACCCGGGACCAGCGGCTGGTCCGGGGTTTCGACTACTACACGCGGACGACCTTCGAGTTCGCCTCGGCGCGCCTCGACGCCGCGCAAGACGTCGTCTTGGGCGGTGGCCGCTACGACAAGCTCGTCGCCGCGCTCGGCGGGAAGGACACACCCGGGATCGGGTTCGGGTGCGGCATCGAGCGCGTCGTGCTCGCTGGCGAGCTCGACGGAGCTCTCGACGGGGTCGGCGACCACATCGACGTCTTCGTCGTCGATGTGCTCGACGGGGCGGCGGCGCGGGACGTGTCGACGCGGCTGCGCGCAGCCGGGATCGCGACCGACCGGGCCTTTGACCACCGCTCGATGAAGTCCCAGCTCGGCCTGGCCGACCGCAGCGGGGCGCGGCTCGCCGCCATCGTCGGCGCCGCGGAGCGGGCGGCCGGGACCGTCACGCTGCGCGTACTGCGCGGCGCGGGCTCAGGCGAGCAGGAGTCGGTCGCGACCGGTGATCTCGAGGCGGCGGTCCGGAGGTGGATCTCGTGACAGGGGTCGAATACCCGGCGGCCGGGCTCGGCATGCGCACGCATTACTGCGGGGCGCTGCGCGAGGCGGACATCGGGGCGGAGGTGGCGGTCTGCGGCTGGGTGGCCCGCCGACGCGAGCACGGCGAGCACCTCGCCTTCCTCGACGTGCGCGACCACACCGGCGTCATCCAGTGCGTCGTCGAGCGCGCCCACGCCATCCGGCCGGAGTACGTCGTGCGCGTGACGGGCACGGTTCGCCGGCGCCCCGAGGGCACCGCGAACCCGGCGCTTTCGACCGGCGACGTCGAGCTCGGCGACTGCACGGTCGAGACGCTGGCGACGTGCGAGCCGCTGCCGTTCTCCCTCGACGAGCGGGTCGAGACCGAGGAGCCGTTGCGGCTGCGCTACCGCTACATCGACCTGCGGACCGACCGGATGCAGGCGAACCTGCGGCTGCGCGCGGTCGTGAACTCGGCGATCCGCCGTTCGATGGAACGCCAGGGCTTCGTCGAGATCGAGACGCCGTTGCTCTGGACGCCGACGCCGGAGGGCGCCCGCGAGTTCGTCGTGCCGTCGCGGTTGCAGCACGGCCTTTTCTACGCCCTGCCCCAGAGCCCGCAGATCGCCAAGCAACTGTCGATGATCGGCGGCTTCGACCGCTACTACCAGATCGCCCGGTGCCTGCGCGACGAGGACCTCCGGGCCGACCGGCAGTTCGAGTTCACCCAGCTCGACGTGGAGGCGAGCTTCGTCGGCGAGGACGAGGTCCTCTCCTTCGTCACCGACGCGATGGTCGAGGCGGCCGAGGCGGCGACGGGCGAACGCCCGGGGGGGTTCGCCCGGATGACGTGGGCCGAGGCGCTCGACCGCTACGGCACGGACAAGCCCGACGTGCGCTTCGGGATGGAGCTCGTCGACCTCACGGCGGTGCTCGCCGGCACCGGGTTCAAGGCGTTCCAGGCCCCCGCCGTGCGGGCGATCGTCGTGCCGGACGGCGCGGCGCTCGGCCGCGCCCGTCTCGACGAGCTCGTCGAGCGGGCGAGGTCGCTCGGCGCGAAGGGCCTCGTCTGGATGCGGGCCGTCGGCGACCCCGTCGCGCTCGACAGCCCGGTCGCAAAGTTCCTCTCCGCCGGCGAGCTCGAGGGCATCGCCAGGGCCGCGTCGCCCGCTGCGGGTGACCTCGTGCTCGTCGTCGCCGACGAGCGCCGTCGCGCCTGCGAGGTCCTCGGGCAGCTGCGGCTCGAGCTCGGACGCCCGGCGGCGGTCAGGGGCGCGCTGCGGTTCTGCTGGGTCGTCGACTTCCCGCTGTTCGACGGGGTGGACGAGGACGGCAACCCGCAGGCCGCCCACCACCCGTTCACGATGCCGTACCTCGAGGACCTCGACCGGATCGAGACCGACCCGTTCAGCGTGCGGGCCCACAGCTACGACCTCGTGCTGAACGGCTGGGAGCTCGGTTCCGGCTCGATCCGGATCCACCGCCCGGAGCTGCAGCGCCGGATCTTTTCGGCGCTCGGCATCTCGGCCGCCGAGGCGGAGTCGCGGTTCGGGTTCCTCCTCGACGCCTACCGCTACGGCGGCCCGCCGCACGCCGGCTTCGCCGTCGGGCTCGACCGGCTCGCGGCGATCTTCGCCGGCGAGGAGAACATCCGCGAGGTGATCGCCTTTCCGAAGACCCAGTCCGGCTCGGACCCGATGACCGGCGGGCCGTTACCCCTCTCGGACCGGCGCCTCGCCGAGATCGGCGTGCGCGTCGTCGCCGACCCGCCCGCCAAGCCGGCCCCGACCCCGACGGGGGCGAGCTAGGCGCGCGGGCGCGTCGGCGATGGCGCAGCGACCGACCTCCGACCTGTTCGACGCCGCGGCCGCCGAGGAGTTGTCCCGGGTGGCGCCGCTCGCCACCCGGATGCGTCCGGCGACCCTCGAGGGCTTCGTCGGCCAGCACCACCTCGTCGGTCCGGGCGCGACCCTACGGGCGCTCATCGAGGCGGACCGGCTCTCCTCGGCGGTCTTCTTCGGACCGGCGGGCTCGGGCAAGACGACGCTCGCCCGGATCGTCGCGGCCTGCTCGGCGAAGGTCTTCGTGCAGCTCTCGGCGACCTCGGCCGGCGTGAAGGACATCCGCGAGACGCTCGAGGCGGCGCGGCGCGAGCTCGGGACGACGGGGCGGGGCACGATCCTTTTCCTCGACGAGATCCACCGCTTCTCGCGTTCCCAGCAGGACGCGCTCCTGCCGGGCGTCGAGGAGGGCGTCGTCGTCCTCATCGGAGCGACGACGGAGAACCCGTTCTTCTCGCTCACCTCGCCGCTGCTTTCGCGTTCGACGCTGTGGCGCTTCGACGCGATCGGCCGTGACGATCTCGCGGCGCTCGGGCACCGGGCGGCCGAGCTGGAGCGGGCGACGGTCGACGACGACGCGCTCGGCGCCTGCTGCGACCTCGCCGACGGCGACGCCCGGGCGATGCTCACGACCCTCGAGATCGCCGTCGCCGTCGCCCGCGCCCGCGGCGAGGCGGACGTGGTGATCGGCCGGGACGACGTCGAGGCGGCGCGGACGACCCGGGCGCTTCGACACGGGCGCGACGCCCACTACGACCTCATCAGCGCGCTCATCAAGTCCGTGCGGGGCTCGGACCCCGACGCCGGGGTCTACTGGCTGGCCCGCCTGCTCGCCGGGGGCGAGGACCCGCGTTTCGTCGCCCGCCGGCTCGTCATCCTGGCGAGCGAGGACGTCGGCATGGCCGACCCGCTCGGTCTCGTCGTGGCCGAGGCGGCCGCGGCGGCCCTCGACCGCGTCGGGCTGCCGGAGGCCGCCCTCAACCTCGCCGAGGCGGTCGTCTACCTCGCGACGGCGCCGAAGTCGAACCGGTCGGCGGCGGCCCTGTGGGCGGCGCAGTCCGACGTCGAGTCCGGGGCCCTCGGCGACGTGCCGGCCGCGCTCCGGGGATCGAACTACCCCGGGGCGGCCACGCTCGGGCACGGCGTCGGCTACGAGTATCCTCACGATGACCCGCGTGGCTGGGTCGAGGCCGACTACCTCCCGGCGGAGCTCGTCGGACGGCAGTATTACGAGCCGTCCGAGCACGGGGCCGAGGCCGGGGTCGCGAAGCGGCTGGCGGCCCTGCGCAGCCTCCGGCACGACGCCGCGTCCGGGCGAGCAGCACCGAAGGAGAACCGGGCACGGTGAGGACATGACGATCTCGAGCGACCAGCTGCGGGAGGCGTTCACCCGCTTCTTCGTCGAACGGGGCCACGCCGCGCTGCCGGCGGCGAGCCTCGTGCCCGTCGACCCGTCGGTCATGTTCACGATCGCCGGCATGGTGCAGTTCAAGCCGTACTTCGTCGGCGACGAGACGCCGCCCGAGAAGCGCGCGACGACGATCCAGCCGTGCTTCCGGATGTCGGACATCGACATCATCGGGACGACGGCGCGCCACGAGACGCTGTTCGAGATGCTCGGCAACTTCAGCTTCGGCGACTACTTCAAGGAGCTGGCGATCCCGTACGCGTGGGAGCTCGTGACCGAAGTATTCGGCTTCGAGCCCGGCCGGCTCTGGGTGACGATCCACGAATCCGACAACGACTCGGCCGGGATCTGGCAGGAGGCGGCGAAGCTCCCCGCCGAGCGCATCCAGAAGATGGGCGAGGACAACTTCTGGAAGATGGGCGACACCGGTCCGTGCGGGCCGTGCTCGGAGATCTACTACGACCGGGGGGAATCCTTCGGCCCGGCGGGTGGGCCCGCCCAGGGGGACTCCGAGCGCTACACCGAGATCTGGAACCTCGTCTTCATGCAGTTCGAGCGCGCCGCCGACGGGACGCTCACCGAGCTCCCGAACAAGAACATCGACACCGGGGCGGGGCTCGAGCGGATCCTCACGCTCCTCCAGGGGGTCGGGTCGCTTTTCGAGACCGACCTGCTGGCCCCGGTCGTCGACGCCGCCGCGGCGCTCACGAGGTCATCCGCCGGCCGTGACGAGCCGACCGACGTGGCGTTGCGGATCCTCGCCGACCACGCCCGGGCGGCGACCTTCCTCGTCTCCGACGGCGTCTTCCCCTCGAACGAGGGGCGGGGCTACGTCCTGCGCCGCGTCCTTCGCCGGGCCGCGCTCCGCGCCCACCAGCTCGGCGTGACCGAGATCGTGCTGCCCGACCTCATCGACTCCGTCGTCGCCACGCTCGGCGGGGCCTACCCGAAGCTTGTCCGCGACGCCTCGCTCGTGCGGACGGTCGTCGGCCACGAGGAGGAGGCGTTCCGCAGGACGCTGCGCGCCGGCTCGCAGCTCATCGACTCCGAGCTCGAAAAGGGCGGGAGCGTCCTCGACGGCACGGCGGCCTTCAAGCTCCACGACACCTACGGCTTCCCGATCGATCTCACCGTCGAGGTCGCCGGGGCGCGCGGGGTCTCCGTCGACCGGGCCGGTTTCGAGGCGGCGATGGCGGAACAGCGCGCCCGGGGCCGGGAGGCGACGCGCAAGGCCGCCGCGGAATCGCGGCGCGAGGGCGCGCGCGAGGTCCTCGGCGAGTTCGGGGCGACCGTCTTCGTCGGTTACACGGAGACCTTGTGCGCGGCCCGCGTCCTCGGCGTCGAGGCGCGTCTCGACGCCGAGGGGTTCGAGAACGTCGACGGCGAGACGGCACCCCCGGGTGCCGAACTCCTCGACGTCTTCCTCGACCGCACCCCCTTCTACGCCGAGGCCGGGGGACAGGTCGGCGACACCGGGACGCTCGCGGGTCCGACGGGCACGTTCCGCGTCCTCGGCGCGACCTCGGCGGACGGGGTCACCTGCCACACGGGCTACGTCACCTCCGGGGTCCTCGCCGCGGGTGCCGAGGTCGTCGCCACGATCGACGTCGAGCGCCGGGAGGCGATCCGGCGCAACCACACGGCGACCCACCTGTTGCACTGGGCCCTGCGCGCCGTGCTCGGCGAGCACGTGCGACAGCAGGGCTCGCTCGTCGCGCCAGACCGGTTGCGCTTCGACTTCAGCCACTTCGCCGCCGTCACGCCCGCCGAGCTCGCCCGGGTCGAGGACATGGTCTCGATGGCGATCCTCGCCGACTCGCCGGTGCGGGTCGACGAGACGTCGCGGGTCGAGGCCGAGCGTGCCGGCGCCATCGCCTTTTTCGGCGAGAAGTACGGCGAGATCGTCCGTGTCGTGCACGCCGGCCCGGACTCGGTCGAGCTCTGCGGGGGGACCCACGTCTCGGCGCTCGGCACGATCGGGCCGTTCCGCATCGTCGCAGAGAGCTCGATCGGCGCCAACACGCGCCGCATCGAGGCGACGACCGGCACCGGGACGCTCGCCCGGTTCCGCAGGCTGGAATCGGTCGTGGCGCGGGCGGCCGCCGCGTTGCACACCCCGCCCGACGAGCTCGACGAGGCGGTCGAGCGCCTCGTCGAGCGCGAGCGTGCGCTCGCCGACGATCTCCGGCGGCTCGAGGGCCAGTTCCGATCCACCGAGGCGAAGAAGCTGGCCGAAACGGCGGAAGGGGGAACCGTCGTCGCCCGCCGGGACGGGATCGACCCTGCCGAGCTCCGGGAGCTCGCGCTCGCCGCCCGCCGGGAGGAAGGGGTCGTGGCCGTCGGCCTCATCGGCGCGTCCGACGATGACCGGGTGGCGATCGTCGTCGCGACGACGAAGGCGAGCGGGATCGATGCCCGCACCGTCGCGGCGGCGGCGGCGGCGGTCGTCGGAGGGGGAGGGGGCGGCTCTCCGGAGCTCGCCACGGCAGGTGGGCGGGACGTGTCCGCCGTCGACGCCGCGCTGGGGACGCTGCACTCGCTGCTCGGGTCTGCTTGAGGGGCGCGCGGTGAGCGACGGCGGCGGCTCGCCCGGTCCCTGCCTCGGCGTCGACCTCGGCGCGGTGCGTATCGGCCTCGCCGTCACGGACTCGGCGCGCACGGTCGCCATCCCGCGGGGGGTCCTCGCCCGCCGCGGCGACGAGGGGGCCGATCACGACGCGATCGCCGAACTCGCGCGCGAACTCGGCGCGACCGTCGTCGTCGTCGGCGTGCCCCTGAGCCTCGACGGCGGGATCGGACCGGCGGCGGGACGGGTCATCGCCGAGGCCGCCCGGCTGGCGGACGCGCTCTCCGTGCCCGTCGAGACGATCGACGAGCGGTTCTCGACCGTCGAGGCGAGCCGCCGGCAAAAGGAGACGGACGCCTCGGGCCGCCGCGGCGGGGCCTTCCGGGGACGGGTCGCGCGGCGCCGCGCCTTTCGGGGCCGCGGGGCGCGTCCCCCCGTCGACGCCGGGGCGGCGGCGGTGATCCTCCAGGCGTACATCGACCGGGCGCGATCGCAGTGATCGAACCCGACGCGGCCGTGCCGGCCGGCACGACGCTCGCCGCCGGGCTCATCGGCGACCCGGTCGCCCAATCGCTTTCGCCGGTGATCCACAACGCGGCCTACGCCGCGCTCGGGCTCGACTGGTCCTACGGGCTGTTCCGGGTGCCCGCCGGCGGGGCCGCCGCGGCGCTCGCCGCCGCCGGGGCCCGGGGGTTGCGGGGCTTGTCGGTGACGACGCCGCACAAGATCGCCGCGGCCGCCGCCTGCGACGAGCGCTCGCCGACCGTCGAACGGATCGGCGCGGCGAACACCGTCGTCTTCCGCGGCGGGCGGAGCTGCGCCGAGAACACCGACGGGGTGGGCCTCCTCGACGACCTCGCGGCGACCTGGCGCTTCGACCCGGCGGGCGCGGTCTGCGCCGTGGTCGGCGCGGGTTCGACGGCGCGGGCGATCGTCGCCGCGCTCGCCGACGCCGGGGCCCGGGAGGTCCTCGTCGTCGACCGGACCGCCGCCAACGCCGGGGCGGCCGCGGCGCTCGCCGGCGCCGCGGGGCGGGTCGCCCGGGTCGAGGAGGTCGCCTCGGCCGCGCTCGTCGTCCAGGCGACCTCGGTCGGGTTCGGCGGCGCGCGAGCCGGGTTCGCGGGGGGATGGGAGGCGGTCACCGGCCACCTCGGGTCGGACCAGCTCGCCGTCGACGCCGTCTACGCTCCCCCGGTCACCGAGTTCCTGGCGCTCGCCGGCGCGCAGGGGGCCCGTGTCCGCAACGGCCTCGGCCTGCTCGTGCACCAGGCGGCCCGCCAGGTGGCGCTTTTCACCGGCAAGACGGCGCCCGTCGGGGCGATGTTCGCGGCGCTCGGTATCGATCCCGGGCGCTGACAACGGTCGGCCGGACGGGCCCGGAGCCGCAAGGTCGCAGCCCCCGTGGCACCGGTAACGTTGCGGGTCGTGGCCGCCCACTACCTCGGGCGACGTGTCGCGCGCCGCCGAAGCGACAACGCCGCCGTCGCCGTCCTGCGCCACGTCGACTACGTGCTCGTCGGCTCCATCGTGTTGCTCGCGGTGTTCGGGGTCGTGATGGTGTACTCGGCCTCGCGCTCGTTGTATCCGCTCGAGCCGACGTACTTCCTGAAGCGCCAGATCGCCTACGACGTCGTCGGGTTCGGCGCGATGGTCGTCGCCGCGCTCGTCGACTACCGGCGGCTGGAGGAGTGGGGCTACGTGCTCTACGGCGCGGTCGTCGTTGCCCTCGTCGCCGTGAAGGCGATCGGGCACACCGAGAACGGTGCCGAGCGCTGGATCTCGATCGCGGGTTTCCAGCTCCAGCCCTCGGAGTTCGCCGTGCTCGCCGCCATCATCGTGATCGGCGTGTACTTGTCGCGTCACGAACGGGTGCTCAACGTGCGCTCCGTCGCCGCGCTCGTCGTCCTGGCGGGCGTCCCGATGCTGCTCGTCGTCGTGCAGCCGGACCTCGGCACGGCGATCCTCCTCGCCGTGGTGCTCTTCGTGATGCTCTTTGTTGGCGGGGTCCGCCTGCGCTTCTTGGCCGCGCTCGCCGTGCTCGCCGTCGCCGGCTTCGCGATCGCGGTCGCGGTCCACGTTCTCAACCGCTACCAGCTCGACCGGCTGACGGCGTTTCTGCACCAGGACAGCGGCGGATCCCAGACCCTCAACTACAACGTCATCCAGTCGAAGACCGCCATCGGGGCCGGGGGGCTGCGCGGCACGGGGCTGTTCCGCGGCCTCGAGACGAACCTCGCCTACGTGCCGATCCAGTACGCCGACTTCATCTTCTCGGCGATCGGCGAGCAGATCGGCTTCATCGGCTCGGCGTTGGTGATCGGGCTGTACGGGGTCGTCGCCTACCGCGTCTTCCGCGCCGTCCAGGTCGCCCGGGACTCCCTCGGGCGGCTGTTGTGCGCGGGGGTGCTCGCCTTCCTCGCCATCTCCGTGTTCGAGAACATCGGCATGGCGACGGGGATCATGCCGATCACGGGGATCCCGCTTCCGTTCATCTCCTATGGGGGCTCGGCGCTCCTCGCGTTCTTCCTTGCCGCGGGCGCCGTGGTTAATGTCGAACTGCACCGGAGCCGCCCACGATGACGCCAAGACCGCGCAAAGCCACCGCCAAGACGCCCGCCGCGACCGCCGAGGTGGCGGTGGCGGTGACGGTCGGCGCGCCCCCCGACGGGCCCGAGGCGGCCTCCGAGGAAACGGCCCCCGGGACGGAGGTGCTGGCGACCGAGGCGGACAAAGAGGAGGACGGGCCGGGCGCGGGCTTCTCCCTCGTGCACGTCGTCGACGTCGCGATGGTGCTCCCGAACCCGAACCCGGTCCTCGTCCTGGAGGAGCTCGCCGCGCCGAGGCGGAGGCTCGCCATCCCGATCGGCCTCGCCGAGGGGACCGCGATCAGCTACGCGCTACGTGGCCGGACGACCCCGAAGCCGCTCACCCACGAACTGTTCGTCGACGTGGTGAACCGGCTCGGCGGGCAGGTGAGGGCGGCGCGCCTCACGCTCTACACGCAGGGCGCCTACTACGCCGAAGTCGTCGTGGCATCCTCGGGGGCGGAGCACGCTGTGTCGTGCCGCCCCTCGGACGCCATCGCCCTGGCGTTGCGTCAGGGCGCGCCGGCGACGATCGCCGTCGCCTCGGTGCTGCTCGACCAGCTCGGGACGGCCGGTTCGACGACCGGCTGATTCCCCTCGTTCGAGATCCGCATGAGGAGCGCGAGCAGCGCGTAGTTGGCGACGAGCGAGGAGCCGCCGTAGGAGACGAAGGGGAGCGTCACGCCGGTCAGGGGCAAAAGGCGCGTGTTGCCCGCCATGATGAGGAACGCCTGGAGGCCGAGCGTCGCGGTGAGCCCGGCGGCGACGAGGCGGGCGAACTCCGAGTGGGCGCGACGCGCGGCGCGCAGCCCCGCGCCGACGATGATGGCGTAGCAGCAGACGACGGCGGCCGCGCCGACGAGCCCGAGCTCCTCGCCGATCACGGCGAAGATGAAGTCGCTCGACGACACCGGCAGCGTCCGGGCGGCGATCCCGAAGCCGATCCCCGTGCCGAAGAGCCCCCCGCGGGCGAAGGCGAGCTCGCCCTGGACGGGCTGGTAGCCGGTCCCGGTCGCGCGGGCCCAGGGGTCGAGCCAGTCCGAGATGCGCTCGTTCACCTGGCCGAGGACGTGGCTCGCCGCGAGGGTCGCCAGCACGAAGACGACGAGCCCGATCACGACGTAGGTCCACCGCCCCGTCGTCATCCAGATCATCACCAAAAAGACGAGGAACAAAAGCAACGAGAAGCCGATGTCGTGCTCGGCGAGGATGATGAGGAGCGCCAGCACCCCGGCGACGACGATCGGCCCGAAGGCGCGCAGGTCCGGGAGCATGCGGTTGCCGATGCGCTGCGTCGAGATCGTGAGCAGTTCGCGCTTGTCGATGAGGTAGGACGCCCAGAACACGACGATGAGGAGCTTCGCGATCTCGACCGGCTGGAACTCGATGGAGTCGATGTGCACCCAGAGACGTGCCCCGTTGATCTTCTCGCCGATCCCCGGCACGAGCGGCGAGACAAGGAGCAGAAGGGCGGCCCCGGCGAGCAGGTAGCGGTAGCGCTCGAGGTCGCGGCTGCGCCTCACGACGAGAAGTACGGCCGCGTAGAGCCCGAGCCCGATCACCGTCCAGGCGAGCTGTTCCCCGGCGCGCCCGGAGTCGCCGCGCTCGATCATCACGTAGCCGAGGCCGTTCAGGAAAAGGGCCACGGGCACGATCACCGGGTCGGCGTTCGGTGCGAGGAGCCGGTTCACGACCTGCACGCCCAAGCTGAGGAGGACGAGGCAGACGATGAACGTGACGACGTGGTCGGGGAGCGCGTTCGTCGTGGCGAGCGACTGCATGAGCGTCGCCGCGAGCACGACGAGGGCCCCGACGCAGAGCAGTCCCGCCTCGGTCCGCCGTCGCGACGCCCCGCGGCGGGCTGCCAGAAGCGTCACGCCCCGTACGGTAGTTGAAAGGGACCGAACCGCCTGGCCAGCTAGCCTGGGGCGATGGCCACGGAGCCGCTGGTGGAGCGCGCTTGGCAGCCGGCGGAGCCGGCCGTCGAGGAGGCGCGGGCGGACGTCGAGACCTTCGGGCCGGCGCGCTACCTGAACCGGGAGCTGTCCTGGCTCGAGTTCGCGGCCCGGCTCCTCGACATCGCCGGGGACGAGGCGCTGCCGCTGCTCGAGCGGGCGAAGTTCCTGGCGATCTTTTCCACGGGGCTCGACGAGTTCTTCCAGGTCCGCGTGGCCGGGCTGAAGAACCAGCTCGACGCCGGCCGGCGGGGGCGCTTCCCCGACGGGCGGAGCGTCCTCGAGACGCTCGAGGCGGTGCGGGGCCGCGTGACGGCTCTCGTCGACCGCCAGGCGCGGATCTTCAACGACTCGGTGCGGCCCGGGCTGTCGGCTGCCGGGATCGAGATCGTCGAGGGCGCCGACCTCGGCCACGTCGACCAGGACCGGCTGCGGCGGCACTTCGAGCGCGACATGTTCCCGGTCCTCACGCCGCTCGCCGTCGACCCCGGCCACCCCTTCCCGTACATCTCGAACCTCTCGCTCAACCTCGCCATCTCGGTCGAGGACCCGGTGACGGGCGAGAGCCGGTTCGCCCGGGTGAAGGTCCCGCCCTCGCTCGAGCGTTTCGTGCGCATCGACGGCGAGCGTTTCGTCCCGCTCGAGCAGGTGATCGCGGCGAACCTCAACGACTTGTTCCCCGAGATGCGGATCGGGTCGTGCCATCCCTTCCGGGTCACGCGCAACGCCGACATGGAGCTCGACGACTCCGAGGACGACGACCTGCTCGCCGCCGTCGAGTTCGAGCTGCGCCGGCGGCGGTTCGGCCGGGCCGTGCGGCTCGAGGTCGGGCCGGGGATGCCCCCGGAGCTCGTCGAGTTCCTCCGGCACGAGCTCGAGCTCGGCGAGGTCGACGTCTATGCGTCGGCGACGCTCCTCGACCTCGGCCAGCTCTGGGCGATCGCCGGGCTCGACCGCCCCGACCTCTGCCTGCCGTCGTTCTCGCCGCGCACGCCGCCGCGGCTCATGAACGAGGCCGGCGAGCCCGTCGACATCTTCGCCGTGCTGCGCGAGCGCGACGTGCTCGTCCAACACCCCTACGACTCGTTCGCCTCCTCGGTCGAGGAGTTCATCTCGCAGGCGGCGGCCGACCCCGATGTGCTCGCGATCAAGCAGACCCTCTACCGGACATCGGGGGACGCTCCGTTCGTCGCCGCGCTCGCCCGGGCCGCCGAGGCTGGCAAGCAGGTCGCCGCGCTCGTCGAGCTCCAGGCGCGCTTCGACGAGCAGCGCAACATCGGCTGGGCCCGGCAGCTCGAGGAGGCCGGGGTCCACGTCGTCTACGGCGTCGTCGGCCTGAAGACGCACTCGAAGACGTCGCTCGTCGTCCGCCGGGAGGACGAGGGGATCCGGCGCTACTGCCACATCGGGACCGGCAACTACAACTCGGACACGGCCCGCGTCTACGAAGACCTCGGGCTGCTCACCGCGGACCCGGTCCTCGGCGAGGACCTCACCGCCCTTTTCAACCACCTGACGGGGTTCTCGCGCGCAGTCGAGACCCGCTCGCTCATCGTCGCCCCGGCCCGATTCCGCGCCTGGGTGCTCGAGGGGATCGCCGCCGAGCGCGAGGCCGGCCTTGACGGCCGGATCGCGATCAAGGCGAACGGGCTGACCGACCCGGTCATCGTCGACGCCCTCTACGAGGCCTCCCAGGCCGGGGCGCGCGTCGAGCTTCTGATCCGGGGGATCTGCTGTCTGCGTCCGGGGATCCCGGGGCTCTCGTCGACGATCACCGTGAAATCGATCGTCGGCCGCTACCTCGAGCACAGCCGGATCTTCCGCTTCGGCGTGCCGACCCGCGAGGTCCTCGCCGCCTCGGCCCTCGCGCGCGAGGACGGCCCCGTTCCGCCCGGCAACCCGGCGACGTACTTCATCGGCTCGGCGGATCTCATGGAGCGCAACCTCGACCGGAGGATCGAGGCGGTCGTCCCGGTGCACGACATCGAGCTGTGCGGCCGGCTCGAGGACATCCTGACCCTCGACCTCGCCGACGACGAGTGCTCCTGGGAGCTCGGGGCCGACGGGAACTGGTCACGGGTCGCCACCTCCGCCGGGCTCTGTGCTCGACGCCGCTTCGAGGAGCTCGCCCGCGAGCGCTCGCGTCGCCGGCGTCCGGCTGACGGCGCGTTCTAGTTTCCGGTGCGGATCGCCGCCCTCGACCTCGGTAGTAACTCGTTCCACATGATCGTCGTCGAGGCGCGCCCCGACGGCAGCTTCGTGCCGCTCGTGCGCGAACGGGAGATGCTCCGGCTCGGCGACATCGTCGCCCGCGACCGCGTCATCGGCCGGGCCGCGGCCGACGAGGCGATCGCGGTGGTCGCCCGGTTCAAGGCGATCGCCGAGATGAACGGCGCGGACGAGATCATCGCCCTCGGCACCTCGGCGATCCGCGAGGCCCTCGACGGGGGATCGCTCGTCGACCGGGTGAAGACCGAAACCGGCGTGAAGATCCACGTCGTCGACGGCACCCGCGAGGCCGAGCTCATCTTCAAGGCGATCCGCTCGAGCGTGACGATCGACCCCGGTCCGGCGCTCGCCGCCGACCTCGGTGGGGGCAGCCTCGAGCTCATCGTCGGCGACCGCGCCGAGATCGCCTTCGCAACGAGCGTCCACCTGGGCGTCGGCCGGCTCACCGCCGAGCTCGTGGCGAACGACCCCCCGAGCGACAAGGACCTGAAGCGGCTGCGCGCCCGGATCGCCAGCACGATCGAGCCGGTGCTCGACGAGATCCTGGCGCTGCGGCCCCGGCAACTCATCGGCTCGTCGGGGACGTTCGTGTCGCTCGCCCGCATGGCCTCGGCCGGCCGCGACGGGGTCGTCCACGAGGTCGTGAACCAGCTCACCGTGGGGCGCGCCGATCTCGAGGCGCTCCGGGACCGCATCTACGCCCTGCCGGGCGCCGAGCGCGCCAGGCTGGCCGGGGCGGAGCCGAAACGGGTCGACCTCTTGCCGGCGGGGATGGCCGTCCTCGACCACCTGATGGTGGCGACGGGTCTCGACGAGCTCACCGTGAGCGACTGGGCGTTGCGCGAGGGGATCGTCATCGACGCCCTCGGCGGGCGCGACCGCGTCGAGCTCCTCGACGACCCGCGCGAGCTGCGGCGCTGGTCCGTCCTCGTGCTGTGCCGCCGTTCGAACTGGCGCCAGGAGCACGCCCGCCAGGTCGCGGCGCTCGCGGTGCAGCTCTTCGACGAGACCGTGCCGATCCACGGGCTCGGGCCCGCCGAGCGGGACCTGTTGGAGTTCGGGGCGCTCCTCCACGACATCGGCGAGCACATCAGCCGGCAGGACCACGACCGCCACACCGCCTACCTCATCGAGCACGGGGGGCTGCGGGGCTTCTCGCCCCAGGAGGTCCGGATCCTCGCGACGATGGGCCGCTACCACGTGCGCGGCACCCCGAAGCTCGCCTTCGAGCCGTTCGCCCAGCTGCGCAGGCCCGACCGCGCCCGGGCCGTCGCCCTCACGGCGATCCTGCGCCTCGCCGACAGCCTCGACGCCTCCCACCGGGGGCTCGTGCGGTCGGTCCGGGTCGAGGCCGAGGCGGGGCGTCCCCTCGCGCTCGTCATCGGCGCGGCCGGCGAGCCCGAGCTGGAGGCGTGGACGCTGCGGCGCAAACAGAAGATGTTCGAGCGGACCTTCGACGTCGAGCTCGCCCTGCGGGTCGAGGCGACGGGGCACGGGGGCCTCGACGCCGTCACCTCGGCGGGCTCGGGCCTCGGCTGACGCCTAGTCGACCGGTGGGGGCTCCGGCGGGGGGAGCCGCACCGCAAGGTCGGCGAGGGCGCGTCGCCCGGCGCCGAGCCCCTCCCCGCGGTGCAGTCGCAACGACAGGTAGGAGGCGGCGCCGATCGGGATCGGCAGCCAGAAGTTGACGATCCGCCAGCCGAGCACGCCCAGGAGCGCGACGTTCTTCGTCACGCCGAAGCTCGCCAGCAGTAGCGGCAGGGACGCCTCGACGAAGCCGAGCCCGCCCGGCGTGATGGGGATCGCGGCGAGCACGTTCGCGATGCCGTAGGCGGCGAGGAGCTCGATCGGGTTGACGTAGCGCCCGAGAGCGGCGAGGAACGCCCAGAGCGCCGCGGCGTCGAGCAGCCAGTTCGCCGCGGCCCAGACGAGGGCGGAACGGAGCCGGTCGCGGTTCGTCGCCAGGGTGCGCAGCGAGTCGCTGATGTGGCGGAAGGTCTCCTCGAACCGGTCCGGCCGGACGCGCGGCAGCAGCTCGCCGACCCGCCGCACGAACCGCGCCGCCGGGTCTTCGCCCCGGGTGAGGAGCAGGACGAGGACCCCGAAGAAGGCGAGGGCGATCATGCCGAGCAGCGCGACGACGATGTAGATCGTGTGGAACCCGGCGAGCGGGATCGAGACGACGAGCGCGAGCCACAACATGACGTTCAGGACGACCGCCGAGCCGATGCCCTGGGTCGCCATCGTGAAGGCGGCGTCCGTGCCCGTGACGCCGTTCGTCGTCAGCAACCGGTAGCCGAGCCCGGCCGAGGCCGCGCTCCCCCCCGGCACGGTGTGGGCGACCGCCGTCGTCGAAAGGTCGATCCGGAAAAGGCGCGAGATGCTCGGGCGGTGGTGCGGAAGCACCGTCCAGGTGAGGAGGGCGTAGGTGAAAAGCGACGCCGCCTCGAAGCCGACGCCGGCGGCGAGCCAGCCGATGTTCAGCTTCTCGAGGTAGTGGACGTTCCTGCTCGCCCCGATGAGCTCCGGGACGACGAGGTACTCGACGACGACGACGAGGAGGAAGATGAGGATCCCGTGGCGCAGCGGCGCCGGGACGGCCGCACGCCAGCGCGAACGCGGGCGTGTCTTTTCCTCCTCGGGCATCCGACCATGCTTCCACGTCCCCGCGGCGCCCGGTCAACCCCGGCGCGCCGGCGGCGGAAAGACACGGCCCGGCCCCCCGGGTCGGCTTGACTGGGCACATGGACGAACCGGCCGGGCCCGCGGGCCGGACGCGGGTCGGTCGTTCGCGGGACGCGGCGGAGGCGACGCGCGAGCGGGCGACCGAGTGGCTCATCGTGCGCGCGGCGGTCTGGGTGCTCGCCGTCGGATTCGTCTTCACCGTCTTCGCGCTGCTCGCCTGGCGACTGCGGGTGACGTTCCTCCTCCTCGCCGTGTCGCTTTTCGTCGCCGTCCTCCTCAACCCGTTCGTGCGGGCCTTGTGCCGGCGCGGGCTGCGGCGCGTGAACGCCGTCCTCGTCGTTTACGGCGTGATCGTCGTCGTCGCGCTGGCGTTCGGCTACCTGCTCTTCCACCCGCTCGTGTCCTCGGCGACGCGTTTCGCCCACGACCTGCCGACCCTCGTGCGCGACGCCCAGCACGGCCGGGGCCCGGTCGGCCACCTCGTCGCGCGCCTCCACCTCGAGAGCTGGGTCCGCCGCCACGTCCCGAACCTCGAGAGCGCGATCGCCAAGCTCTCCCGCCCCGCCTTCGCCGTCGGCAAGACCGTCGTCTCGGGGATCGTCGGGCTCGTCACGATCGCGTTCATCTCGTTCTTCGTCCTCGTCGAGGGGCCCCGCACCTACGAGACCATCCGGGGGTTCATGACCGAGGAGCACGCGACCCGCCTGCGCCGCGTCACCGACGCGATGGCCCGCGAGGTCACCGGCTTCATGATCGGCGACCTCGCCACCTCCGTGATCGCCGGCCTCGTCGTGTTCGCCACGCTGGAGGCGACCCACGTGCCCTTCGCGCCGCTGCTCGCCGTGTGGGTCGGGCTCGTCGACTTCCTGCCGCTCGTCGGGGGGCTCCTCGCCGGGGTGCCGACCGTCGGCGTGGCGTTCCTCCACTCGGCCGTGGCGGGGATCGTGACGGTCGTCGTCTTCCTCGTCTACCAGCAGATCGAGAACCACCTCCTCTACCCGCTCATCGTCTCCCGTTCGGTCCGGCTCTCGCCGTTGTGGGTGCTGCTCGCCGTGCTCATCGGCGCCGAGACCGGCAACATCGTCGGCGCGACCTTCGGCGCGATCGCCGGCGCGATCCTCGCCGTCCCGGCGGCGGGTTCCGTCCAGGTGGCGGCCCGCGAGCTCCTCGCCGAGCGCCGACGGCCCCCGGCACGCCCGGGCGAGGTGGCCGCCGACGGGTAGGGTCTTGGCATGCGGGTCCTTGTCGTTTTGCCGACCTACGACGAGCGCGAGAACATCGAGGCGATCCTTGAGACGGTGCGCGCCGTCGTGCCGGAGGCGTCCGTCCTCGTCGTCGATGACGGAAGCCCGGACGGCACGGCCGAGCTCGCCGAGAAGGCCGCCGCGGACCTCGGCGGGATCGAGGTGCTGCGGCGCGCCGGGAAGACCGGGCTCGGCTCCGCCTACCGCGACGGGTTCCGCTGGGGCCTCGCCCGGGGCTACGAGGCGTTCGTCGAGATGGACTCGGACTTCTCGCACGACCCGAAGGTGCTGCCCGAGCTTCTCGGGGCCCTCGGTGACGGCGTCGGGCTCGTCATCGGCTCGCGCTACGTCCCCGGCGGCACGATCCCGAACTGGTCGGTCTCACGCCGGCTGATCTCGCGGCTCGGCAACATCTACGCCAACGTGCTCCTCGGTCTCGCCGTCGAGGACTCGACCGCCGGCTACCGCGTCTACGCCGCGACGCTGCTGCGCCGCCTCGACCTCGACCGGGTCCGCGCCGACAGCTACGGGTTCCAGATCGAGATGACCCACCTCGCCCGCCAGGCCGGCGCCGGCATCGTCGAGGTGCCGATCCACTTCGTCGACCGGGTCGCCGGGACCTCGAAGATGTCGACCTTCACCGTCGTCGAGGCGTTCGTCCTCGTGACGCGGTGGGGGCTCCACCGGATCCTCCGGCCCTCCTGGCGCCGGTCGGTCGTGCGCACCGGAGTCGCCGAGGGCTCCTGAGAAGGCGCCCGTGGCGGACCCGGCGGTCAGGTGACGGGTCCCGGCCGTGAGACGCCGGGTTGCCGGCGGTCGGGCACGGCGGCGTCACCTCGCGCCACAGGCCGGGCGGAAGGCGCCCCCCGTCGCCCGCACCGGTCGTCAGCGGCCGAGGATCTCGTCGATCCGCCGGAGGTGACCGGCCGGCAACGGTCCGAAGCGGATCGCGCCGACGTTCTCCTCCACCTGGGCGGGCGTCTTGAACCCGGGGATCGGCACGGCGGCCGGGCTGCGGGCCCAGAGCCAGCCGATTGCCCCCTGCACGAGGCTGCGGCCACCGTCGGTGAGGACCTCACGTAGCGCGTCGAGCTTGGCGAGCCACCGCGGTTCGGCGCTGCCGTCCGGGCGGAACATGTCCCCCCAGCCGAGCGCTGTCTCCTGGGCCCGCCAGTCGTCGGCCGGCAGCCGGGAGTCGGGCCCGTACTTGCCCGACAAGAAGCCGGAGGCGAGCGGGCTGCGGATGAGGGCCGTCATCGAGGTCTTCTCGCAGAGCTCGAAGAACTCGGGCTTGTCCTCCAAGACGTTGCAGGCGATCTGGACGGCCGCGCACGTGCCCCGCGCCGCCCAGCGGGCGGCCTGGGGGGGAACGTCGCTGCTCCAGCCGAAGTGCCGGATGAGACCTTGTGACTGCAACTCCTCGAGCGTGCCGGCCGCGGCGTCGGCCGCGGCGTCGGGGAGGCTGCCGACGTGGAGCTGGTAGAGGTCGATGTGGTCGCGACCGAGACGCCGCAGCGACGCCTCGCACGCCGCCCGGATCTCGGCGGGCTGGACGCGGAGCTTGTCCGTTGCGTCGCCCTCGTCGCCCACCGTGAATCCGAACTTCGTGGCGACGAGGACCTCGTCGTGGCCGCGCAGCGTCTGGCCGACGAGGGTCTCGCTGTGGCCGCGGCCGTAGACGTTGGCGGTGTCGAACAACGTGACGCCGAGATCGAGGCCCCTTTCGATCGCGGCGACCGACTCGTCGTCGTCGACGCTCCCCCAGCCGATCGTGTGGCCGTCGTCGCGGATGACCGGGCCTCCGATCGCCCAGCATCCGAGCCCCATCACGCCGATCTCCGGCCCCGTGGCCCCGAGCCGGCGCGCCGGGACGGGGTTGGATCGCAGGTTCTCGCCCATCTCCTCCTCGAGTCGCACGCGGACCAGAAACAATAGGCGCGCCCGTCGGGTGCGGTCGTTTCTGCAAACAGGATCCGCGGGCTCGACGCACGAGGACGGTGCCGGTGGCGACATGGTCACCGGGGAGGGTGAAGCTCCACCAGATCCGCGTCCTGCCCGGGGCGGTGCCGTCCGGGATCGAGCGTCATTTCGAAGCGGACCTCGCCGTGGGCGGGGACCGAGGCGTCGCCGGGTCGACAGGCCGGGGCGTCGGTCGCGGGCGGCACCGTCGAAAGCGGGCGGGGGAGCGAAGGGGCCGCCGACCGGTCGATCCAGGGCACGAGGCTGGCGGCCCCGTCGCCCGACCCGGCGCATCCCGCAAGCAACCCCGAAAGGATGAGGGTCGCGAACAGTGGTGCGGCCACCGGCACCGCGGACCCCGCCCGGACCGGTCACGGCCGCGGGTGGCCACCTTGCGCCGCGCGGTCTTGCGCCCCGACACGAACCCCGGCATCGCCCGCTCCCGTGCCTCCCTACCCCGAGACCTGGCCCGTCTCGCACCGCCGCGCGCGAAGCATGGCACCGGCGCGCGGCGGCGCGTTCAGCGCGGCGGGCCGGCGTCGATGCGTTGGCGGGCGGAGTCCACGCCGCCCCGCCACCAGCCGAGCGCTTCGACCCACCAGGTGAGTCCCACCGCGGCGTACTCGCCGATGCGCGCCGTGTCGCGCCTGCCGGGCGACGTCGCGCCCTCGAGAGCGACGTCGAACGGCGTGGCGCGATGCGTGGCGACGTAGTCGACCACGGCACCGAGCTCTTCCGGGGGCATCGTCTCGCCCGACCCGTAGGAGGCGTGGATCGGGAAGACGCCGTCGAAGCGCGCCGCCCGTCGGAAAGGCGCGCGGTTCGGCCACCTCCCACCGATCCAGATGGGGATGCGCGGGCGTTGGAGCGGCACCGGGGTCATCGCCGGCGCCTCGACCTGGAAATGCCTTCCCTCGTGGGCAAAGGGCAACCCCGCCCACGAGGCGGTGACGATCTCGAGCGCCTCGTCGAGCCGTCCGGCGCGCTCGGTCGCGTCGGACGGCAGACCGAAGGCGGTGAATTCCTCGGTGCGCGACCCGAGACCCGCGCCGAGGATGAAGCGGCCGCCGGAGAGCTGGTCGATCGTCGCGGCGCGCTTCGCGACCTCCCAGGGCAGCTGCCGGGCGAGGAGGGCGACACAGAGCCCGAGACGGATGCGCTCGGTCCTTGCCGCGACGGCGGCGAGGGTCACCCAGGGGTCGACGACGGGCCAGTCGTCGGCGTAAAGCAGGTGATCCCACAGGAAAAAGCCGTCCCAACCCGCCCGTTCCGTCGCTGTCGCGAGCTCGGCAAGCAGGTTCGGATCGGCGAACTGCCCGACGTTCGGCAGGTCGATCGCGTAACTGACGTCGCCGGTCACGGCGACATCATGCCCGCGGGCGGGCCCGGGCGAACAGCCGCGCGACCGGTCCTCGGTCCGGCTGTCGAGGCCGCGTCGCGCGTGATGCCGGACCGGACAAGCCGGCCGCCGCGTGACTAGCGACTGCCGGCGAAAACCACCAGTCCGGGGTGCGCGAGCCCCATGGCCTCGCCGAGGGTCCTCCAGAATTGCGGTGACCGGGCGGTCCACCGCGCGCCGCCAAGACCGGTCACCTTCTGGCAACCCGTCGCCTCGGCGTGCACGACCGGGAACGTGTGGGACCGCGACGCGAACGTGAGCTGGTAGGAAATGCCCCAGTCGGCCGGGCAGTGCAGGCCGGTGCGCGGCATCTTCGGGAGTGCGCACAACGCCCGGGCGACACGGCGCAGCGCTGTCGCGTCGGTCACGGTGACGACGTCGGGGAAGGCGAAGCGGAACTGGTTCTTCGCCAGCGCGTCGGCGCGGCCGACGACGAGACGGTCGAGGCCGGCGACCGAGCTGCACAACGCGGGGGCGGCGACGGATCTCGCGACCGACTCCGACGGACGCGCCGTGCCGCCGGCGCTTGCCGCCGCGGTGAGCGCCCAAGCTCCGGCGCAGCACATCACGGCGACGATCCCGACCCGGTGCCAGGGTCGTGCGGTTCGAAGCCTCACTGGCCCTCCTCCTCAAAGACGTGACCTTCGCGTCCTAATAGACGCTCCCGCGGGCTGACAGGTTCGATTCTGCCGCGACCGGGACGGCGACCCCTTTGCTCGTCACCCCGTGTGCTTTTCGAGCTCGCCGCACGGTCCCTACTCGGCCGGGAAGTGGACTTCGGCCTGCCACTTGCCGGTGAGACGCACGTTGCACAGCGCCTTGCCGGCCCGCAGGGCCCAGTCGAGGACGACCTCGGGGGACGCCGCCGCTGGCACCTGCACGACGAGACCCCGACGGGGGTGGTCCTGCTCGACGAGCCATCCTGCGGGGAGCGTGACGTCCTGCGATCGCAGCCGGGCGGCGGCGTCCCGGCCGCAGGCGTGCATGATGCCGAGCTTCGCCGGGTCCCGCCCGCGGCGGTCCTGTCCCGCCGCGACCCAGGTGCACATCGTGACGCCCGGGTTCCCGCCCCCGAAGATGGCCGCCAGGCCGGTCGGCATCGTCGGGCCGTCCTCGTCGTCGACGACCGCGGGAAGCAGGTTGATCCAGCCGTCGCGGGCGTCGGACAGCTGTCTCATGCAGGCGGCGACCATCGCCGAGTCGTCGGGGGCGAACTCGAACCTCTCGACGTTGCGCCGCCTCGACCCCACAGGGGCAGCTTGGCAGGTTGAAGGGCCGAACGAAGGGCGGCACGGGCGAGGACCCACCGCCCGTGTCTCGCCTGCCGCAGCGTCAGGCGCGGGCCTGCTCGAAGACGCGTGCGGCGGCGTCGAAGACGGTCCTCGTCGCGACTTCGATGAGTATCGAACGCAGCTCCGTCGACATCACCTCGAGGCCCCAGGGGCCCGGGAATCCCAGGCTGTCGATCGCGCGGATGAAGCCGACGACGTCGACGTCGCCCTCTCCCGGGGCGAGGCGGTTGTCGAACGTGTCGTCGTAGAGGGTGCCGACCGGTTGGGCGCGCCCGTCGCTCATCTCGACCGCGAACACGTACTCCGCCGGGAGCTTCTCGACGAGTTCCGCGTAGGCCGTCCCGCTGCGGAAGATGTGCCAGATGTCGACGAGGAGCCCGCCGGCGGGGTTGGCGATCGAGCGCACGAGCTCGGCGGCGGGAGCGATCGCCCTCATCATGGAGTCGGCCGGTGGCTCGAGGGCGATGCGGGTCCCGTGGGCCCGCGCCTCGGTGGCGAGGCGGTCGAACTCCTCGGCGAGGCGCCCCTCGTCGTAGTCCTCCACACGGTGGCTGAGACCGACCTTCACGTGATCGACGCCGAGCTCGGCGGCCGCCTCGAGCAGCACGGCTCGGACCTCGTCCGAAGCGCGGCGCCTATCTCCCCGGGTCCACCAATCCTCCAGGTACTCGACCTCGACGAACCGGATCCCCTCGTCGGCGAGGAGCCGCGCCATCGCCGGATAGCCGATGGTCGCGCGCGCGACCTCCAGATCGGGGGCGGCGATTCCGAACCCGCGATACCCGGCGTGCGCGGCCGTCCGGACCCGTTCCTTCACCGAGTGGGAGCTGACGCCTCCGTTGCGGGCCGGGACGACGTCACCCGCCGAGGTCCAGAGGTGGCCAGCAGATCGGGCAGGAGTGTCATCGCGACTCCTCGTCGTGGGAGTGGGTGCCTATGCGCCTCTGTATTCACGAATCATCAAAGCGGAAACCCGACGGCCGGCTTCCGGATTCGGCATGGCCCGGAAGGGTCGTGGGCGCACCGGATCGCCGGTGGAAGGACCGACCCTGGTCCGACGACGCCTCGGGGCCGAGGTTTCCGATAGCCACATGGAGCTCGTGTTGCCCGTCGCGGCGACCGCCGCCGCGAAGCCCGCGAACTGCGGACGTCGCCGCGCGTCTGTCGCCGAGATCGGGTCACGACGTCCCTTTTGTTCCCGTTCCCTTGAAGAACGTGTAACAGAAGACGCCGTCCGCCTCGGTCGTGCGCTGGAGGGCGCGCATCCCGGCATCGAAGGTGACGGCGTCGATGAGGCCGGCCGAAAGGGAGGCCTCCCGCACGCCCGCGACCATCGCGGCGAAGGTCTTCTTGGTGAAACCGTCGACGAGCCCGGGGCGGCTCGCGTCGACGTACACGACGCGCGGGTCGATCCGGACGTCGCGGAAACCGGACTCGACGAGGAGCGGATAAACTTTCCTCCCGATCAGCGCGTCGCCGCCGGCCCGCCGCTGCAACTCGACGAGGCAGGCGATCGCGGCGTGGGCGGCGGGGTCGTCGGGATGGAAGTAGGCGGAACCGTGGTCGCCCTCGATCACGGTCACTGTCCCGCCGGGCCGCAGGAGCGTGCCCAAAAGGCGCAGGGCGTCGGCCGGACGCGCCAGGTGCTCGAGGACGAAACAGACGAAGACGTGGTCGAACGACCCCGGCGGGAACGGCAGCGAGAAGATGTCCGCCCGCTGGAACTCGACGTTCGTGAGCCCGGCGGACGCGACCCGGCGTCCGGCTTCGGCGAGGGATTCGGCAGAGACGTCGATCGACGTGAAGTGCGCGCCGGGGCTGCGGCTGGCGAGCGTGATCGTCTGGGCCCCGACGCCGCACCCGGCCTCGAGCACCGCCGATCCTGCGGGGTACGCGGTGTCGTGGTGGAGAAGCTCGACGAGGGTTCCTGCCTGGTCCCGGAGCCGGTCGTTCTCGCGCTCGTGGTAGCCGTGCACGTACCGGTCGGTCACGGGCACATCAAAGCACGCGCCGTTCGCCCTTCAGGGGCGCACGAACGCGGCGAGGAGCGCTTGGAGTTTCAGCTGGGTCTCGGCGAGCTCGGCCGAAGCCTCGGAGCCCTCGACGATGCCGACCCCGGCGAAGAGCCGTGCCGTCCTCCCGTCGACGAGCGCGCTGCGGATGCCGATCCACCACTCGCCGTCGCCGGAGGCGTCGAACCAGCCGACGGGGCCTGCGAAGCGGCCGCGGTCGAACCCCTCGTTCTTGGCGAGGTAGGCGAGGGCGGCGGAGCGCGGCGTGCCGCCGACGGCGGGCGTCGGATGGAGTTCGAGCGCGAGCGCGAGCGCGCTCGGGAGCCGCCCGTCGGCGGATTCGCGCAGCGTCGCGGACACCGACGTGGCGAGGTGGGTGACGTTGCGGAGCTCGAGGAGCTCCGGTGTGCCGGGGACGGCGACGTCGTCGGCGTGTCCGGAGAAGCAGGCAGTGATGGCGTCGACGACGTAGCGGTGCTCGAGCCGGTCCTTCGCCGAAGAAAGGAGGCCTGCGGCGAGCCGGGCGTCCTCGTGGGCGTCGCCGCTGCGGGCGACGGTGCCGGCAAGCGGGCGCGAGGAGATCGCCCGGCCACGGCGCCGCACGAGGAGCTCGGGGCTCGCCCCGACGAAGCCGTCAATCGCGAAGGCGGCACAGGTCGGATGGAGCGCCCTGATCCGCTCGAGGAGGTCGTACTGACGGAAGGCCCGGTTCGCGCGGATTGCGACCTCGCGGACGAGGACGACCTTGTCGAGCTCGCCTGCGCCGATCGCCTCACGTGCCGCACGGACCCGGGCGAGGAAGTCCCCGTGGGGGAGGACCGAGTCGACCCGGAACCGGTCGGGTGCCGCAGCGTCGGCCGTGCCGTCCTCGGGCAGGTGGAGGGCGAACCCGAGCCGTTCTCCGGGCTCGGCGAGTTTCATCCTCGGCCCGACGGCGACGGCGAAGGCGTCGTCGCCGTCGTCGACGACGGTGACCCCGGGGATGACGAGTGCACCCCACGCCGAGGTGTCGAACGGGAGCGCGCCGAGCGCGACCGGGCCGCGGCACACCTCGCCGTCGTCCGGTCTTCCCGGGATCGCGGACAAGAGCTCGTGGGCGCGCTCGGCTGCGGCAGGCGCGCCCGAACCGAGTGGAAACTCGAGGCGCGCGGCGAGCCCCCAGGACAGCACGGCGGCGCCGTCGCGCTCGATCACGCGCCCGTCCCGGAAGGCGTGCCGTCGGGCCCGTGCGACGACGCCCCGACCGAGGCGGGCGGCGCGCCAGCTCAGCGCGTCGGCGTGCAGCGTCCCGCCGTCGGGACCGGTGAGCCGGACCGGCGAGCTCACGCCGGGTTCCCCGTCGGAGCGGGAGGACGGGACCGCGCGACGAGGGGTCGCCCGCCCACCCGGGTCGCGACGAAGATCTGGGCGATCCCGCCGTGGAGCGGATGGTGTCGCGCGCCGGTGAACCCGGCACGTTCGATGAGCCCGGCGAGCTCCGTCCGGGGTGGGAGGTAGGCGACGGAGCGCGGCAGGTAACGGTAGGCGGCGCCATCGGAGAAAAGGGCGCCGAGGCGGGGCACCACCCAGCGGAACCAGACCGCGTGGCCGAGGGCGAGAAAACGCGAACGCGGCTCGTCGACCTCGAGGAGCGCGATCCTCCCACCCGGGCGCACGACACGTCCGACCTCGGCGAGCACCGACGCGAGGTCGGCGAAGTTGCGGAGAGCGAAACCGCACACCAGCCCGTCGGCGGCGCCCGTGGCGAGCGGCAGTGCCACGGCGTCGGCCCGGACGAGGGGCACCGGGCTGGCCTTCGCCGCGGCGAGCATGTTCGCCGCGAAATCGACCCCGACGGCGCGGTGGCCGGCCGCAGTGAGCTCGCGGCACAGGTCGCCGGTCCCGCAGGCGAGGTCGACGACGTCCGACGGGGGCGCGAGCTCCAGCATCCGGACGGTGCGCTTGCGCCAGGCGCGGTCGAGGCCGAGCGAGATCAGCCGGTTCATGAGGTCGTAACGGGGCGCGATCCGGTCGAACATCGCCCGGACGAGGGCGACCTTCTCCTCGCCCCGCGGCAGGGCTTCCCCATCGGGCGATGAGGTGGCGCGCGGCGCGCGGTCCTCGACGGGGCGGGGGTTCGACGTCAGCGGTACCAGAGCCGGTAGTAGTCGCGGCTCGTCGAGTGGACGAGGAGCACGACGAGCGCGACTTCGAAGAGCAGCTCGAGTATCCCGGCTCCGAGATAACCCGCGACCGCGATGACGAGGACGAGCGGGACGACCGCCGCCGCGAGGGCGAGGACGTATCCCCACCGGCGCTCGTTGGCGATCCCGAACGCGCCGGCCGCCTCGCCGGCCGCCAGCGCCAGTGCGAGGTGCCCCGCCCCACCAACCGCCAGGCCGGCGACGAGACCGAGAAAAGCGTTCCAGTACAGCAACAGGGCGGCGATCTGCAGAGTTTGTGGCTGGTGGGCGGGGAACCAGTGCCGCTCGCGCGAGACGCGGTTCATCACGCCTCCAGTTTGCCAGAGGCGCGCGCGGTGACTTCCGCGGTGGCGCCGGCAACGACGGATGCGCCGGTGCGCGACGCTCCGCTACTTGGACTGCGAGATGCTTCCCTTGGGCTCGGCGAGGAGATCGAGGACGGTCACGTACGGCCCTTCTCCGCCGGACGCCGGTGACTCGATGAGGCAGCGGCTGCCGAGCGGCGTGCCGATGAGCGGGTCGAGCCCGCTCGGCTCGCTCGTGATCCCGATCGGCGAGGCGTCCGGGACCTTCGCCGTCCAGGTCGAGTAGGCGACCTTGCCCTTCCAGTTGTACCAAACGGCCTGCACGATGACGAGGCCGGCCTTCACAGGGGCACCGTGGCCGCGGTCGAGCACCGTCGACAGTACGGCGGTGGGCTTTTTCGTCCCCTTGGCGATCGTGACCTTGGGCTGAGACCCGAGCGCCCCGGAGACGTTCACGCCGCCGAGGCCGGTCCGCTCGACGGTGGCGTGAACGTCACCGGAGATGTCGGGGCTGTAGGTGCCGAGGATGTCGACGACGAACACGAGCGTGTCGGTCCCGGTGATCCCGGCCCCGGGGTTGCCCTTCTTGCCGTAGCCGTCGACCGGCGGGATGACGAGCAGCACCCGGCTGCCGACGTGCATTCCGACGAGCGTGTCGTTCCAACCCGGGATGAGGCCCTTGACGCCGATGTGGAAGGCCTGGGGCACGGGCTGGTTGAACGAGGTGCCGAAGACCTTGCCGCCCCAGATCTGGCCGACGTAGTTCACGACCATGAGGTCGCCCTTTTTGACGACGGGACCGGTCCCTTTCTGGAGGACGGTCGCCGACAGCTTCTTTGGCGGAGCGGTGTTCGGGATGACGATCTTCGGCGTGTGGCCGAACGTGGTCGAGACCGTCGGGAGCGTGCTCGACGACCGGGCGACGCGCACCGCCCCGGCGACCGGCGCCGACACGGCGAGGAGGACGAGGACGGAAAAGACGATGCGGCGCAAGGAGTTCCCTTCGTTCGGCGGACGCCCGAGCGTAACCGTCTCGGCGCGCCGCGGACCTGCCGGTAGTGGGTCAGTTTGAATCCGAGGAGCGCAAATGACAATCCGGCATCCGGGAGCTACCCTTCGCCACATGGGCGTGACGGTGGTTGTGGACTCAGAAGTCTCTGACGAATACGACATTGGTGACCGTTGGTCCGTCGACGGCGGCGGCGTGCTAACCGTTGTGGATTTGAACGGGTACCAGGTCGCAAGCTATCCCAGCGGCGGTTGGAAGACCGTGGCCAAGAAGCAAAACTAATCAAGCAGGCTCGCTATCTGCGTGTAGCTCCAGGGATACTTGGCAATCCCCGCCGCCATCGCTGGAGTGGTCGGCTTCCCGTACCGCTTGGTAAGCGTCTGATGCGGCCTGGCGAAGTTGTAGTACATGTAATGCAGATTGACCGCGTGGGTCAGGTTCTCAAGCTTCTTTGAGAAGGCGTTGGTCAGGCGGGTGAAGCGCCGCATCCCCATTCGCATGGTCAGGTTCTGGCGCTCCACGAAACTCGTTCCCGCCTTGTCGAGGTCAGGAGTGCCAGCAATCACGCGCTTGTCGATCCCGATGCACTGTGAAGGGCTGTAGGTCCGCTCCGTGTCGGCGTCGCTGCCGTAGAGCTTGTGGAGGACTGAGTAGTCGATGTTGTCGCGGAACAGGCTGTCGACCACGTCGATGTAGAGCCGCAGGCCATCGGTCGTGAGCTGGATGCGGTGGCTCGGGTCGATCCGCGAGCGCATGTCAGCGATGAACGTGTAAGCGTCGGCCATCGTGCGCTCACCCACCAGCCAGCTCGGGACGAGCTTCGTGTCCGCGTCGACGGCAACCCAGGTCCAGACATCCCCATAGCCGGGAGTGTCTTGGAATTCGTCGGGAACGTTCTTTTGCTTTGCATAGCAAAACGACCAGATCTCGTCGCACTCCATCCGGCTCGGGCGCAGGTTGGTGAGCACGGCGTCCTGGTACTCGGCGCACGCCGCGCCGAGATCCACTAGGAGCTTCGTGACCGTG
Organism: Acidimicrobiales bacterium; assembly: GCA_050014835.1. GTDB lineage: Bacteria > Actinomycetota > Acidimicrobiia > Acidimicrobiales > Bog-793 > Bog-793. Next base: position 50,982 of record JBEKCO010000009.1, read on the forward strand.
TTCTTCGCCACGCCGGTGACGCGAACGATGGATCGAATGCTCATGCCTTCACACAGCAGGCTTACAACCTGGCCTCTGCGCTCCGTGCTTAACCTGTTCATAGTGACCATTATACGTGCTTAACCTGTTCATAGTGACCATTATACGTGACTGCCTTAGCATTGTCAAGGCGCGTAAACCTGGCTTCAAGCCACGCGAGAAGGAAATCGCGCGAAATGACTTGTCAGCCCCGCTTTCGCGCGGTAGAATGACGGAAGTTGTAGGGGGAGGACCGGTGCGGTGCCCGTGTCGCAAGCACGGAGGGCTCTGCCCGGTCCTTTCTATTTGGGCGCTGGCTGCCTGCTTCCCTCAGAATCGGCACAAGGGCAGCCCTGCCGGGTCATGTCATCTCGACCTCCTTCCCGCCCGACCTGGGGCTAACCGAGAATCTGGGCTGCCACGTCGCGGACGCGGTCGCTCGTGGTCATGACGCCGTACTTGAAGATTGCGCCCATACCGCGCTGGGAGGCGACCTGCCAAAGGGCATGCCCGACGTTTTCCACGCGTCCGGCTTGCCGAAGTCCACTGAGAGCTGCGGAAACGTATTTCGCACTGTCGCCTTCACGGCCCTTATTGGTGAGCGCTGACGCGATCTGGTCGGGACTCATCGGGGTGCCGACCTCGTTAAGAACCGCAAGAACGGCGTCCGTCCGAGCCAAGTGCGCCCAGTCGATCGGCATCGCCGCCGTAACGGTGCGCTCGATTTCGGCGAGCGCTTCCTTGTCGCCGAACTGCCGCGCGGCTATTCGCAGGCCGTCGAACATTTCGTCGATCTCGTTCATCTCATCCTGCTCGTGGTCGAGCAAGTCGGAGAGTTCGGAAATCCGCGAAACGCTGGCCTCGCGGCGGGCCTTGGCTTGACGAACAATTTCGATTAGTTCCACGGTCATCTAGCGTACACGATTTCCCAGGCCCTGTCACTGGGTGCTGGGGCTGGCGTCCCCAGGACTACATCAACGAGATTCGGTAGGTCTGGCTCGTCCCCATCGAGCTTCGGCCGCGCGCTTCGCTAGCTCAGATCGCTGGTCAGGGGTCAATTTAGCGGCCCGCGCCTTTCCGCCCTTCTTTCCGCCCAGCCTCCCCAGCTCCACGGCGGCAGGGTTCTTCCCCTTATAGGGATCGGGCTCCGGTTCGTCGCTCGTCGACTGGGCCACGATGGCCGCGGCGAGGGCATTCAGATCACGGGGCTTACTCGAGCGCTTAGGCATGTTCTCAGCGTACCGAATCGGATCAACGGTGCCTAGCCCTCGGCGGATTCAAACTGACCCACTACCGACCTGCCGGGCGGGGCGCTCGCCTTGCTACGCAGAGGGCGCCGGGGCCGTCTGGTCCGGGGGTCGCGTCGTCGGGGCCGGCGAGACGACGGATGGCGGTCGCGCCTCTCGCCGGAGGGCCGCGAGCTGGCCGCAGGCGGCGTCGATCGTGCGGCCCCGCGTCCGGCGCACAGTGGCGTTGACGCCGTTGGCGTCGAGCCGGTGCTGGAAGGAAAGAACCCTGGTCCGGGGCGATCCGGCGAGCCCGCGGGCCATTCCACCGGGCGTCGGGTTGAGCGGGATGAGGTTGACGTGGGCGCGCAACGCGAGCGCGATCCCCGAAAGCTCGTCCGCGTCGTCGTCGGAGTCGTTTACATCGCAGATGAGCGCCCACTCGAGAGAGATCCGGCGGTGTGTCGCCTCGACGTAGTCGCGACAGGCCCTGACGAGTTCGTCGAGGGGATACCGGCGGTTCAGCGGCACGAGCGAGTCGCGCAGCGCGTCGTTGGCGGCGTGTAGCGAGACGGCGAGATTGACCTGTCGCTTCGCCTCCGTGAGTTTCCGGATCCCGGGGACGACGCCGACGGTTGACACCGTGACGTGCCGGGCGGCGATGCCGATGTCGTCGACGATCCGTTCGATCGCCCGCCAGACGTGGTCGTAGTTGGCGAGTGGTTCGCCCATCCCCATGAAAACGACGTGATCGAGCCGTCGCCCGGCGGCCCGCGCGGCCCGGCCCGCCAGCACGACCTGCTCGACGATCTCCCCGGTCGAGAGGTGCCGGGCGAAGCCGGCGTCGCCCGTCGCACAGAACGTGCAGGCCATCGCGCAGCCGGCCTGTGACGATACGCACACCGTCGAGCGGCGCGGATGGTGCATGAGCACCGCCTCGATCGCCGTGCCGTCGCCGAGGGCGAGCAGCCATTTGCGGGTCGTGCCGCCGTCCGCCGCGAGCTCGTGCACGATCCGCAGGCCGGGCGCGAGAGCAGATTCCCCCAAGAGGCGCTCCCGGAGCGCCCTCGGGAGGACGCGCAGCTCGCCCGGCTCGGCGAGTCCGCGGTACAGGCCGTCCCAGAGCTGGTCGGCCCGGTATCGCGGCTCGTCGGCGAGGAGCTCGGCGATCTCGGAGCGCGAGAGGTCGTAGCGGCTCATCCCGCCGGCTCCACGTCGCCCACATAGGAGCGGTCGTCGTGGTCGACGACGAAGCCGGCCGCGGCGTACAGCTCGGCGGCCGGCGCGTTGTCGGCTTCGACGTACAGCATCGCGGTCCGGAGGCCCTTCGCCGAGAGCCACTCGAGGCCGGCCCGGAGCATCCCCCGTCCGATTCCGTGGGCCTGGATCGCGGGGTCGGCGCCGAGCACGTAGATCTCGCCGACCCGCGGCTCGTCGTCGTGGATCTTGGTCCAGCAGAAGGCGGCGATCTTCCCCTCTCGCTCGTAAAGGAGGAAGCCGTCGGGATCGAACCAGGGTTGTCGTTCGCGCGCGGAGAGGGTCGCCGCCGTCCAGGAGCCCTGGTCCGGGTGCGAGGCGAAGACGCGGTTGTTGAGCTCGAGCCAGACGGACTCATCCTCGCCGACCCGGAAGGGGCGGGTCGCCAGCGGCGCCGATCCGTCGGGTTCCAGGGGCAGCGGCCGCCTCATCTGGTGCAGCTCACGGTCGCAGGTGAGGCCGACGGAGGCCGCGATCTCGTCGCTCGTCGCCGTCGCCATCCGCACCCAGCACCGGACGTGGCCGCCGCCTCGACGCGCGACGATGTCGAGCGCCGCGCGACAAAGCGCCTGGCCGGTCGCGAGGCCGCCGGTGAGCGCGGGGTCGAGGACGTAGGCGAGCTGCCAGGAACCTGGTTCCCCGTCCAGCTGTGCGTAACCGACGACGCGACCTGAGCCCGGATCGCGCGCGACGAACCCCGCGGAGCCCGCCGGGCGGCCCGCGACGAGTGCGTCCCAGCTGTCGTCGTCGATCGGCCGACTCCCGGACGCGTCCCGGACCGACTGCAGGAATGTGGTGATCCCCGGCCCGTCCTCGTCGTCGCGTCGCGCAACCTCGACTTGGCCCATGACCCGAGGGTACCGGCCGGTGCGAGGAGAAGGAGGGGGAGAGGCGGTCTCGCTACCATCGGCCGCAGTGGCGAAGCCGAGGAGCACCGCGGGCCGGGCGCGGGTCGTCCTCGAACGTCTCGCCGCGCAATACCCGGGGGATGCCGCGACGCTCTGCGCTCTCCGGCACGACGGGGCGTTCCAGCTTCTCGTGGCGACGATCCTCTCGGCCCAGACGACCGACGAGCGGGTGAACCTTGTCACCCCGGTGCTGTTCGCGCGCTATCCGAGCCCGGAGGATCTCGCCGGAGCGGATCCGGACGAGCTCGAGGACATCATCCATTCGACGGGTTTTTTCCGCGCCAAGGCGCGAGCGCTCACGGGCATGGCGCAGGCGCTCGCCCGCGAGTTCTCCGGCGCGGTGCCGCGCACCCTCGACGAGCTGGTGACCCTGCCGGGGGTGGGGCGAAAGACGGCGAACGTCGTGCTCTCCGTCGCGTTCGGGCTGCCGGGTCTGCCCGTCGATACCCACGTCGGCCGACTCGCCCGGCGCCTCGGGCTGAGCAGCGCCGAGGACCCGGTCGTCGTCGAACACGACTTGTGCGCGATCGTCCCGCCCGCCGAGTGGGGTGCTTTCAGCGTCCGGCTGATCCTCCACGGTCGCAATGTCTGCGACGCCCGACGGCCGCGCTGCGATGCATGCGCGCTCGTCGACGTCTGTCCGCGGGTCGGTGTCGGGTGCCCGACCTCCGCGTCGCGCCCGATCAGATCATCGGCGCGCCGCCGGGGCGGAAGCTAGCGGCGCTCCGCGTTGATGAGGCGCTTCAGCCGTCTCGTCGCGCCGGCAAGGGCGCGCTCGACGGCGTAGAGATCGGCGGCGGGCTCGTCTCTCTTCGCGGCCTTTGCCGCGTCGCCCATCTTCCCGACGCGGCGCGCCAGCGCGTCCATCGACTCGGCCATCGAGGCGAGTTCCGAGTAGTCGATCGGCACCTCCCCATCCTTACCGACCGCACCGGGGCGTGGATCGGTCGTTCGCTACGCTCGGCGACGTGCTCACCACGCTCGACCTCCGCGGGACGTCACCTGACGTGCCTTCCGACCTGCCGCGCCCGGATCAGGCGGGTGACGAGCCCGTCGCCGGCGTGCGGGCGATCCTCGCCGAGGTCGCCCGGCGCGGTGACGAGGCGTTGCGCGAGCTGACCCGCCGCTTCGACGGCGTCGAGATCGGCGAGCTGCGCGTGCCCGTCTCCGAGGTTCGTGCCGCCCCCGACCGGGTCGGCGCCGAGCTCGCCTCGGCGCTACGGGCTGCGGCGGGGGCGATCGAGGCCTTCCACCGGAACGGTCTCGCCGCTCCCCAGACTTTCGCGAAGGACGGCGTCGAGATCACCGATCTCTTGCTCCCCGTCGACCGGGTCGGCGTCTACGCGCCGGGCGGGCGGGCGACCTACCCCTCGAGCGTGCTGATGACGGCGATCCCGGCCCGTGTCGCCGGCGTCGGAACGATCGCCTGCTGCGCGCCGCCGGGACCCGACGGCGCGGTCGCGACGACGATCCTCGCCGCCGCGGCGATCGCCGGCGTGGACGAGGTCTACCGGGTCGGCGGGGCCCAGGCGATCGGAGCCCTCGCCTACGGGACCGAGTCGATCCGCAAGGTCGACGTCGTCGTCGGGCCGGGTTCGAAATGGGTCTCGATCGCCGAGCGCGAGGTGCGCGGCACGGTCGGCGTGCCGGCGGCCTTCGCCGGCCCGTCCGAGGTCGTCGTCGTCGCCGATGGGACGGCGCCGGTCGAGTGGGCGGCGATCGACGTCATCGTCCAGGCCGAGCACGGCCCGGACGGGTTCGCCTGGCTGGTCACCTGGTCCGAGGAGGTTGCCGCCGCGGTCTCGGAGTCCGTGGCACGCCTCGTCGCGGCGTCCCCGCGGGGCGACGAGACGCGGGCGGCGCTCGAGTCCGGCGGCTACGCGGTCATCGTCGACGACCCCGAGCACGCCATGGCCGTCGTGAACGCGATCGCGCCCGAACACCTCGAGCTCATGGTCGAGGACCCCGGTCGTCTCGTCGCCCTCGTGCGCAACGCCGGGGCCGTCTTCGTCGGACCCTTCGCGCCGGCGTCGTTCGGGGACTACCTCGCCGGCCCGAGCCACGTGCTCCCGACGTTCGGCACGGCGCGCTTCGCGTCGGTGCTCGGCGTCGAGGACTTCCTGCGACGCTCGCACGTCATCTCGTTCACCGAGAAAGCCGCGCGCCGCGTCGCTCCCGACGTCGCGGCGATCGCGGACGCAGAACGGCTCCCGGCCCACGCCGAGTCGGCGCGCCTGCGGGCCGGCAAGCCAACCTGGAGCGCCAGGTGAGCCCCGGCGGTTCCCGCAACGCGCCCCGGCCGCGTCTCGCAGGAGCCCCCTGGTCCGGCTACCACTCGCCGCAGGTCGAGGTGGCGGTCCGGCTGAACACGAACGAGGCGCCGGAGCCGCCGCCGCCCGAGTTCGTCGCCGCGCTCGCCGCCGCCGTCGGGGAGGTGGCGCTCAACCGCTACCCGGACCGGCGGGCGACCCGGCTACGGGAGGCGATCGCCGGGCTCCACGGGCTCGGTGCGGACCAGGTCTTCTGCGCCAACGGCTCGAACGAGGTCATCCAGTCGCTCCTCCTCGCCTACGGCGGGCCCGGGCGGAGCTGCGCGTTGTTCGAGCCGACCTACGCGCTGCACAGCCATATCGCGCGGCTCACCTCGACCCGGATCGTCGAGGGCGAACGGGGGCCCGGCTACCTCATCGAACCCGCCGAGCTCGACCGGGTGCTCGCCGCCGCGGCCGCGTCCGACGACGGCGAGCCGGCGGTCGTCTTCCTGTGCTCCCCGAACAACCCGACGGGGCTCGTCGAGCCGGACGAGACCGTCGAGGCGGTGCTCGCCCGCGCCCCGGGGATCGTCGTCGTCGACGAGGCGTACATCCAGTTCGCGCGCCACTCGGCGGTCGCGCTCCTCACCGGCCACGACAACCTTGTCGTGCTGCGGACCTACTCGAAGACCTGGGCGCTCGCCGGGCTCCGCCTCGGCTACGCGCTCGGCGCGCCCGCGGTCGTCGAGGCGTTGTTTTCCGCGGCGCTCCCGTACCACGTCGACGCCCTGAAGCAGATGGCGGGGACGATCGCCCTGCAGTTCACCGCGGCGATGGACGACCGGGTCGCGCGTCTCGTCGCCGAGCGGGCCCGCGTGCTCACCGGCCTCGCGGCGCTCGGGCTCGCGGCGGTCCCATCGGAGTCGAACTTCATCTTGTTCTCGACCGGCGACCACGACGCCCACGAGGTCTGGGAGGGGCTCGTCGCGCGCTCGGTCCTCGTGCGCGACCTGTCGGGCTGGCCGCGGCTCGCCGGGAAGTTGCGCGTGACGATCGGCACCGGCGCGGAGAACGACGCCTTCCTCGACGCGCTCGCCGACGTGATCGGCTGAGGGCGCCTTCCGGGAGCCGCGTCCGGCGACGCGCGAGGCTGTGCCGATGGCGAAGAAGAGCACCGAGACGACCGCCCCGCGCCGGCGCGCCGAGCGGCATCGCAAGACGAAAGAGAGCGACATCGCAGTCGAGCTCGAGCTCGACGGGACGGGTCGGGTCGAGATCGCGACGGGACTGCCGTTTTTCGACCACATGCTCAGCCAGCTCGGCACGCACGCCGGGTTCGACCTTGTCGTCCGGGCGACGGGCGACCTCCACGTCGACGCCCACCACACCGTCGAGGACACCGGGATCGCGCTCGGCGAGGCGCTGGCGGCGGCGTTCGGGGACAAGGCGGGCATCCGCCGGTTCGCCTCGGTCGCCGTACCGCTCGACGAGGCGCTCGTCGACATCGCGCTCGACGTCTCGGGCCGGGCGTACCTCGACTACCGGATCGAGTTCGCGCCGGACACCCCGGGGCTCGGCACGCCGCCTTTCGACCCGCAGCTCGCCGAGGAGTTCTGGCGGGCGTTCGTCACCGCGGCGGCGCTCACGCTGCATGTCGACTCGCCCCACGGCAAGAACACGCACCACGTCCTCGAGGCCTCGTTCAAGGCCGTCGCCCGGGCGCTCCGGGACGCGAAGCGCGTCGAGGGCGGCGCCGTGCCCTCGACGAAAGGGGTCCTCTAGGCCGTGATCGCGGTGCTCGACTACGGGATCGGCAACCTGCGCTCGGCCGAGAAGGCGCTGTTGCACGTCGGGGCCGAGGCGCGCCTCGTCGCGTCGCCCGCCGAGGCGGACTCGGCGGTGGGGGTCGTGCTCCCGGGCGTCGGCAACTTCGGCGCCTGCGCGACGGCGCTGCGGGCGAGCGGGCTCGACCGGGTGGTAACCGACGCGGTCGCGGCCGGCAAACCGATGCTCGGCGTCTGCGTCGGCTTCCAGCTGTTGTTCGAGGACTCCGAGGAGAGCCCGGGGGTCGCCGGGCTCGGCGTGTTCGAGGGCACGGTCGCGCGTCTCGCCGGCGCGGAGAAGCTCCCCCAGATGCAGTGGAACGCGCTCGACCGGACACCGGGCCGCGACTCGGTCCTTCTCGCCGGGCTCGCCGAGCACCCCTGGTTCTACTTCGTCCACTCCTACGCGCCCGTACCGGGCGACGAAAGCCGCGACGCGGTCGTCGCGACCTGTGACTACGGGGGCCCGGTCGTCGCCGTCGTCGAGCGCGGGAACTGCTTCGGGTCGCAATTCCACCCGGAGAAGTCCGGCGACTCGGGACTCGCGGTCCTCGCCAACTTCGCGGCCCGCTGCGCGGCGCCCGGTGTCGTGCGAAGCTAGCCGGGGCGGTGGCGATGGAGTGCATCCCGGCGGTCGACATCCGCGGCGGACAGGCCGTGCGGCTCGTGCGCGGCGAGTTCTCCCAGGAGACCGCCTATGGCGATCCCGTCGAGCGTGCGCTCGCCTACGCCCGGGGCGGCGCGGCCCTCCTCCACGTCGTCGACCTCGACGCGGCGCGCACGGGCCACCCCGTCAACGGCGAGGTCGTGCGCGAGATCGTCCGCCAGGCCCCGATCCAGGTGCAGTGCGGCGGGGGAGTGCGCACGATCGAGGCCGCCGACGCGCTGTTCGGGATGGGCGTCGGGCGTGTCGTCGTCGGCACGGCGGGCCTCGAGGACCCCGAGTTCGCGCGCCGTCTCGCCAAGCGCTACCCCGACCGCGTGCTCGTCGGGCTCGACCACCGCCGCGCGACGGTCGGCGGGAGGACGATCCGCGAGCTCGCCGTGCGGGGATGGGAGGAGTCAACCGGCGTCGATCTGGCCGCGGCGCTGCGTCGGCTCGCCGAGCTGCCGATCGCCGGCGTCGTCGTCACCGACATCTCCCGCGACGGCACTCTCGAGGGGCCCGACCTCGAGGGTCTGCGGTACGTGCTCGGCGAGACGCGGTTCCCGGTCTTCGCCTCCGGCGGGGTCGGGGGCGTCGCCGACCTCGTCGCGCTGCGCGGGCTCGTGGTGCTCGACCGCCGGCTCGCCGGGGTGATCGTCGGGCGCGCCTTCGCCGCGGGCGAGCTCGACGTCGCGGAGGCCGTCGCGACATGCGCAGTCTGAGGATCATCCCGTGCCTCGACGTCGACCACGGTCGCGTCGTGAAGGGGGTGAACTTCGTCGGCCTGCGTGACGCGGGCGACCCCGTCGAGCTCGCCCGCCGATACGACGCCGAGGGTGCCGACGAGCTCATCTTTCTGGACATCACCGCCTCGTCGGACGATCGAGCGATCCTCATCGACGTCGTCCGGCGCACTGCCGACGTGGTCTTCATCCCGCTCACCGTCGGGGGCGGGATCCGCAGCCTCGACGACGCTCGCCAGATCCTGCGTGCCGGGGCGGACAAGGTCGCCGTCAACTCCGCGGCGATCGCGCGTCCCGCCCTCGTCGCCGAGATCGCCGGGGTCTTCGGCAACCAGTGCGTCGTCGTGGCGATCGACGCCCGGCGCGCCGGCGCGGGCTACGAGGTCTTCTCCCACGGCGGGCGCCGGCCGACCGGCCTCGACGCCGTCGCCTGGGCCGCCGAGGTCGAGCGTTTGGGCGCGGGAGAGATCCTGCTCACCTCCATGGACCGCGACGGGACCGAGTCCGGCTACGACGCCGAGCTCGTCGGCCGCGTGGTGGGGGCGGTCGGCGTGCCGGTCATCGCCTCGGGCGGCGTCGGCAACCTCGGACACCTCGTCGAGGGGGCGGGCGCCGGCGCCGACGCCGTGCTCGCCGCGTCCGTGTTCCACTACGGCGCGACGACGATCGCCGAGGCGAAGCGGTACCTCGCCGCGAACGGCGTCGTCGTCCGTCCCCCCGGCTAGGGCGACCCGGCGCCACCGGGCGCGCACTACCGTCGTGGGCATGGCGGTCGCCCCATCGTCGCGGCGCGGTGACAAGACACCGGGTGCCGTGAAGCAACCGATCACGATGGTGAACGACCGCGTGCTCGTCCAGGTACCGGACCCCGAGGGCGAGCGGCGCAGTCGCGCCGGGATCTTGATCCCGGCGACGGCGCAGATCACGAAGCGGCTCACCTGGGCCGAGGTCGCGGCGACGGGGCCGAACGTGCGCAGCATCAAGGTCGGCGACAAGGTGCTGTTCAACCGGGACGACTGCTTCGAGGTCGACGTGCAGGGCGAGGACTACCTCATCCTGCGCGAGCGCGACGTCCAGGCGCTCGCGACCGAGCGGCTCGACGGCGGGACCGGCCTGTACCTTTGACCCGGACGACGAGGGGGACCACACCGTGACCGACGGAACCGGCGCGCCGGCGGGGATCGAGCTCGCCGACTTCGACATCGTGCGATTCGGGCCGGGCGGGCTCGTCCCGGCGATCGTGCAGGACGCGACCTCGCACGAGGTCCTGATGGTCGCCTACATGAACGAGGAGTCGCTCCGGCGCACCCTCGAGACGAAAAGGACGTGGTTCTACTCGCGCAGCCGCCGCGAGCTCTGGCCGAAGGGGGAGACCTCGGGCAACCGCCAGCGGGTGCGGGCCGTGCTCGTCGACTGCGACGGCGACGCGCTCGTCGTCACGGTCGACCAGGAAGGCTCCGGCGCCTGCCACACCGGCGCGCGCAGCTGCTTCATGCGCCGGCTCGCCGTCTAGTCGGCCGCCGTGGCCGCGGGGTCCCTCGGGCTCGCCGAGACGTACGCCGCGCTCCACGACGCGGTCGTCGGGATCGAGGTCGGCATCGACGTGGTTTCGGTCTCCGGCCCGGACGCGATGAGCTACCTGCAGGGCCAGGTCTCCCAGGATCTCGGCCCCTTGGCCCCGGGCGACAGCGCCGAGACGCTCCTGCTCTCGCCCCAGGGCAAGCTCGACGGCTACGGCCGGGTCGTGCGCGTCGCCGACGCCGAGGCATGCCTCGTCGTTGACGCCGGCCAGGGCGAGGCGGTCCTCGCGCGCCTTGCCCGCTTCAAGGTCCGCGTCCGCGCCGATCTCGGGTTGGCCCACGAGCGAGCGGTGCTTCTGCGGGGACCGGCGGCGCGACCGGCCGCGTCGGCGGCCACGGCGCCGATCGTCCTCGCCGTCGACGATCCCGGGTTCGCCGGCTGCGACCTCGTCGGCACCGCGGTGACGTGGCCGGCCGACGTGCCGGTGGGCGACCCCGCGGCCTTCGAGGCGGCGCGTATCGAGTCGGGCCGGCCGGTCATGGGACAGGACCTTTCCGAGAAGACCATCCCCCAGGAGGCCGGGCTCGTCGAGCGCGCCGTCAGCCTGACGAAGGGTTGCTACACGGGCCAGGAGCTCGTCGCGCGCCTCGACGCCCGCCACAGCCGTGTCGCGCGCCGGCTCGTCGGTTTCGTCATCGCCCCCGGCGACGCCGCCGCGGGCGGCGAGGTCGTCATCGGGGGGAGGACCGTCGGTTCCGTCACGAGCGTCGCCTACTCGCCGCGCACGGCATCACCGGTCGCGCTCGGCTATCTCCACCGCGACGTCGTCGTCCCCGCCACAGTCGAGATCGTCAACGGGGACGCGGCGTCGACCGCCACGGCGACCGAGCTGCCGCTGTGGCGGGGCTGATCTCCCGCGCGGCCGAGAAGCTGCGCGGACCGGGGTCGCAGATCAAGTATTCGCGCGTTGCACGCATGGCGTCGCGCCGCAGGGACGCGTCCGGATTGCCCCGTCATGGTGCGATGTACGGGTGGTCGGGTCGCCCTTTCGCCAGGGCAGCCACGATGCGGCTCCCTGGCCCTGTCGGGCGGCACTTGGTAGGTGAGCAAGGCCGCGCGCTTCGCCGCCCGTGGCCGTCCTGGCCGTGCTGGCGGCCTTGAGCCTCCTGGTGACAGCCTGCGGGGGCACCACCCGCTCGGGAGTCGCGAGCATCGGGTCGACAACCACGACCACCCCGTCGAGCGCTTCCGCGACAGGTTCTTAATGTCGCCAGTACCTGGGCCTGGGGGGTTCGCGTCGGAGGAGCGATGTCCACGATCTCCGACTGGCGGCTTGAGCCGTGGGCCGGGACCTTACCGGCGATCTGGGATACCGGCACGGGCCACGGGTTGAGGTTGTGTCACCGGCCGGACAGACTCAGCAGATGTGGGAACGGTGCAGCCACCGGGTGATGTCCGAAGTGTTCTGGCCGACGAACTCGACAGTCTGCGCCTAAGCGCTCGCCGCGGAATTGATCGCGTGATTCATGCGCTCGCCACCGTGTAGTTCCAGTCGCCGTGGAACTCATGGCGGCGGAGGGGCACTGCTTCGAGCTCGGCGTCGCTGATCTTGAC
>JBEKCO010000010.1:0-69429 GCA_050014835.1 Acidimicrobiales bacterium
ACGGCGACGGCGAGACCGAGCGCCACGACGACGGCGCGCAGCACTCCCGGGCTGACGAGGTGGACGACCCGTCCCCCCGCCATTCCACCGACCATGCTCGTCGGGACCATCACCGCGACGAACGTCCACGAAACGTGACCCGAAAACGCGAGGAACACGCTCGCCACAACGCCGATCACGAACGAGAGCGCCTGCTTGACGGCGTTGAGGCGCGGCAGCCGGTCGTCGGAGAACAGCCCGAGGAACGCGAGCAGCATGATCCCGAGCCCGGCTCCGAAGAACCCCCCGTAGACCGCGGACAGAAACACCCCGGCGCGCATCAGGGCGCTCGGGTGGTGGTGCGGGCGCGGGACCGCACCGTTCGACGCCTGACGACGGGTGACCGCGGCACGCAACCTGTCCTGCACGACGAGCAGACCGCACGAGAAAAGGATCAAGAACGGCACGACGTCGCGGAACTCCTGGGCCGAGGTGAGGACGAGGAGCACCGATCCTGCGAGCCCGCCCGCGGCGGCGAAGACGCCGAGCTTCGCCGTCAGCGCGCCCTGGCCCTCCAGGTCGGCGCGCTGGGTATACGTACCGGCCGCGTAGCCCGGAGTGAGCGAGATGATGTTCGTCACGTTCGCCCGCACCGGGGAGAGGCCGAGCGCCTGGAGAGCCGGGTACGACACGAGCGTCCCGCCACCGGCGACGGCGTTCACGGCACCGGCGATGCAACCGGCGCCGCCGGCGAGCACGTAGCCGAGCGCGCCGAGGCTCACGCCTCGACGCCGATCGCAGATCTCACCGTTCCCCCGCCGGTCGGCGGTCGCCGGGGGTGTCGACATCGGCAGAGGCGGGACCCGGGAATGTGATGTGGCCGGCGATCCCCGCCGGAACGATGCGCCCGGGCTGCTCCCGAATCTGCCTGCTTTTGCTCGTTATCATGCGATATCGTCCACCCTCACCCGAGGACGGGCCAGCTCACCGGGATGGTCGAGGTGACCTGAATCGCCCCGCCACGTTCTAGCCGAGGAGACATTTGGTGATCGCGGCACAAAGACGACGCGCCATACTGCGCCAGATCGGTGACAACGGCTACGTCGAAGCAAGTCGGCTCAGCACGGAGCTCGGCGTCGACGAGTCGACGATCCGTCGGGACCTCAGCGCCCTCGCCCGCAACGGGCTCGTCCAGAGGACTCACGGTGGCGCACTGCCGTTGGGGCCGACCGGAACGACTGACCCCGCCGACTTGGCGCGTGGGTCCGAACATGCCGAAGAGAAACGGGCGATCGCGCGCTTCGCTGCCGGTCTCGTTGCCGACGGAGACTCGGTCGCCCTCGACGTCGGTTCGACGACGGGCGCGCTCGCCCGCGAACTCTCGGCAAGACGCGACCTCACGATCGTGACCTGCGACCTCGGCGTCGCCCACTTCCTGGCGGTCGGACGCCACGTTCGCCTCGTCGTCGCCGGGGGCGAGCTGAGCGAGGACCGCCGCTCCCTCGCCGGCCCGTGGACGCTGAACCAGCTCGCCGGCATCCACGTCGACCGGGCGTTCATCGGCGCCTCCGCGGTCGACGCCTCCGGGGGGGCCATGATCGACGACCTCCTCGGTGTCCCGTTGAAAAGGGCGATCCTCGCCGCGGCACGTTCGGCCATCCTCGTCGCCGACAGCTCCAAATTCAATCGTCACGCTTTCGCCGCGTTCGCTCGAATCGACGAATTCGACCTGCTCCTCACGGATGACCGACTCGCCGTCACCGAACGCGGCCCCTTCGGCGCGTCGCTCGTGTGCGTCGCTGTCGGCGCGTCCGGATCGGGCGATCGCTGATCTCGTCGTCCGGCGGAACTCAGCACCTGGCCGGGGATCTGACCCCGTCTCGTCGAGCGGATGCGGCCTAGCTCTCGCTCCGGTCGCCGACGCCGCCGTCTATGGGGCGCCGGCTGGCCGCGCGCCGGCGGGTACTCGCGAGCGCCGTTACCCCGAGACTGCGGAACGCCGGCAGGAACGGCCAGAGCACCAGGGCGAGCAGGGCGAGCAGGGCGAGCACGATCCCGTAGGTGAGATCGCGGGGCCAGTAGTAGGCGACGACGGAGCGCGTGCCGGCCGGCACGGTGACTTCGAGGAAGGAGCCTTCGTAGCCGTGGACGGCGAGCGGACGGCCGTCCGCGGTGACGTGCCAGCCGGGCACGTCGGTGATCCGCAGAACGAGCTCCGTGGGCCTTTTCACCCGCACGGTCAACGTGTACCTCGCGTCGCTTGGATGCCGCGTCGAGACGACCTCGGCCTGGGAGTGGGGAGCTGCGAAGGTGAACTTCGCCGCATCCGGCACCTTGGCGAGTTCCAGGTGGGCCCCGTTGGCAAGCGTCAGGACCGCGACCTTCTTCATCCCCGCGGGCACCGGCAGTCCCGGCCCGACGAGCACGTACGACACCCCGTAGCGCCTCGCCAGCGCCACGGTGTTGATCGACGGGGCAAAGAACTGCAGGTTGCCGATGTAGGCCTGTCCCGAATCGGGCACCGGCCAGTTCGAGAAGTACGACTCCGGGATCGTCGGGTCGTGCATCGCCAGCTCGTCGACGCCGTAGCCGAGCTGGATGTTCGGGATGAACCCGATGCCCAACCATTGCCGGATCCCGCACGGCAACCCGACGCGGGTAGGCGGCGGGTTGGCGCACGTGGTGTTCGGTCCGTCGCTCCCCAACAGGGACGTCCCGACGATCCGCTGCACGGTCGACACCATCGGCGTCACCGGGAAGAGGTCCGTCGAGTAGCTGTTGAACCCCACCCCGGCGAACACGAGGAACGCCGCCTGGGCCGAGACGAGCGCCGCACCAAGGAGCGCGGCGAACCGCCGGCGCGCCGGAGCACCGAGGCGCCCGACGACGAGCACACCCGCCCAGGCAACGACGAGGAGCCCGATCGTCGCCGACGGCCAGATCAGGCTCGACCGGCGCAACGACTGCTCCAACGAGGTGAGGCCGTGGTCGTGGACCGCCCGCCACATGAAACCGATGACGACCGCGACGGCGGCCGTCATTCCGCCGAACGCCAGCCGCACGCCTCGTTCACCGAAGCGCTTCACGACGATGTCGCACCCGAGACCGGCGAGCACGGCGATCGGGAAGCCCAAGACGATGAGGATGCGGTGGATCGGTAGCGACTCGAGGCCGAGGCGGTTGACGAGGTGCTCGACCCAGGTCCCGCCGACCGCGTAGGCGACGAGCACGCAACCCAGCGCTCCGAGCGTCATCCCGACGACGGCGGGACGCCTCCAGGCGATGAGGATCGCGACACCGGCGAGCACCAGCGCGATCACGCCGACGTAGGCCGAGGACTCGACGTAGTTGGCCGGTCCGAACCACGTGCTGCCGAGCGTCGGCAGGCCGTAGAAACCCTGGGTGAAGACCTCGGCGATCGCCCGCAGCCCGAACTGCCCGTCGAGGTCCTTGTCGAGGCGCGCCGAGTGGGCGAGCAGCGCGACGCCGGGGAGCCACAGCGGGGCGGAGAGCGCGATCCCGCCGGCGAAGCCGGCGCCCACGCGAGCGAGTCCTCTCGTCGCGAGCCGACGCTTCTTGGCGAGGATGACGAGCGCCGCGACGCCGAGGATGCCCAGCAGGGTGACGCCCATGAAGACGTACTCCTCGGGGAACCCGCCGTAGACGGCGAAGGCGACCGACCCGGCGAGCAGCCAGAGGTCGCGCACCCGGCGCCGGGAGCGGTAGGCGAGGACGACGCCGGCGACGATGAAGCCCGACCAGGCGACCGGTCCCCCGACCGCCCAGCCGAGGAACCCGGTGAAGCTCCCGGACAGCATGAACGTGACGCCCCCGAGCGTGGCGCCGACCGGCCCGGCCCGCAGCACCCGGCAGCACACGTAGGTGCCGATCCCGGCGATGAGCAGCTTGCCGAGCACGGTGATGAGGAACGACGCCGACAGCGGGAAGAGGTAGCCGACGAGCGACGGGAGCGCGAGGGGCGCTGATTCGAAGTTGAAAAGCTGTGGCAGCCCCGTGCCCGCGTAGCTGTCCCACAGCGGCAGCGAACCGTGGTGGACGATCTGCCAGTCGAGCGTGTTCCACGGCACGTCCTGGTCGATGACGTCGCCGATCAGGTGGTTGTGGATCGGCGTCGTGACGATGTCCCGCGTGAGGTACGAGGCCGAGGCGCCGAGCTGGCCCGGCCCGAAGCTGAAGCCGTCCTTCAGCGCCGGCGACAGGTACAAGAGCGCGACGAGAACGACGACGGCGACCCCGATGGCGTCGGCGATCCCGCGGTGGCGGTGGACGGCCGCGACGAGCCGGGCGGTCACGTGCGGCGCGCCCCCATCACGCCTCCCGCCCGCTCCCGCTCGTTCCCCCCGGGCGCCGGATCCGTCTCCTCGGGCTCGGCGCCACGAGCATCGTCGCCTTGTGGAACTCGCGGACCGTCCCGTACCCCGACATCGCCATGGACGCGCGCAGCGCCCCGAAGAGGTTGCACCGGCCGTCGGCGTCGTGGGAGGGGCCGGTGAGGATCTCCTCGAGCGTGCCGAGGACCGGCGTGCGGTCGACCGCGCCCCGCGGCAACGTCGCGTGGCCGGCCGCCGGCGCGAACCAGACGCCGCGACCCGGCATCTCCGCCGCCGCGGCCAACGGCGTCGAGAGCATCACGGCGTCGGCGCCGCAGGCGATCGCCGCGGCGACGTCGCCGCCCGTGGCGATCGGGCCCTCGGCGACGACGTGCACGTAGACGCCCGTCTCCTCGAGATGGCGGCTGCGCGCCCCCGCGGCGTCGGCGATCGCCGTCGCCATCGGCGCGGCGACACCGAGCACGCGCCGTGCCGAACCCGCCGACTCCCCCGGGCCGAGACCGACGAGCACGCCGACGGCGCCCGTCCGCATGAGGTGGAGCGCCCCCTGGTACGACGCGCACCAGCCCACAATCACCGGCAGGTCGAGGGCGCGGATGAACCGCTCGAGGTCGAGGCCGACCGCGGAGCGCGAGACGTGCTCCGCCGAGATCGCCGTGCCGGCGATGACGAGGACGTCGAGGCCGGCCCCGGCGGCGACCGGGACGAGCGCCGCGGCCCGCTGGGGCGTCACGGCCCCGCAGGCGACCGCGCCGGCGTCGGCGATCGCCTGCACCCGCGCCGCGACGAGCTCAGCCTTCACCGGCTCGGCGTAGATCTCCTGCAGGCGCCGGGTGACCCGGTCCGCGCTCAGCAGGGCGACCTCCTCGAGGAGCGGGGCCGGGTCGGCATACCTCGTCCACAGCCCTTCGAGATCGAGAACGGCGAGGCCGCCAGCCGAGTCGATCAGCCGGGCCGAGTCGGGGCCGACGATGCCGTCCCGGGGCGCGGCCATGAAGGGCAGCGCGAACAGGTAGGCGTCGAGCTGCCAGGAGACGTCGACGTCACGCGGGTCACGGGTCCGGCGCGACGGGATGACCGCCACCTCGTCGAGCCGGTAGCCGCGACGGCCGACCTTGCCCATCCCGATCTCGGCGTCCGCCACGTGTGAAACCTCTCCTCACCCGAAAACCGCGTCCCGGAACCAGCGGACGACCCCTGTGGACAGTAGTCGAGCCCCGAACTAAGTCTCGGCGACGACCGCGGCGAGCAGATCCCAGACGATCCGGGCGGTCAAGCCCCAGATGAGGTCGTCGGCCAGTTCCGGCGTCCCGGCGAAAAAGCAGACGCCGGCGTCGCGTCCGGGGGCGTCCCAGCGTTCCTGCCAAGAGATGCCATCCGCGGCCAGTGACGCCAGTGGCACCTCGAGGATCGCCGCCACCTCGTGCCCGTCGGCCACGTAGTCGGGGTGCCCCGTGACGACCCCGACAAACGGGACGACCCGCTCATGCCCCCGGACGCGTTCGACGACGGCGAAGGAGCCGATCACCTCGACGAGACCCGGATCGAGCCCGATCTCCTCCTGCGACTCGCGCAGCGCCGCGGCCAGCGGCTCCTCGCCGGGCTCGAGGTGCCCTCCGGGGAAGGCGAGGTTGCCCGCATCGCGCTCGAGCGCCGCCGAGCGGCGGATGAGGACGAGCGCCGCCTCGCCCCCGCGCACGACGACCGGGACGAGCACCGCCGAGTGGACGGGCGGCGAAGGCGCCGGCGTCGTCGCCAGATGCGCGAGCCCGCGTCGCAACCGTTCGACCGGGATCGAGGACCGGCGCGCCGCCGGGAGTGTCGTCCACGGCGCGGGATCGCCGCGACACGCGTCATTCGGGCGGGGGACGATCTGGCGGTACGTCTCCGGCACGCGCGGAGCGTACCTGACCCCACGGCGTGCGCCGGATGAGACCGGCGTCCGCCGCGGGGTGCGGGTCGCTGCGGTGCTACATCATCCCCATGCCGCTCGCGTCCGGGCCGGCCGGCGCGGCGGGCTTCTTCTCGGGCTTGTCGACGACGAGCACGTCGGTCGTCAAAAGCAACGCCGCGACCGAGGCCGCGTTCTGCAGAGCCGACCGCGTCACCTTCGCCGGGTCGATGATGCCCGACTTCACGAGGTCTTCGATGACGCCGGTCTGGGCGTTCAGCCCGATCGTGCCCTCGCGGGACTCGACGTCGCGGACCATGAGCGACCCTTCGAGCCCGGCGTTCAGCGCGATCCACTTCAATGGCTCCTCGAGGGCGCGGGCGACGGCCATGGCGCCCGTCTCCTCGTCGCCTTTCAGCGAATGCGCCACCTTCTCGACCGCCCCGCGGGCGCGGAGCAACGCTGTCCCGCCACCGGCGACGACGCCCTCCTCGATCGCGGCACGGGTCGCGGAGAGCGCGTCCTCGATGCGGTGCTTCTTCTCCTTCAGCTCGACCTCCGTCGCCGCGCCGACGCGGACCACCGCGACGCCCGCGACAAGCTTGGCGACCCGCTCCTGGAGCTTCTCCCGGTCCCAGTCCGAGTCGGACTCTTCGATCTCGTGTTTCATCTGGGCGATCCGGGCCTTCACCGCATCCTCGGAGCCGGCGCCTTCGACGATCGTCGTGTCGTCCTTCGTCACGACGACGCGACGCGCATGTCCCATCACGTCGAGCGTCGCCGACTCGAGCTTCAGCCCGACCTCCTCGGCGACGACCTGGGCGCCGGTCATGACGGCGATGTCGGCGAGCATCTCCTTGCGGCGTTGCCCGTAGGCCGGGGACTTGACGGCGATCGACTGGAACGTGCCGCGGATCTTGTTCACGACGAGCGTCGCGAGCGCTTCGCCCTCGACCTCTTCGGCGATGATGAGCAGCGGCTTGCCGGTCTGCATCACCTTCTCGAGCACCGGGACGAGATCGTGCACGGCCGAGATCTTCGAGTCGACGATGAGGATCTGCGGGTCCTCGAGCACGCCCTCTTGACGATCGGGGTCGGTCACGAAATACGGCGAGAGGTAGCCCTTGTCGAACTGCATGCCCTCGGTGAACTCGAGCTCGAGCCCGAAGGTGTTCGACTCCTCGACGGTCACGGTCCCGTCCTTGCCGACCTTGTCGATGGCGTCAGCGAGGACTTCGCCGATAGAAGCGTCGGCGGCCGAGATCGCGGCGATCTGGGCGATCTCGTGCCGGCCCTCGACGTCGCGCGCCTGGGACTTGATCGATTCGACTGCCGCGACGACGCCGCGCTCGATGCCGCGCTTCAGCGCCATCGGGTTCGCGCCGGCCGCCACGTTGCGCAGGCCTTCGCGCACGAGCGCCTGGGCGAGGACGGTGGCGGTCGTCGTCCCGTCGCCGGCGATGTCGTTCGTCTTCGTCGCCACCTCACGGACGAGATGCGCGCCGAGGTTCTCGAACGGGTCGTCGAGATCGATCTCCTTGGCGATCGTGACGCCGTCGTTCGTGATCGTCGGCGCGCCCCATTTCTTGTCGAGGACGACGTTGCGGCCCTTCGGCCCGAGGGTCACCTTCACGGTGTCGGCGAGCTTGTTCACGCCGTTCTCGAGGCCCCGGCGGGCGGCTTCGTCGAAGAGCAGGATCTTCGGCATCAGCCGACCACCTTGGCGAGCACGTCGCGGCCCGACAGGATGAGCAGGTCCTCACCGTCGATCGTGATCTCGGTGCCGCCGTACTTCGAGTAGACGACCTTGTCGCCGACCTTCACGTCGAGCGGGATGAGTTCGCCGGTGTTCTCGGCCCGGCGTCCGGGCCCGGCCGCGAGGACCTCGCCCTGCTGGGGCTTCTCCTTCGCCGTGTCGGGGATGACGAGACCCGACGCCGTCTTCTCCTCGGCCTCGCTCGGGCGGACGACGATGCGGTCGTCCAGCGGTTGCAGCTTCATTTCCGCGGCCTCCTGTGGCTCCGTTGGCACTCTCTGGTTTCGAGTGCCAACGATACCGGGGCGCCCGCGCCCTGGCAAACGGGTGGGCCGAGTGCTGACGACCTGGTCGGCCGGTCGCCCCGTCCCGGTCAGTCGAAGACCACGTGCCCCCAGGCCGCGACGGGTCCGGGATCCCCCTCGACGGTCACCGCCGACGGGTCGCGCGGGGTCCGGTGGAGGAGCCAGAGGTAGAGGTCCGAGGCCGCGGCCGTGACCGTCGCCCGCGCCAGGTGCGGCGCGTCGGCGGTGAGCCGGTCCGGCGCCATGTCGAGGTGCCAGCTGGCGCCGACGTCGTCGGCGACGAGCGAGAGCGCCCCTTCGAGCCCGTCGATCGGGTGGAGGGCGATGTAGCGGGCCACGAACCCGAGGTACTCATCGACGCCGTCGACGGCGAGCGCGGCGTCGATCGCCGACGGGGTGCCCGCGGCGGCCTCGGCGTCCCAGCGGTGCACCGACGTCTCCTGGGCCATACGCCGGAACCAGAACGCGGCGGGGGCCGGTGCGTCGGCGAACCAGTTCCAGACGGGCGCGGCGGGGTCCGCCGAGTCCAATGCCGCGACGAGCGCGGCGAGCCCGGCGTCGTAGGCGGCGGCGAGATCGGCGAAACCGACGTCGGGGGCGGCCTCGGTGCGCGCAACACGGGCGGTCGCCTTGGTCCGCAGGATCTCGGCCACCCAGCGGTGGATGGCCTCGATGTGCGCGAGCAGCTGCCGCATGTCCCATTCCGGGCAGCTCGGGACGGGCACGCTCGGCGCGGCGCGCGCCGCCGTGACGAGGCGGCCGCCTTCCAGACGGAGCTGGTCGAGGTACTCGTCGGTGTCCATAATCTAGATCTTCTCCGCGGTCCCGCGGCCCGACAACTCGACTCGGGCGCGCGGCGAGCGCTCCGTCGCCCCGCGACGGTGGCCTGGGAACGCCCACCCCGGCTCGGCGCCCGAGTCGAGCGGCGTCGGGCCGCAAGCGGCGAGGTTGAAGTGCGCCGCGGCGGCGATCATCGCCGCGTTGTCGGTGCACATCGCCCGGCTCGGCAGGTAGACGCCGAGCCCCGCTGAGGCCGCCGCGGCCCGGAACGCGGCGCGCAGCGGGCCGTTGGCGGCGACGCCCCCGGCGAGGCAGACCGAACGGGCCCCGAGGCTCTCTGCGGCGCGCATCGCCTTCGTGACGAGGATCTCGACGACGGCCGCCTGGAACGACGCCGCGACGTCGGGGCCGGGGACGTCGGGGTGGGCCCGCACGTAGTGGACGACGGCGGTCTTCAGCCCCGAGAACGAAAGGTCCAGTCCCTCGCGCAGCATCGGCCGCGGAAAAGCGATCGCCGCCGGATCGCCCCCGGCCGCGGCCCTCTCGATCGCCGGGCCGCCCGGGTAGGAGAGCCCGAGGAAGCGCGCCACCTTGTCGAACGCCTCGCCGGCGGCGTCGTCGACCGTCTCGCCCAGCACCTCGTAGGCGCGCGGTCCGGTCATCTTCACGATCAGGCTGTGCCCGCCCGACACAAGGACAACGACGGCCGGCAGCTCGATCGCCGGGTCTTCGAGCAGCGAGGCGTAAAGGTGCCCCTCGAGGTGGTTCACGCCGACGTAGGGAACGCCCCACGCCATCGCGAGCGCCTTGGCGAAGGAGACCCCGACGAGGAGCGCGCCGATGAGCCCGGGGCCCGCCGTCGCCGCGACGGCCGCGACCGGCGGCGGCCCGGCCCGCAGCCCCGCCCCTTCGAGCGCCTCGGTGACGACCGGGACGATGCGCTCGAGGTGCGCCCGACCCGCGAGTTCCGGCACGACGCCGCCGAAATGGGCGTGCAGGTCGACCTGGCTCGACACGACCGAGGAGAGGATCTCGCGACCGTCGGCCACGACGGCGGCCGCCGTCTCGTCGCACGACGTCTCCACGGCAAGGACGAGTTCGCTCATCGGCCCTCGCGCACCTCGGCCGTCGGCCTGGCGAGCTCAGTGCCGATCGAGGAGAGACGCGCCCCATAGCCGTCGGAGTCGACGTCGTGGACCCACATGACGAGGCCGTCCTCGTGCGACCTCGCGTAGTAGTTCTTGCGGATCCCGACCGGGGCGAAGCCGAACCACGTGTAGAGCCGCTGCGCCGCGACGTTGGAGACCCGGACCTCCAGGGTGAGCGCCGACGCCCCGGCGGCACGCGCCTCGGTGACGAGGCGCCAGAGCAGGCGAGCGCCGACCCGGCGACCCTGCCACGCCGTGTCGACGCCGAGCGTCGTCACGTGGCCCTCGCCGGCGATGAGCATGCACCCGGCGTACCCGACGACCTCGCCGTTCGCGGTCGCGACCCAGTACTGGCGGGTCGTGCGCAACGCGAGCTCGGAGAGGTACAGCGCCGCCGACCACGGCTCGGGGAAGATCTCCCGCTCGATCGCGACGACCGAGGCGACGTCGCGCCGGTGAATCGGCGCGACGTCGACGGCATCCGCGTCCCGCGGCGGTGCCGGCTTCGTTCCCGGATCGTGCCTCCTGATGAGCCGCGTCACGGCCGGTCCTGCCCGGGCGGTTCGCGGGTTGCGAAGTTCGCGCGTGCGTCGGCGGCGCGCAGGTAACACGGTTCGACGGACACGGCATCCGTCGTCGCGCCCAGCGCGGCGCGTTCGATCCCGATCGCCCCGAGCACGCCGACCGACGGTGCCGCGAGGTCGTCACCACCGAAGCGGCACGCGACGCCGTCGAGGTCGACGAGCGCCGCCGCGAGATCCCGCGCCGCGTCCCCGACGAAGAACACCTCGCCCGAGAGCTCACAAAGCCGCGCCCGCAGCCGCGACACCGGGCCGATCTCCGGACCGCCCCCGGGGAACTCCCAGGCGACCTCGCCGCGACGCATGTCGACGACCGGCACGACGACCCCGGGCGGGCGGACCGGGTCGGCGGAGGCGCCCCGCCGGAGCACCTCGGTGCTCCGCACCGCGACGAGCGGCACGCCGAGCGCGAAGCCGAAGGCCTTCGCCGCGGCGATGCCGACGCGCAGCCCGGTGAACAGTCCGGGCCCGACGTCGACGGCGACGGCGCCGACTTGGCCGAGGCCGATCCCGGCCGCGGCGACCACCGATTCGACCGCGGGGTGCAGCGTCTCGACGTGGAGACGCCGGCACGGGTGACGCGACTCGGCGAGCAGTCCGTCCGAGCCGACGAGCGCGGCTCCGACTTCGATCGTCGCGGTCTCGAGCGCGAGGACGATCACTGCGGCCCTCGACCAGGGTCATCGCCGCGCACGTCGACGGCGAGGCCCGCGTGCTCGAGCGCCGCGGCCAGGGCGCCGCCGCGGCCGGCCCACGCGACCCCACGCCCCCGGAGCGTGATCTGGCGCCGGTCGGCGTCGCTCGCTCCGGCGAACGCCGCGGACGTCGGGGGCTCCGCCACGATCTCGCACTCGAGCGCGTCCGCGGCGAGCAGTCCCCGGATCCGCTCACCCCATTCGACGACGACGACGCAACCGTCGTCGAGCGCGTCGTCGAGCGCGAGATCGGCGAGATCGTCGGTCGGCGCCACCCGGTAACAGTCGACGTGGGCCACCGGCGGCACGGTCGGGTAGAGATGGCACAGCGTGAACGTCGGACTCCTCGTCGACTCGCCGCCCCCGAGCGCGGCGACGAGTCCCTTCGTAAGGACCGTCTTGCCGGCACCGAGCTCGCCGGTGAGCAGGACGACGTCGCCCGGCGTGACGACCGCGGCGATCGCCGCGCCGACCGTCCGGGTCTCGTCGGCCGACCGCGTGACGACCTCGAGCGCCTCGCCGGTGACGCTCACCGTTCGTCGGTGCCGACGAGCTGCCGCTTCGCGCGCACGAAGTCCGCCCGCATCTGGGCGAGCACGAGACCCCCGCCGCGCAGGGCCGCCGCGGGATGGAACGTCGGAACGAGCACGCCCGTCGCGAAGGGGTAGACCCTCCCCCGCAGGCGGGTCACGCCCTCCGCGCTGCCGAGCAGCGCGTGCGCCGCGAAGTTGCCGAGGGTGACGACGACCGCCGGCGCGACGAGGTCGACCTGTCCGGCAAGGAAGTGCCGGCACGCCGCGACCTCGTCGGGCAACGGGTCGCGGTTGTTCGGCGGCCGGCACTTCACGACGTTCGCGATGTAGCAGTCGCCCCGCGCCAGCCCGATCTCCTCAGCGATGAGCCGGTCGAGCAGGCGCCCCGACCGCCCGACGAAGGGCTCACCGGCGAGATCCTCGTCCCGTCCCGGTCCTTCGCCGACGAACATGAGGCGCGCCCCCGGATCGCCGGCTGAGAACACGACCGTCGTCCGCGAGCCCGCGAGCGGACAGGCGACACAGCAAAGGGCTTCACGCTCGAGCTCCGCGAGCGTCACCACGTCGGCATGTTACCGCCGCGGGGCTTGCCGCAAGGCCGGGCGGCCGAGGGCGGAACGAGGCGTCCGCCGGGCGATTCCGTCACCGTCGCCCTAGACCACGCGGCGCGGCACCCGCGGGCCGATCCCGCAGAGGATCTCGTAGACGATCGTGCCCAGCCGCTCGGCCCACTCGTCGGCGGTGATCTCCGCGCTGCCCTGGCGGCCGATGAGGACGACCTCGTCGCCGGCGCGCACGTCGTCGGTCCCGCAGTCGACGAGAAGCTGGTCCATCGTCACCGTGCCGGCGATCCGCCGGCGGCGGCCCCCGATGAGTACCTCTCCGCCGGCCGATCCCAGCGCCCGGCGCAACCCGTCGGCGTAGCCGAGGGGCACGGTCGCGACGAGCGCGTCCCCGCCGAGCTCGTAGTTCCGCCCGTAGCTCGTCCGCTCCCCGGCCGCGAGCCGGCGCACCCGGTGGACCCGGGCCTTCAGGCAGAGCGCCGGGCGGAGGGCCTCGCCAGGCCCGAGGAGCCCGGAAAGGACGCGCCCGACCTGCGCCGAGGGCGCGTACCCGTAGCAGGCGATGCCGCAGCGGACGAGGTCGTACCGGCTGCGCGGGTGCGCGATCGCGCCGGCGGAGTTGGCGGTGTGCAGCATCGCCGGGCTGCCGCCCGCCGCCCGCACCGCTTCGACGGCGGCATCGAACCGGTCGATCTGCGTCGCAGTGAACGCGTCGTCGAGGTCGTCGGCGACCGCGAAGTGCGTCCAGAGCCCCCCCAGGGTGAGCGCGTCCGACCCGGCGACGAGGTCGGCGAGCGCCGGCACCTCGGCGGCGTCGGCCCCGACCCGGTGCATGCCGGTGTCGACTTTCAGGTGGACGGCGACCGGCCGTCCGAGTCGCGCCGCCGCCCCGGCGGCGAGGGCGATGCCCGGCTCGCTGTAGACCGTCGGCGTCCCGCCGATCGCGCAGAACTCGCCGATCCCGCCGGGAGGCGCCTCGGTGAGCAGCAGCACCGGGGCGTCGATCCCGGCCTCGCGCAGCGTGACCGCCTCCTCGACGAGGGCGACCGCGAGCATCGCGGCGCCGCCGGCGAGCGCGGCCCGGGAGACCGCGACGCTCCCGTGGCCGTAGCCGTCGGCCTTCACGACGGCACAGAGCCGCGACGGCGCGACGACCCGGCAGAGCAGGGCGACGTTCGAGGTGACAGCCGAGGCGTCGATCTCCGCCCACGCCGGGCGGTAGGACTCCGTCACCGCTCCGCCCCCCGGTCGGACGAGGCGGCGGAGAGGAGCGAGGCGACGAGCACCGGCAGGTCGGAGGCCTCGAGACCCTCGGCGAAGCCGATCGAGGCGGCCCGGCCGTGGACGTGGGCGGCCAGGCCCGCGGCCCGCAACGGATCGAGCCCCCGGGCGAGGAAGGCGCCGACCACACCGGAGAGCACGTCGCCCGTCCCGGCGGTCGACAGCCGGGAGGAGCCGGCGCCCACGATCAGCGCCTCGCCACCCGGCGCGGCGACGACGGTCGCCGGTCCTTTGAGGAGGACGAACGCGCCGAGGCCGGCCGCGAGATCCCGGGCGGCCGCGAGGCGGTCCTTGCCGGGATCGGACCCGACGAGACGGGCGTACTCGCCGTCGTGCGGGGTGACGATCGTCGCGTGCCGGCGGTGCCGCAGGATCGCCGCCGCCGCCGTCACCGTGCCGAGGGCAGCGAGTCCGTCGGCGTCGATGACGACCGGGACCTCGGCCCGGCGGACGAGGTCGAGGATGCCCTGGGTCGCGTCCGAGCCCCGCCCGAGCCCCGGCCCGACGACGAGCGCCTCGCAGCGGACGAGCTCGTCGAGCACCGCGCCGGCCCAGTCGGACCGCGGGATGGCGCGCGCGACCGCTTCGACGACCCCGATCGTGCCCGGCGCGACGCCCGGGGAGCCGAGGCGGACCATCCCCGCCCCCGCCCGGATCGCGCCGCTCGCGGCGAGGAAGGCGGCGCCGAACATGCCCGGGGAACCGGCGACGACGTAGACGGCGCTGTCCCACTTGTTGCCCTGCGGGTCACGGGAGGGGAGCCAACCGAGGTCGCCGTCCTCGACGAGGTGCTGGGCCGGGGTTCCGACTTCCAACCCGATCGGCTCGACGATGACCGCGCCGGCGAGCTCCGGCCCCCGGCCGAGGATGAGGCCGGGTTTCAGGGCGCCGAAGGTCACCGTCACGTCGGCACGCACCGCGCCGGGGGTCGCCCACCCGGTGTCGGCGACGAGCCCCGAGGGGACGTCGACGGCGAGGACGACGGCGCCTTCGGGGGGGCGCGGTGCCGTGTACTCCCCGTGGAAGCGGGTCCCGTACGCCGCGTCGATGACGAGGTCGCACTCCCCGAGCACCTCGGGGGCGTCCGCCACCTCGTCCACCCTCACCCGCGCCCCGCGTCTCGAGAGAACGGCCGCGGCGACCCGGCCGTCGTCTCCGTTGTGGCCCTTGCCGGCGACGACGACGACCCGGCGGCCGTAGGTTCCCCCCATCGAGGCGACCGCCGCGCGGGCGACCGCGAACCCGGCCCGGGCGACGAGGGTCTCGAGACCGACCCGGCCCCGGGCCTCCTCGTCGACGGCCGCCATCTCCGCCGACGTAAGGACCGGCTTCATCGCGGGCTTCGGCGGCGCGGTCGGCGGGTCACGGCTTCATTCTGCGACAACGACGGCTCCGGCGTGCGTTGCCGTATGGGTGAGCGAGACCCGGAAGGCGTCGATCCCGAGGGCCGCGGCGCGCGCCGCGGCCCGCCCGGTGGTCACGAGCGACGGCGCGCCCGACGGCGCCTTCACGACGCCGATCTCGGCGAGGCGGACGGACCCGATGCCCACCCCGAGGGCCTTCATCGTCGCCTCTTTCGCCGCGAACCGCGCCGCGAGTCCCGGCACGGGGTCGGCACGACCGGCCATGTCGGCCCGTTCTCGGGGGGTAAACACGCGGTCGGCGAGTCGCGGATGGCGCCGCAGCGCGGCCCGGAACCGCTCGACGTCCACGGCGTCGAGCCCGATGCCGATCATCGGCGCTCGTCGGCGGGCCGGGTTGGCCGCGGTCCCCCCGGAGTCACTCGACGGTCACGACCTTGGCGAGATTGCGCGGGCGGTCGACTTCGTTGCCGCGCGCCCGCGCGATGGCGTAGGCGAAGCACTGCGTCGAGACGGCGGCGACGATCGGCGTGAGGAGCTCGAGCGTCGGCGGGACCTCCAGCACGGCGTCGACGAGCCCCGCCGTCTCGGCGTCGTCCTCGTCGGCGATCGCGACAATCGTCGCGCCCCGGGCGCGCATCTCCTCGACGTTCGCCATCACCTTCTCCCACAGACCAGAGCGCGTCGCCACGACGACGACGACGACACCGGGTTCGATGAGCGAGATCGGTCCGTGCTTCATCTCGCCGGCCGGATAGGCCTCGGCGCGCACGTAGGCGAGCTCCTTCAGCTTCAGCGCGCCCTCCATGGCGATCGGCAGCCCGGAACGACGGCCGAGGAAGTAGACGTCGTCGACCGCGGCGAACCGCCGGGCGACGTCCATGTACTCGTCGGAGCGCGCGACCGCCCGGGCGACGAGCGCGGGCATCGACGCGAGCCCGTCGGCGACGGCCCGTCCCTCGGCGCCGTCGATCGTGCCCCGCGCCCGCGCGAGGTGGAGCGCCAGCACCTGGAGCAGAGCGAGCTGGGCGATGTGGCACTTCGTCGACGCCACGCCGATCTCCGGCCCGGCGTGCGTGTAGCAGACGCCGTCAGACTCGCGCGCCATGACGGAGTCGACGACGTTCGACACGGTGATGACCGCGGCCCCACGCCGGCGCGCCTCGCGGATCGCGTGCAGCGAGTCGATGGTCTCACCAGACTGGCTCACGGCGACGACGAGCGTCTCCGGGCCGACGACCGAGAGCCGGTAGCGGAACTCGCTCGAGATCTCGGCGTCGGCGTGGACGCGCGCCCAGGTCTCGACCGACTGCCGCCCGATGAGTGCGGCGTGGTAACTCGACCCGCACCCGAGGAACAAAAGGCGCGAGTACGCCGCCAGCACGTCGGGCGCGATCGCCAGCTCCTCGATCTCCGTCACGCCGTCGGCCGTGATCCGACCGAGCAGCGTCTGGGCGATCGCGTGCGGCTGCTCGTGGATCTCCTTGGACATGTAGTCGTCGTAGCCGTCCTTCTTCGCATCGGCGACGCTCCAGGAAACTTCGTGGCGCCGGAGCTCGACCGGGTTGCCGACGAGATCGCAGGCCTCGACGGTTCCGGGCCGGATCTCAGCGACCTCATCGTCATCGAGCAGGTACAGCTGGCGCGTCGCGCCAACGAGGGCCGCGATGTCCGAGGCGACGAGCCCGACGTGGTCGGTGAGGCCGATGACGATCGGCGAGGTCCGGCGGGCGACGACGATCGTGTCGGGTTCGCCGAGCGCGACGACGGCGAGCGCGAAATCCCCCCGCAGGATCGCCATCGATCGGCGCACCGCCTCCCGCAGGCCGGCACCTCCCGCGATCTCCGCCTCGACGAGGTGGGCGATCACCTCGGTGTCCGTGTCCGAAACGAGCACGTGGCCGTTCGCGACGAGCGCGGCGGCGAGCTCGCGGTGGTTTTCGATGATGCCGTTGTGCACGATGGCGACGGTCCCGGTGCAGTCGACCTGCGGGTGGGCGTTGCGCTCGCTCGGCGCCCCGTGGGTCGCCCAGCGCGTGTGCCCGATGGCCGCGCCCCCGGTGACCGGCATGTCGGCGAGCATCGAGCGCAGCTTCTCGACCGAGCGCGTCGCCTCGGCGACGCGCACGACGCGGAGCTCGCTCGATTCCGGGTCGACGAAGGCGACCCCGGCCGAGTCGTAGCCGCGGTACTCGAGCGACCCGAGCCCCGTGAGGATGGCGCCGAGCGGTTCAGCGGTTCCCGTGATCCCGAAGATTCCGCACATGGCCCCAGGCTACGGGATCACCGTTCGCGGCGGGGGACGGGTGCGCGCGGTTCCCGCCATGCCGCCATCTCAGGCGGATCCGAGCTCGCGCTCCACGACGGCGACGATGCGGCGGACCGCCCGCTCGACGGCGCCGGCGCTGTCGGCCTCGACCATCACCCGCACGGCCGACTCCGTCCCGCTCGGGCGCAAAAGGACCCGTCCGGAGTCGCCGAGTTCGCGCTCCACCACCGCCACCTCCTGCCACACCGCCGGGGCGTCGTCGAGCCGGCCCGGGTCCGCCACGACGACGTTGCGAAGGGTCTGGGGGACGCGCGTCATCGCCTCGCAGGCGAGCTCGGCGAGCGGGCGGCCGAGCCGGCAGACGAGCTCGACGAGCTTCAACCCGGTGAGGATCCCGTCGCCGGTCGTCCCGTCCCGCCGGAAGACGATGTGGCCGGACTGCTCGCCCCCGAGCACGAGGCCGTCACGTTCGAGTGCCTCGGCGACGAACCGGTCGCCGACCGGCGTCTCGACGACCCCGATGCCGTGGACCGCGAGCGCCCGGCGGAGCCCGAGGTTGCTCATCACGGTGACGACGATCGCGTCGTTGTCGAGCATGCCCCGCGCGTGCAGGTCGAAAGCGAAAAGGGCGAGGAGCGCGTCGCCGTCGACGACCCCGCCGGCGTGGTCGACGGCGATCATCCGGTCGGCGTCGCCGTCGAAGGCGATGCCCAAGTCGGCGTGCCGGCGAACGACCTCTCCACCGACGAACTCGGGCCGGGTCGCCCCGCAGCCGGCGTTGATGTTCACCCCGTCCGGCTCGGCGCCGACGAACTCGACCTCGAGACCGAGGGCCCCGAACACGGCAGGCGCGACGGACGAGGCCGCCCCGTTGCCGCAGTCGCACACGACGTGGAGACGGCTTCCCGAGGGGATCGCGGCCGCCCCGGCGAGGTGTTCCGCGTACTCGGCGACGGCGCCACGGCCGTCGACGATCTTGCCGACCGCGCCGCTGGCGACCGTCGAGCCGACGAGACGATCGATCTCGAATTCGATCGCGCGCTCGGTGGCGTCGGGGATCTTCGTCCCCGACGACGAGATCAGCTTGATGCCGTTGTCCGCGAAGGGGTTGTGCGACGCCGAGACCATCACGCCAGGCATGGTCCGGCGCGCCGCGAGCCAGGCGAGGCCCGGCGTCGGCACGACGCCGACGTCGACCACCGCTCGCCCCTCGGCCGCGAGCCCCGCCGAAAGCGCGCCTTTCAACACCGGTCCCGAGATCCGCGTATCGGAACCGACGAGGAAGCCCGCGTCCCCGAGGTGGCGGGCCGCGGCGCGGCCGACCACGAGCGCGATTTCCGGAGTCAGCTCGCTGTTCGCGACACCTCGGATGCCGTCGGTGCCAAACCGCAACAACATCGGCAGCCGACTTGGGTCAGCGCTTCGAGTACTGGGGGGCTTTGCGGGCTTTCTTCAAGCCGTACTTCTTGCTCTCCTTCTCGCGGCTGTCGCGGGTGAGGAGTCCGGCACGCTTCAAGGTGGTGCGCAACTCCGGCTCGACCTCGATGAGCCCGCGGGCGATGCCGAGGCGCAGCGCACCGGCCTGTCCGGCGACTCCGCCTCCGTCGATCGTCGCGATGACGTCGAAGTTCTCGGCGCGCCCGGCGACGCGCAGCGGTTCGGTGGCGTGCATCCGGTTCGAGACCGAGGAGAAGTACTCCTCGAGCGGACGGCGGTTCACGGTCACCTTGCCCTCGCCCGGGACGAAGCGGACTCGCGCGACGGCGGCCTTACGGCGTCCGGTCACCTGACACAGCGGTGCGGGCATGACTGGCTCCTCGCTACGAGGCCGACCGCGCCCGCTCGAGCGGGCGCGGCTTGGGTGACTGGGCGGCATGCGGATGGTCCGGACCCGCGTAGACCTTGAGTTTCGTCAGCATCTTCCGACCGAGCGTGCCCTTCGGCAGCATGCCGGCGACGGCGCGGCGCACGACCTCCTCGGGCTTGGTCTCGAGCAGGCTGGCGAACGTCGTCGCCGTGAGCCCGCCCGGGTAGCCGCTGTGGCGATACGACTTCTTCTTCTCGGCCTTGCCCGACGTGAGGACGACCTTCGCCGCGTTCACGACGATGACGTGGTCACCGGTGTCGACGTGCAGGGCGAAGATCGGCTTGTGCTTGCCACGCAAGAGGCTCGCCGCCTCGGTCGCCAGCCGGCCGAGGACGAGGCCGTCCGCGTCGATGGTGTGCCATTCGCGGACGATGTCGCTCGATTTCGGGGAGAAAGTGCGCACTGCCCATCCTTTGCCCGCGAGTGTGGCCACGGCGTCACCGTGAGGCCGAGTGCGCGCATCGATGTCCGATTTTGCACTCTGGCCGGGTTGTAAGGCTAGATGACCTGCTCGGACGGTGCAAACGACCCGGCCGGCCCTCTCGGGCCTTTCCGCCGCCGACACCCGTACCTGGCATTCAGGAGCGCTTGTGGCGAGTCTACCGTGGAGGCGTGAAGAAACGGGACCGCGCCGCGGCCTTCGCCCGGGACGCGCACCCGGCCGCGGACGCGGTGCCGACCGACGATCCCTACGACGCTGCGGTCCGCGATCTTGCCCTGCGCGAGCGCGACCGGATCCTCGACTCGCTGAACGCGAGCACCGGGCTCTCGAACCGGGCCCAACTCATCGACGCGGCCGTCGCCCTCGCCGGGACGGCGTCGGCGGAGTGGTACCTGACGGCGCAGATCGCCGCGGCGGGCGGCGGCGGGCCCGGGCTCGGCAATCTGGTGCGCCGGCGGGCGAAGGCCGGACGAGCGCTCACCGCGGACGAATTCGTCTTCGTCGCCGCGGTCTGCACGTTCTTCTACCTGTTCGGCGTCATGGCGGACCGCGACCGCCTCGGGGCGGCGCGCACCTTCGTGAAAGAGATCGGTGCGCCGGAGGCGCTCGGCGACGTGGCACGCGAGCTCGAGTACGCCTACCCGACCCGCCGGAAGTCGCCGCGGCCGAAAACCACCCTTTTGGAGTACCTGGCCCGCGCCGACGAGCGCCTCGCCGGCTTCCTCAACGTCGACAACCACCCCGGCCTCAGCCCCGGGCAGGCGGCGACGGTCATGGAGCGTTTCGGGACCCTCTACCACGAGAACGTCGTTCCGGTCATCTCCCGCCTGAGATGACCCCGGGCCGGTCGCCCGGGCCACCTAGCGCCGGAGCGCCCGGATCGTCTCCTCGGCGAGCTCGAGGTACTGGGACGCGACGAGCTCGAAGGAGGCTTCGCGGCGCACGAAGTCGCGGGCCGCGTCACCGGCCATGCGGGCCGACTCCGGCGCGGCGAGCACGTCCCGCATCCGCTGGGCGAGCGCGGCGTCCTCGCCCTCGTCGACCGGCACCCGCCAGCAGAACCGCCCGTCGATCTGCTCGTATTGGGGCACGTCCGAGGTGATCACCAGTCGGCCGATCCCGAAGGCCTCCATCATCGGCCCGCTCGTCTCGCCGAGCGTCGGCCAGCGCAGGGCGATGACGGCGTCGCAGTCGGCGATGAGCCGCGTCATCTCGTCGCCCGGCACGTCGATCCGCAGCTGCGCCGCGCCGTCGAGACCCCTGTCCGCGAGTCGCGCCCGCATCGCGGCGACGAACCGCCCGCCCTCGTCCGACCGCCCGCAGACCACGAGCCGGGCCCCGGGGAAGTCCTCGTGGACGGCGGCGAAGGCGTCGATCACGTGGGCGGTCCTCTTCGGCGGCGTGACCCCGCCGAACGCGCCGAACGTCACCGTCGCTTCGGAGACGCGCCGCTCCGGCTCCGGGGCCGCGACGACGGCCGCGTGGTGCCGGTGCACGATGCGCGCCGCCGGGTAGCGGGCGCGGAAGGCGTCGCGGATCCACGCGCTGTGCACGATCGTCAGCGCGCTCGCCTCGACGACCCGGCGGGCGAGCGGCAAACGGAGCCAGTCCACCTCGACACGACCGTCGACGTAGCGCACCGGGAGGGCGACCTCGGCCTCCGGGCTGTCGAAACGGGCCTCCTGGCGGAAAAGCGTCGAGCCGTACCCGCCGCACAGGTCGAGGTGGAGGTCGGGCAGCGCCGGGTCGTGGAGCACG
The DNA here is from genome assembly GCA_050014835.1 of Acidimicrobiales bacterium. GTDB lineage: Bacteria > Actinomycetota > Acidimicrobiia > Acidimicrobiales > Bog-793 > Bog-793. The sequence goes on from JBEKCO010000010.1 coordinate 21,562, forward strand.
AGGATCCCGGGACGCCGACGGATCGCTTCGAGCATGTAGGCGTGGAACCGGGCCTGGTTGCCGAGGTGGTAGACGTCGAGGTCGGCCGCGTCGGGGTCGTAGTCGGAACGCGCGACCACCGCGACCCCGGCGGGGGCTCGGGCGGACGGCGCCGTGTCGTCGCGCACGACGACAACGATCTCGGCTTGCCGGGCGAGCTGGGCGACCAGCCGAAAGGAGTAGTCGGCGACTCCGCTGCGTTGCGGGGGCAGCGGCGTCCAGACGGCGAGCTTCAAGACGGCGCGACCCGGCCGGGCGCTCTCGTGGGTTCCGTCGCCCGCCCCCCGGCGCGCCGCGCCGTCAGGCCGAGCTCACGCCGGATGCAACCGACGGCCTCGTCGATGCCGTCGAGCGCCTGGCGTTGCGCCAGCTCGACCTCCTGGTGGACGAGATCACGATCGATCATCGCCTCGTCGAGACGCGCGTGCAGCTCGTCGATCCGGGAGGCGAGCACGGCGAACTGGTCGGTGGTCGACGCGCCGAGCGCCCTCGTCTGGGCGACGAGCGAGTCCCGGATCGTCACGAGCTCGGCGAGCAGCTCGAGGTTGTAGACCGTCTGGCGCCGGAAGAAGGGACGGCATACCGCGGCGACGACCCGCTTCGCGAAGCGATGACGCTCTCCCGGCGTGGCCGGCGGGTCGAGACGGGCGTTCGCGTTCGCCGCGACCCAGTGGCTCGACTCCCCCGCCGGTTCGGTCACCCGGTCGCTCCTTCGCGCGGTTCCCAGGCCGATACGCCCGAAAGCCCAGATTAGCTGGGCCCCTCAACCGGAATCGGTTGTCGGTCGGCGACACCCGCTGGCGCCACGCCCGCGGGATCGGCCACGGTTTGGCTCGCTCGCCGTGCCCCGGCGTCCCGACCGCCCCTCTCCAGGAGCAGGCGCATCTGCTCGCCGAGCACCCGGCTGTTGCATCGCGCGCGCATCGTCGCCGCCGCGGCCGCTCCCAGCCGCCGGCGGAGGCCCTCGTCCTCGTAGAGCCGGCGCATCCAACGCGCCGCCTCGTCGATGTCCGGATCGGCCCACCACCCTCCGGGGCGGTAGATGTGCAGGGACCGACGGTTGAAGCGCATGTCGCCGAGGTCGATCTGCGCCATGCGGTAACCGACGGGGCAGCTGTTCTCGAGGGTCATGTAGTCCATGTTCCCCGAGTAGGCCGTCCCGATCACCGGTTTGGCGAGGTACATCGCCTCGGCCAAGCCAAGCCCGAATCCCTCGGCGCGGTGGAGCGAGACATACACGTCGCAGAGGGCGGTAAGTGCGGCAACCTCCTCGGGCCGCATGTCCGTGTCGATGATCGTCCCGCCGACGAGCTTCACGGCGTCCCCGAGCACCGCCTGCATCTCGGGGTGGCTCGCGAGGTTGATCGTCTTCATGACGAGGTGCACGTCGCCCGCCCGCTCGGCGCGGGAGAACGCCCTCCGGTAGGCCTCGATCACCCCACGGGGGTTCTTGCGGGCGAGCGTCGAGCTCACGTCGAAGTGGAAAAGGAACAGGCACGACCCGTCGGGCAGGCCGAAGTCGGCGCGCCGCAACGAGGCATCGGCAACCGGTTCGACGACGCACGGCACGACGCTCAACGGTTTCGTCGTGTAGTTCCGAAACGCCTCGGCGGTGAACGAGCTCGAGACCCAGACCTCGTCGACGCGGTCGAACTGCGCCTGGAGCTCAGCCGGGAGGCTGACCTGCTCCCAGTGCCAGTAGGCGACGATCCGGTGGTGCCCGCGACGGCGCAGGTAGTCGTCCGGCACGAGGGTGAGCTCGTTCACGTTCAAAAAGCACAGGTCCACGTCGTGTGCCCGGCCCTTCGGCAGGTTCCGCAACGCGACCGGGAGCCGTCGGGGATCCCGGGGCGCGCCGTAGTCGTAGTCCTCGAGCGACACCTCGACGCCCGCGTCGACGAGGGCGCCGACGCTGCGGCGAGCCGCCTCGGTGAGCCCCGTCGTCGCCTCCCAGCTGCCGATGGCGTTCACCCCGACGGTTCTCCGGTTGACGACCGTCTCCAGGACGGTCTCGACCCGCTCCCGGCGCCGGGAGGCGCAGACCCGGACGAGCTCGAGGTACTTCGCCCCGAGAGTCTCGGACGCGAGCGCCGGCCGGACGACCGAAGCCGCGATCCGGCCGGCCGCGCGCGCTCTCTCGGCATCGGCGGCGGCGCGCAGGCGGGCGACGAGAGAGGTCCGCTCGGTCACCGGGTCGGTCGACACGGTCCAGCAGAAGCGCTCGTCGAGCCCTCGGTACTGGAGTGCCTCGCTGACGATCACCGGACGCCCCGCGCCGAGCGCGCCGAGGACGAGCGTGCTCACCCCGCCGGCCGTCGGGGTCGTCAGGTCGACGAGCACGTCGCAGCGGTCGAGCAGCGCGGCGAAGCCACCGGCGGCCGAGACCCTGCCGGCCTGGCTGACCGACCCGACGAGTCCCGAGTCCCGCACGAGGGCGGCGATCGCCTCTCCGGCGTGAGAGTCGTCCGCCGCGCCGATCACGAGGCCAACCCCGGCGAACTCCCGGTGGACCTCGCCGAAGGCCGCGAGGGCCAGCGCCACGCGGTCGCGATCGGCGTGGCCGCCGATCACCCCGAACACGGTCGCCCCGTCCTCGCGGGCCGAGACTGGGTCGGGGAGCCCGACCGCCCGGGGGGCGCAGACGACGTCGGCCCCCGGAGAGCGGCCGGACAGCACCTCGGCCGCCCACGCGCTGTGCACGACGGTCATGAGGCTCGCCTCGACGAGCCGCCGGGACATCAGCAACCGGAGCGGTTCCGCCGTCGCCCCGTCCCCGGTCGGGCCCGGCGGGTCGGGGGCCGGCCAGCCGGGGAGGTTGAACGCCACCTCCTCGCGGAACACGGCCCCGTCGACGTCGCCGGCGAGCCGGCGGTAGAAACCGACGAGCGCCGGATCGCCGAGGATGAGGAGCCCCGGACGACGCAGCGCCGGGCCGTGCACGAAACCGTGGCCGGCCGCGTCATTGCCGATCTCGTAGACGTCGATGTCGTAGTCGTCGGGCTGGTAGTCGGACGCCGCGACGACCCGCACGCCCTCGGGAACCTCCGCCCACTCGGCGACGTCGTCACGGACCACCGCCGCGACGCCGGCGTCGCGGGCGAGGGCGGCGAGCAGGACATGAGCGTGACGGGCGACCTCGCCACGCTGCGGGGGCAGCGGGGTCCAGACCGCGACCCTCACCTAGGCGCTCCGCCCGCGGCCGTCACGGGCGGCGCGCGAGGACCGCGTAGTCCCGCGCGCTGGAAAACCGCGCCGTGACGAGGTCGTAGAGCCGCTTCACGTCGCTGGACCACGGCGCGTCGTCGGCCGGCCCCGGCACCGACGGGTCGGGGGGCTCCAAGAAGCGCACTTCGACGTCGGTGAAGCCGCGCGACCCGACGACGAAGGCGAGCAGCTCCGGCGGGATCGGCCGGCGGTGCCTCGGGTCGAGGTAGAACGATGACGCGCCGACGACGAGGTTCTCGGGGTTCGGCGTCTCGACGATGACGAGCCCACCGGGTTCGATCGCCCGCACGGCGAGGTCGAGCATCGCGATGAGCTCCTCGATGCCGACGGACTCGGCGACCTGGATCGCCGAGACCGCCCGCAGGCTGTGTTCCTTCACGCCCTCGAGGTGCTCGATGGCCCCGGCGAGCCGGACGTCGAGGCCGCGCTGGCAGCCGGTCTCGACGAAGTACGGGTTCGTCTCCACGCCGTAGGCGGTCGCGCCCGCCTCGGCGAGCAGTTCGAGGAGCTCGCCGCGCCCGCAGCCGACGTCGAGCACCGGGAGGGCGGAATCGACGGCCGCGATGTCGGCGAGGTACCCGCGCAGCCGCTCCTTGACGACGTCACGGGGCCCGCGGAACGCCTCGACGAAGGCGCCGTAGAGGTTGTCGAACGCGCCCGGCAGGGCGGCGAGCTCCTCGGCCGGCGGGAGGTCCGGGAGCCCGTGGCGCACCTGGTCGAGCAGCAGGTCGACCTGGGCGAGGCGGATCTGGGCCTGGTCGAGGCGCGCGCTCAATTCGGCGACCCGGGGGCGGGTCTCACTGGAGTCACGGGCGACCGCCGCCATCTCGTCGCGGAGCTGCTGCACGACCTCACCCATCTCGGTGCGGATGATGCCGACGGCGTCGTGGAGCCGGGCGAAGGACTGCTGGTGGGCGAGCTCGACCTCGTCGCGCAGCAGGTCCCGGTCCCACAGGACGTCCTCGAGGATGTCGTCGTGGCGCACCATCTCGCCCAGAAGCTCGCGGTTGAAATCGACCTGGTGACGCAACATCGGCCAGCACAGGCGGGCGACGAACCGCCGGACGAGCTTCCAGTGGGCATCCGGCGACACCGGGAGCCCGAAGCTCGCGTTGACCCCCATCGTGTGGTAACGATCCGGGGGAGACGGTGGACGGGGCATCGGCTCTTCCTCCCGAGTTTGCCGCGGTCGCCGACGTGCGTCAGCCGCGACGAAGCCTAATGTGCCCGCTCCAGGCGTTGGCGCTGCCCGACCAGCCCCGGAGCCGGGCGACCTTTTCGTACCGGCCGTGTCGGCGGGGCACGGGGGGCTGTCGGGCGCCGCAGCGCCCCTCCGACCGAAGCGCCAGGTCACGCGGCGGATGCGACTACTGACCCTGGCTCTGGCGCCGCCGGGCGCTAAAGCGCCGTGGGTGGAAGAACCAGTAGAAGTTGATCGTCCAGCCCCAACCGAAGCTCTTCGGCGGGAAAAGGCGCGGGTCGTCGCTGTTCCACATCCGCGATCGGGCGCGCTCCGCCGTCGGGGGCTGGAAATCGTAGGGAATACCGAGGAATTCCTTCGGACGGGCACCGTCGGGTGATCCGGGATCCTTCGCCATCGCGCTCCTCGTGCCAGGGTGCCCCATTATCCCGCGGCGCCGCGCGCCGAACCCACGGAGCCGGACTTGTCAGGACCAGGTCCCGGTGAGGGCCGCCGGATAGCGCACGGCAACGAGGCACAGCCCGGCGGGCGGGGCCGGCGAGGGCGCGCCGGCCCGGTTCGCGCTGGCGAGGCGGGTGACGAGATCGCTCGGCCGCAGGCGCCCCGTTCCGACGGCGACGAGGGCGCCGACGATCGAGCGCACCATCTGATGGCAAAAGGCGTCGGACTCGATCTCGAAACGCACCAATCCCTCGCCCGCCGTCGTGAACTCGGCGTGTGCGACCCGGCGCACGATCGGGCCGTCGGGCCGGTCCGGGGGGCGGCGGCAGAAGGCGGCGAAGTCGTGCTCGCCGAGCAGCGCGTCGGCGGCGAGCCGCATCGGGGCGAGCTCGACCGGCCCCTCGAGGTGCCAGACCGCCCCGCGTCGCCGCGGGTCCGTCCGGGTGCCCGCCTCGAGGTCGTAGCGGTAGCGGCGGGCGACGGCCGACTTCCGGGCGTCGAAGCCCTCCGGGGCGACGAGCGCCCGCCAGACGGCGGTCTCCGGGCCGAGCTGGTGCGAGAGCGCCTCGGCGAGCCGGGGCAGCTCCCGGCCCGGGACGAGCGCGCCGTCGCCGTAGCGGTCGGCGAGGAAGTCTGCGCCGAGGTCGGCATGGACGACCTGGGCGGTCGCGTGGACTCCGGTGTCGGTCCGGCCGGCGCAGGTGAGGCCGACGGCCCGCCCGGTCATCTCGCCGAGCGCGGCGGCGAGCTCACCGCCCACGGTGCGCTGGCCGGGCTGCGCGGCGAAGCCGTGGTAGCCGGAGCCGTCGTAGGCGAGGCCGAGGGCGATCCTCCGGGTCGGCGCCGGTTCGGCGCCCGCGGGGGGGCTGGGCTCGACGACGGGTGCCTCGGGGCGGGCCCGCTCGCCCACCGCAGGGCCGCTAGCTCGGCTCGACGAACTCGACTCTCGCCATCGGGGCGTTGTCCCCCGGGCGGGGGCCGAGCTTCAGGATCCGCAGGTACCCGCCGTTGCGGTCGGCGTAGCGCGGGCCGATCTCGGAGAACAGCTTGTGCGCCATGTCCTTGTCCCGCAGGAACGCCACGACCTGCCGCTGGTTGTGCACCCCGCCCGAGCGGGCCCGGGTGATCAGCTTCTCGGCGACCGGGCGGAGCGCCTTCGCCTTCGCCTCGGTCGTGACGATCGCCTCGGCGGCGATGAGCGAGGCGATGAGGTTGCCGAGCATCGCCTTCTGGTGGGCCGCGTCGCCACCGAACCGGACGCTCTTCCTCGGGGCCGCCGGCACGTCAGTACCGGTCGCCGGCGAGCGAGAGCCCGCGCTCGTCGAGGCGCTGCAGCACCTCGTCGAGGGACTTCTGGCCGAAGTTCGTGATGCCGAGCAGGTCCGCCGGCGTCCGTTCGACGAGCTCGCCGATGGTGTTGATCTGCGCCCGCTTCAGGCAGTTGCGGGGCCGCTCGGTGAGGTCGAGCTCCTCGATCGGCTGGTCGAGGTCCGGTGAGCCGCTCGACGCCGTGGCGGCGTCGCCGAGCTCGAGCCCGCGGGCCTCGTCGGTGAGCTCGGCGACGAGGTTGACGAGGGCGCGCAACGTCTGGCCCGCCGAAGCGAGCGCCTGGCGGGGCGAGATCGAACCGTCCGTCTCGATGTCGAGGACGAGCCGGTCGTAGTCCGTCGACTGCTCGACGCGGGTCGGCTCGACGGTGAAGGCGACCCGGCGGACCGGCGAGAAGATGGCGTCGACCGGGATGACCCCGATCGTCGAGGAGTGCTTGCTCTTCTCCGCCGAGACGTAGCCCTTGCCGCGCTCGACCGTCACGTCCATCGCCAGCCGCCCCTTGGTGTTGACGGTGGCGATGTGCAGGCTCGGGTTGAGCACCTCGACGTCGGCGGTCAGCTTCAGGTCGGCGCCGGTGACCTCCGCTGGACCGCGCACGTCGACGCGCAGCGTCACCCGCTCGTCGGACTCGACGACGAGGACGAGGTCCTTCAGGTTCAGAATGATGTCGCTGACGTCCTCTTTCACGCCGGACAGGTAGGTGAACTCGTGGAGGGCGTCGTCGAAACGGACCTGGGTCACCGCGGCGCCCGGGATCGACGAGAGCAGCGTCCGGCGCAACGAGTTCCCGAGCGTGTGCCCGAATCCCGGGTCGAGCGGGCCGACGGAGAACCGCTGGCGGTTCTCCTCCTCCTCGCCGATCGCTTCGACGGCAGGTCGCTGGATGATGAGCATTGGCGCTCTCCTCGCTCGGGCGCGGCTACTTCGAGTACAGCTCGACGATGAGCTGCTCGCGCACCTGGGTGTCGATCTGTTCGCGCTCGGGCAGCGCCCGGACGCGGACGGTGCTGCCGCCCTCCTCGACCTCGAGCCAGCCGGGGACGGGCCGGTCGATGAGGTCGAGGTTCTGGCGCACCGTGATGAAGTCCGCCGCCTTCTCGGAGAGGGCGACGACATCGCCGAGCCGGACCCGGAAACTCGCGATCGTCACCCGGTGGTCGTTCACGCGCACGAGCCCGTGGGAGACGAACTGGCGCGCCTGGGACCGGCTCGTGGCCCAGCGGGCCCGGAAGACGACGTTGTCGAGGCGGGTCTCGAGCATGCGGAGCAGGTTCTCGCCGGTGATGCCCGGGCGATGGCTCGCCTCCTCGTAGAGGCTGCGGAACTGTCTCTCCAGCACGCCGTAGATGCGCCGGGCCTTCTGCTTCTCGCGCAGCTGGGCGAGGTACTCCGAGCCCTGGCGCGACCGGTCCCGCCCGTGCTCACCCGGCGGGTACGGCCGCCGTTCGATCGGGCACTGCGGGCTCTCGCACTTCGGCCCTTTCAAGAAGAGCTTGACCTTCTCGCGGCGGCACAACCGGCACACCGGACCCAGGTAACGGGCCATCGTCGTCCTTTCCTCGCCTAGACCCGGCGCCGCTTCTTGGGGCGGCAGCCGTTGTGCGGGATGGGCGTGACGTCCTTGATCCCCGTCACCTCGATGCCGGTCGCGGCGAGCGACCGGATCGCCGTCTCGCGTCCCGAACCGGGTCCCCGGACGAGCACGTCGACACGGCGTACGCCGTGCTCCATCGCCCGGCGGGCGCACTGCTCGGCGGCCATCTGGGCGGCGAACGGCGTCGACTTGCGAGAGCCCTTGAAGCCGACGTTGCCGGCGGAGGCCCAGGCGATGACGTTGCCCTCGTGGTCGGCGATCGAGACGATCGTGTTGTTGAACGAGCTCTTGATGTGGGCGACGCCGTGGGCGACGTTCTTGCGCTCGCGCTTGCGGGGCCGGCGGCCCCCGGGCTTCGTCGGCTTGGCCATCAGGCGCCGACCTCGGGGCGGCCCGCCAGTCGACAGGGCGCGGCGGCGGGAGAGTGGCTGGTGTGGCGGGTCGGACTCATCAGTGCTTGCGGACCTTCTTCTTCCCGGCGACGGTCTTCTTCGGGCCCTTGCGGGTTCGGGCGTTCGTGTGCGTGCGCTGTCCCCGCACGGGGAGTCCCCGGCGGTGGCGGACGCCCTGATAGGAGCCGATCTCCATCTTCCGCTTGATGTCCTGGGCGACATCGCGCCGCAGGTCCCCTTCGACTTTCAGGTTGGCGTCGACGTAGGTGCGGATCCGGGCGACCTCTTCCTCGGTGAGGTCGCGCACCCGCGTGCTCACGTCGAGGTCGGCCGCCACACAGATCTGCTGCGCGGTCGTGCGGCCGATGCCGTAGATGTAGGTGAGCGAGATCTCGAGACGCTTCTCGCGCGGGATGTCGACGCCGGAGATGCGAGCCATCTTCTAGCCCTGACGCTGCTTGTGGCGCGGGTTGTCGCAGATCACGACCACGCGGCCGTGCCGGCGGATGACCTTGCACTTCTCGCACATCGCTTTGACGCTCGGACGTACCTTCACTTCCCCATCCTCTGGATCGTGGTTCGGCGGGACCCCGCGGACACCCGCTCGTGCCTACTTGTACCGATAGGTGATCCGGCCTCTCGACAGGTCGTACGGTGTGATCTCGACCTGGACTCGGTCGCCCGGGAGGATGCGGATGCGGTGCATGCGCATCTTGCCTGAGCTGTGGGCGAGCACCTTGTGACCGTTCTCGAGCTCGACACGGAACATCGCGTTCGGCAACGGCTCGACGACCGTGCCCTCGAGCACGATCGCGTCTTCCTTCGGCTTCGGCAGGTCATCCTCCTCGACAGATCTTCCGCTTCACGGGTGCACCGCGCATCTGCACGCGGCACCGCGCCATCGGCCCACGGCGAGCGGTGGGACCGCCCCGATCGTCCGCGTGACCTGCGGCCGTGGGGCCACAAGATGTGCATTCTCGCATGTGCTCAGCGGCCCGCGACAACAAAACGACGGGCCGGCCGACCCGAAGCAGAGAGGATTTTAGCACCTCACGGCCGGTTCGGTCGCGGTCGGGTAAGCACCTCCGGGCCGTCCTCGGTGATCGCGATCGTGTGCTCGAAGTGTGCCGACAGGCTCCCGTCGGCCGTCACGACGCTCCATCCGTCGTCGAGCTCGACCGTGTCCGGACCGCCGACGTTCACCATCGGCTCGACGGCGAAGACGTTCCCGACCTTCAGCTTCGGGCCCGGGGCGCCAGGCCAGTAGTTCGGGACCGGGGGCTCCTCGTGCATCTCGGTCCCGATCGCGTGCCCGACGTACTTGCGCACGACGGAGAACCCGGCCGCCTCGACGAGGCCCTGGACCGCCCGGCCGATCTCGTGGAGCCGGTTGCCGGGGCGCATGACGTCCACCCCCCGCCACAGCGAGGCCTCGGTCACCTCCATGAGCCGGCGGGCGAGAGCAGAGACCTCGCCGACCGGGGCCGTGTAGGCGGCGTCGCCGTGGTAGCCCTCCACGATCGCCCCGCAGTCGATCGAGATGATGTCGCCCTCTTCGAGCACGTAGCCACCGGGGATGCCGTGCACGATCATCTGGTTCGGCGAGGTGCAGACGACCGCCGGGAAGCCGTGGTAGTTGAGGAAGTTCGAGCGCGCCCCCCGCCGCTCGAGGACGGCCCGGGCGACCGAGTCGAGTTCGAGGGTCGTGGCACCCGGGCGGATCGCGGCCTTTGTCTCGGCCATGATCTCGGCGACGACGCGCCCGGCGCGGCGCATCTTGTCGATCTCCTGGGCGGTGCGGATCACGCCCCGGCCCCACCGGCTCCGAGCCGCGCCTCGACGAGCGCGAGGAGCCGGCCCGCCACCTCCTCGACGATGCCGGTCGCGTCGACCGGGACGAGCTTGCCGGCCGTCGCGTAGCGGGCGATGAGCGGCGCCGTCTGGGCGTCGTAGAGGGCGAGGCGCCGCGTCACGGCCTCCTCGGTGTCGTCCTCGCGCTGGATGACCTCGCCACCGCAGACATCGCAGGTCCAGTCCACCTTCGGCGGCGCCGTCGTGGCGTAGACCCGGCCGCACACCGAGCAGGTGCGCCGCTGGGCGATCCGCCCGACGACGACGCTCGTCGGGATCTCCAGGCTCACGACCACGTCGATCACCGAGGGCTCCAGGATGTCGTCAAGCCGGTCGGCCTGGCCGACGGTCCGCGGGAAGCCGTCGAGCACGAAGCCACGCGCCGCCGCGTCGTCCTCCGCGAGGCGCGCCGCCATCACCTCGAGGATGATGTCGTCGGAGACGAGCTCGCCGGCCTCCATCGTGGACTGGACGCGGGCCCCCAGCGCAGATCCGGACTTCACCGCGGCGCGCAGCATGTCCCCGGTCGAGATGTGCGGGATGCCGTAGTGCTGCGAGATCCGCACGCACTGGGTTCCCTTCCCCGATCCCTGCTTGCCGAGGACGATGAGACGAGCGGCCCGGTCCATCTAGGTGAGGTAGCCCTCGTAGTTGCGCATGGTCAGCTGGCTGTTGATCTGCTGGTTCGTCTGCAGCGCGACGCCGACGCTGATGAGCAACGTCGTCCCGAAGAACGGGATCCCCGTGACGTGCCAGGCAGCGAGGATCGCCGACGGCGTGAGCGCGACGAAGGCGAGGAAGAGCGACCCGGGAAGCGTGATGCGGTTGAGGATCTTCGACAGGTAGCTCTCGGTCGGCGGCCCGGGGCGGATCCCGGGGATGTACCCGCCCTGCTTGCGGATCTGGTCCGCCTGCTGGACGGGGTCGAAGCTCACCTGGACGTAGAAGAACGTGAAGGCGACGATGAACAGTCCGTAGAGGACGAGGTAGACGCCGCCCGTCGGGTTCACGAGGTTCGCCGTGATCCAGGTCCGCGCGCTGGTCCACGGCAGCACCGTCGAGATGAGGACCGGGATGTAGAGCAGCGAGCTCGCGAAGATGATCGGGATCACGCCGGCCTGGTTCACCTTCAGCGGGATGTACGTGCTCTGGCCGCCGTACATCCGGCGTCCCTGGACCCGGCGGGCGAAGGTCACGGGGATCCGCCGCTGGCCGAGCTCGACGAACACGATGGCGACGAGCAGCGCCACGCAGACGATGCCGATGATCGCCAGCCCCGACCAGGACTTGTCCGCCTTGATGAGGTCGACGTCGAGGGGCACGGTCGCCACGACGTTGGCGAAGATGATGATCGACATCCCCTGGCCGATGCCGCGCTGGGTGATGAGCTCGCCGAGCCACATGACGAACGCCGTGCCGGCGGTGAACGTGAGGATGATGAACAGCACCCGCATCGCGGTGAAGTCCGGGATGAGGTCGACGTTCGACCCGACGAGCTCGCCGGAGTGGAGCAGGAACACGAGGCCCGACGACTGCATGAGGGCGAGCGAGACGGTCAGGTAACGGGTCGCCTGGGTCAGCTTGCGCTGGCCGACGGCACCCTGGTCGCGCCACTCGCTGAACTTCGGGATCACCGTCGTCAGAAGCTGGATGATGATCGACGAGGTGATGTAGGGCATGATCCCGAGCCCGAGGACCGCGGCCCGCGCGAGCGCCCCTCCCGAGAACAGGTTCAAAAAGCCGAGGATCCCCGAGCCCTTGGCGGCGTTCGAGATCGACTGGATCGCCTTGAAACTCACGCCCGGGACGGGGATGTTGGCCCCGAGCTGATAGATCGCGATCACGAGCAGCGTGAACAGGACCTTGTTGCGGAGGTCGGCGACCCGGACGATGTTCTTCAGGCTCGAGAGCACGACGCCTCCCGTTCAGCGGCGCTCGCCCGTCGGCCGACGAGGCGCCGGTCCGACCCTACCGTCCACCCCGTCACGGTCCCGATCACCCCGTCCGCCTAGCGGTTCGCGAGCGCGTTGCCCCGCACGGGGGGACGCCGGTTGCCCCGCGGCGACGCCACGACGGTCACGGATCCGCCCGCGGCGGTGATCGCCCGGGCGGCGGACTTCGAGAAGGCGTGCGCCTCGACGGCGATCGCCCGCGAGACCGCGCCACGTCCGAGCACCTTCACGAGGCCCCTGGCGTGGACGACCCCGGCGGCGCGCAGCGACTCCGGGGTGACCGTTGCGGCACCGAGCTTCTCGAGGTCGTCGAGGTTGACAACGTTGTACTCGACCCGGAACGGATTCTCGAAGCCGCGCAGCTTCGGGATCCGCTGGGTGAGCGGGAGCTGACCTCCCTCGAACCCCGCGTTGACGGTGTTCCGCGCGAGCTGGCCCTTCGTGCCGCGCCCGGCGGTCTTCCCGCCCTTGCCACCGGTGCCGCGGCCAACGCGGCGGCGGGCGCGGTGGGCGCCGCGAGCGGGACCGAGATCGTCGAGCCTCATCGCGCACCCGCCTTGGCCGTCGAGGAGGTCTTCGGCCGGTCGCTGGCCCCGCGGGCGCGCGCGCCTACCTCGGTGACGCTCACGAGATGGGACACGCGCGCGAGCATGCCACGGATCTCCGGCCGGTCGGCCAGCACGTTGGACTGCCCGATGCGCCGCAGTCCGAGTGCCCGCAGCGTCGCGCGGTGTTTCGGCTTCCCGCCGATCGCCGAGTGGATCTGGGTGACGAGGATCTCGGCGGATCCCGAGGGCGAGCGCGGCGCCATCTCAGTCACCCTCGCCGATGACGGTCGCGCCGCGGCGCCGCTCGTTGTAGGCCCGCAGCACGCCCGCCGGGGTGACCTCTTCGGGGCTCTTGTCCCGCAGGCGGGCAACCTCGTCCGGACGGCGGAGCGCCTTCAACCCGGCGATCGTCGCGTGCGCCACGTTGATCGAGTTCGAGGTGCCGAGCGACTTGGCGACGACGTCGCGCACGCCCGCCATCTCGAAGATCGCCCGGGCGGCGCCGCCCGCGATCACGCCGGTGCCCGGGGCCGCCGGCTTCAGCAGTATGCGGCCGGCACCGGCCGAGCCGATCACCGGGTGAACGATCGTCGATCCCGCGAGCGGCACGTCGAAGAGGTTCTTCTTCGCGTCCTCGATCCCCTTCTGCACGGCGAGGCCCGCTTCCTTGGCCTTGCCGTAGCCGAGGCCGACGCGACCCTGGCCGTCGCCGACGACCATCAGCGCGGTGAACGAGAACCGCCGGCCGCCCTGGACCACCTTGGCGACGCGGTTCACCCGGATCGTCCGCTCCTCGTACTGGGACTCAGGCATTCAGAACTCCAATCCCGCCTGTCGAGCGGCCTCGGCGAGGGCCGCGACGCGGCCGTGGTACCGGGAGCCGCCGCGGTCGAACACGACCCTGCCGACCCCGTGTTCGCGGGCGCGTTCCGCCACGATGCGACCGACTTCCGCGGCCGCCGCGACATTGCCCGTGGGCTTGGTTCGCAGGCTCTCTTCCATCGTCGAGACAGCGACGATCGTGCGCCCGGCGGTGTCGTCGATCACCTGGGCGACGATGTGGCGGCTCGAGCGGAAGACCGCGAGCCGCGGCCGCTCGGCCGTGCCGACCACCTTGTGACGCAGCCGTTCGTGCCGCCGGCGGCGAAGGACGTGGGTGCGCTCGGTGTCCGCCATCACTACTTCCCAGCCTTTCCGGCCTTGTGGGGCACGTACTCACCCGCGTACCGCACGCCCTTGCCCTTGTACGGCTCCGGCTTGCGCATCTTGCGGATGTCGGCGGCGACCTGGCCGACCCGCTCCTTGTCGATGCCGCGCACCGTCACGCGGGTCGGGGCGGGCACCTCGAAGGTGATGCCCTCGGGCGCGTCGATGACGACCGGATGGCTGAAGCCGAGCGCGAGTTCCAGCTGGCCCGGCCCCTTCGCCGTCGCCCGGTAGCCGACACCCACAATCTCGAGGTCCTTCGAGAACCCTTCGGTGACGCCGAGCATCATGTTCGCGATCAATGTGCGGGTGAGCCCGTGGAGCGCCCGGCTCATCCGTTCGTCGTTCGGCCGCTCGACAACCAGTCTCGAGCCGTCATCCTCGGCGCGCACCGTGATCCTCCCGGGGATCACCCTTTCGAGCGCCCCCTTCGGGCCACTCACCGCGATGCGGTCGTCGGCGAGCGTCACCTCGACGCCGGCGGGCACCGTGATCGGCATCCGTCCAACCCGCGACATCAGCGGATCACCGCCCGCGCCGCCGGGACCCGCTCACCAGACATAACAGAGCACCTCGCCGCCGATCTTGCGCTGCCGGGCCTCCCGGTCCGTGAGCAGCCCCTGACTCGTCGAGAGCACCGCCACGCCGAGACCCCCGAGGACACGGGGCAAGTGGTCGGCGCGCGCGTAGACACGGAGACCCGGCGTCGAGACCCTCTTCAGACCGGCGATCGCGCGAGCACGGTCGTGCGTGTACTTCATCTGGATCTCGAGGACCGTCCCAGGGCGCGATCCGTCCTCGGTGGTCGTGAAGCCGGCGATGTAACCCTCGCGCTCGAGGATCGAGGCGAGCGACATCTTCAGTTTCGATCCGGGCATGCGGACGGTGTCGTGCATCGCAACGTTGGCGTTGCGAACGCGGGTCAGCATGTCGGCGATGGGATCCGTCATGGTCATCGGCGATCCCCTCCCGTCACCAGCTTGCCTTCGTCACACCAGGGACTTCTCCTGCATGAACAAGCTCTCGTAGGCAGATACGGCACATCCCGAAACGCCGGTAGACCGAACGCGGGCGCCCGCAACGGCGGCAACGGGTGTACCCGCGCACCTTGAACTTCGGCTTGCGCTGCTGCTTCTCAACGAGTGCCTTTTTCGCCATGATTCGCCTCTTACCCTTCGCGTCGGAACGGGAAGCCGAAGGCGTCGAGCAGCGCCCGACCCTCGGCGTCCGTACGGGCCGTCGTCACGATCGTGATGTCCATTCCACGGGTCGCGTCGACCTTGTCGTAGTCGATCTCCGGGAAGATGAGTTGCTCGGAGACTCCGAGCGTGTAGTTGCCGTGACCGTCGAAGGATCGTGCCGGCAGGCCGCGGAAGTCCCGGACTCGCGGGATCGCGAGGCTGATGAGCCGGTCGAAGAACTCCCACATCCGGTCGCCCCGGAGCGTCACCATGGCACCGATCGAGTTCCCCTCGCGCAACTTGAACGCCGAGATCGACTTGCGCGCCCGCGTGACGACCGGCCGCTGGCCGGTGATCGTGGCGAGGTCCCGCACCGCGCCCTCGAGCAGCGACTGTTGCTGGGTCGCCTTGCCCACGCCGGTGTTGACCACGATCTTGGTGAGCCGCGGCACCTGCATCACGTTGGCGAGCCCAAGCTCGGTCTTCAGCCGGTCGCGGATCTCGTCCTCGAAACGCGCCTTCAGGCGCGGGCGTTCGGCCACGGCCGTCGCCGCGCTCACAGCTTGCCCCCACATTTCGCGCAGACCCTCGTCTTCGTCCCGTCCTTGCCGATCTCGTACCGGGCCCGCGTCGGGCCGTCTTTTGCGCAGATCAACGCGACGACGGCGACCGGCAGCGGCATGTCCTTGTCGATGATCCCCGCCTGCATCGCGGCCCGAGTCGGACGCTGGTGCCGCTTGGAGATGTTGACGCCGGAGACGACGACTTTGCGCTCGTCGGGGATGGCGCGGATCACCTCACCGGTCTTGCCCCGGTGCTTTCCCGACAGAATCTGGACTTCGTCGCCCTTGTGGATCTTCATCTAGATCACCTCCGGCGCGAGGCTGACGATGCGCATGAACCTCTTGTCGCGCAGCTCGCGACCGACCGGCCCGAAGATGCGGGTGCCCCGCGGCTGCAGTTGCTCGTTGATGAGCACCGCGGCGTTCTCGTCGAAGCGGATGTAGCTGCCGTCGGGACGGCGGCGCTCCTTCTTCGTCCGCACGACGACGCACCGCACGACCTCACCCTTTTTCACGGCGGCACCCGGGACGGCGTCCTTCACCGTCGCGATGAAGACGTCGCCGATGGCCGCGTAGCGCCGGCGGGAGCCCCCGAGCACCTTGATGCACAGGACCTCTTTCGCCCCGGAGTTGTCCGCGACCTTTAGGCGCGACTCTTGCTGGATCACCGTGCGCGCTCCAGGACCTCGACGAGACGCCACCGCTTGAGCTTCGAGACCGGGC
This sequence comes from Acidimicrobiales bacterium, assembly GCA_050014835.1. Classification (GTDB taxonomy): domain Bacteria; phylum Actinomycetota; class Acidimicrobiia; order Acidimicrobiales; family Bog-793; genus Bog-793. The sequence continues at coordinate 37,810 of JBEKCO010000010.1, forward strand.
GCGTCTCGGCGATGAGCACCTTGTCGCCAACGGCGGCGGCGTTCTCCTCGTCGTGGACGTAGAGCCTCTTCGAGCGCTGGACGGTCTTGGCGTACTTCGCGTGGCGGACGCGTTCGACGACCGAGACGACCGCCGTCTTGTCGCCGGAACTGGAGATCACCATCCCCTCACGCACCTTGCGGCGGTTCGGACGCGCCGCACCGGGCGTCGAGACCGCTCGTTCGGTTTCGTCAGCCACGGTTCCTCCTCGTCCTTCTCACCGGCTCCTCGGGCACTTCCGGTGCCACAAGATCCATTTCCGGCTGCCAGCGCGCGGCAGCGGCGTCCTCGGTCTCGATCGTCCGCAACCGGGCGATGTCCCGGCGGACGACCGCGATCCGGCTCACGTTGTCGAGCCGGCCCGTCGCCAGTTGAAAGCGCAGGTTGAACAGCTCCTTACGCGCGTCGACGAGGCGCTGGGCCCGGTCGAGCTCGGAGAGCGCCCGCAGTTCCGTCGGCTTGGTCATTTCGCCGCTCCCCCGGACTCGGCCAGAACGCCGGGCCGGACGACGACCTCGGCCTTGATCGGCAACTTCTGGATGGCGCGTTCCATCGCCTGGCGCGCGAGCTGTTCGTCGACCCCCGCGATCTCGAACATGATCCGCCCGGGCCGCACGACGGCGACCCAGTGCTCGGGGTTGCCTTTCCCCGATCCCATGCGCGTCTCGGCCGGCTTCTGGGTGACCGGTTTGTCAGGGAAGACCCGGATCCAGACCTTGCCGCCGCGGCGCACGTGGCGCGTCATCGCGATACGTGCCGCCTCGATCTGGCGCGCCGTGATCCAGCCCGGTTCGAGCGCCTTGATCCCGTAGTCGCCGAAGTCGATCGACTGGGCCCCCTTCGCGAGGCCGGTGCGCCGGCCGCGATGCTGCTTACGGTGCTTCACCTTCTTGGGCATCAGCATCGTCAGTCGTTCTCCTTGCGGAAGTGCGGCGTCTCGTGGTGCTCGTCACGCGTCCGCCGTTCGATCTCCTCTTCCTCGGCGAGGAGCTTCTCGAGGGCGTCGTCGGCGGGTGGAGCGACCGGCTCGGCAGCCGGCTCGGACGGGGCCTCTTCGGGCTCGGCCGCCGCCACCGGGGCGGGGACCTCCTCGGGCGGCGCGCCCGGCTCGCCGAGCTCCGGCCGGCGCCGGCCGCCGCCGGCGGAGACGATGCGGCGCGGGCGCGCCTGGCCGGAGGTCTCACCGACGGCCATCGCGGCCTCACGCGCGATCTTGTCCTCCGGAGCCGTCCGGTACGGGAGGATGTCGCCCTTGTAGATCCACACCTTCACGCCGACGCGCCCCGTCGCGGTGCGGGCCTCGCGGAAACCGAAATCGATGTCGGCGCGCAGCGTGTGCAGGGGCACGCGGCCTTCCCGGTAGGACTCCTTGCGCGACATCTCCGAGCCGCCGAGACGGCCCGAGCACTGGACGCGCACACCCTGGGCGCCGGCCTTCTGCACGGTCTGGATCGCCCGCTTCATCGCGCGCCGGAAGCTGATCCGCCGGGTGAGCTGGTCGGCGATGCCCTGGGCGATGAGCGCGGCGTCGAGCTCGGGTTGCTTGATCTCCTGGATGTTCAGCTGGACGTTGGCGTTCTTCGTCATCCGTCCGAGGTGGCGGCGGAGGCGGTCGGCCTCGGCCCCCCGCCGGCCGATGACGATCCCGGGGCGGGCCGTGTGGACGTCGACCCGCAGCCGGTCGCGGGTGCGCTCGATCTCGATCCGGCTGACGGCGGCGGACTCGAGCTGGCCCATCAGGTAGTCGCGGATCTTCCAGTCCTCGACGACGGCGTTCTGGTAGCCGCGGTCCTCGAACCAACGCGACTTCCAGTCGGTCGTGATGCCGAGCCGGAACCCGTACGGGTTGACCTTCTGGCCCATTAGCTCTTGTCCTTCCCGGACGGCTTGCGCGTCGTCTTCTTCGCGATCTTGGCGATCGCCCGGGTCGCCTTGGCGGGCGCGGACTTTCTGGCGGGCGCCTTCGCCGGGGATTTCTTGGCGGGCGCGGCCTTCTTGGCGGGGGCCTTCGCCGGCGCCTTCTTGGCGGGGGCCGCCTTCTTGGCGGGCGCCTTCGCCGGGGATTTCTTGGCAGGCGCCTTTCTCGCCGCGGCCTTGCGCGCCCGCGGCGGGCGCTCCTCGGTCTCTTCGGCGACCTCGGCGGCTTCCCCGGCGGCTTCCCCGGCGGCGAGGGTCGGTGTCTCCTCGGCCGCCCGGGCGCGCCGGCGGGCCCCGGCGACGCGGCGGGCGCGGCGGTCGGCGTTCTGCGCCGCCGAACGCGCCTTTAGCCGCGCGATCTGGTCCTCGGGCATCCGCGACAGGATGATCGTGATGTGGCAGGTGCGCTTGCGGATCCGGGTGCTGCGGCCCCGCGCCCGTGTGCGGTAGCGCCGGAGGGTCGAGCCCGTGTCGGCGAAGCACGACGCGACGTAGAGCTCCTCGGGGAACTGTCCGTCGTTGTGCTCGGCGTTGGCGGCGGCCGAGCGGAGCAGCTTCGCGACGACCGGAGCCGCGCCGCGGTCGGCGTGGTCGAGCAGCTCGACGGCCCGCGTGTAGTCGAGTCCCCGCACGAGGTCGAGGACCTCACGCGCCTTGGTGCTCGACATCCGGCAGTGCCGCAGCACGGCGCGGGTCCCGGGACGCTCGTTCGTCTTGACGGTCATCGTCAGCGCCTCGCCTGACGTTCCTGGCCCGCGTGGAAGCGGAAGGTCCGCGTCGGCGCGAACTCGCCGAGCTTGTGGCCGACCATCGCCTCGGTGACGTAGACGGGGACGTGCTTGCGCCCGTCATGGACCGCGATGGTGTGGCCGACCATGTCCGGGATGATCGTCGAACGCCGCGACCAGGTCTTGATGACACGCTTCTCGTTCTTCGCGTTGAGGTCGTCCACCTTCTTCAACAGGTGGTCGTCGACGAACGGTCCCTTCCTCAGGCTGCGGGGCATGCGATCCTCGTTCGTTTCCTCAACGGCGCGCACCGCGGCCGCGTCGGCGGCGCACGATGAGCTGATCGGACATCTTGCGGCGGGCGCGCGTGCGACCCTCGGGCTGTCCCCACGGCGAGACGGGATGGCGCCCGCCCGAGGCCTTCCCCTCGCCTCCGCCGAGCGGGTGGTCGACCGGGTTCATCGCCACGCCTCGCGACTGGGGCCGGACGCCGCGCCAGCGGTTGCGCCCCGCCTTGCCGATCGAGATGAGCTCGGCCTCGGCGTTGCCGACCTCGCCGATCGTCGCCCGGCAGTCGATCGGCACGCGGCGCATCTCCGTCGACGGGAGCCGGAGCGTGGCGAGCGACCCTTCCTTCGCGACGAGCTGCACGCTCATGCCGGCGCCGCGGGCGATCTTGCCGCCGCCGCCGGGACGGAGCTCGACGTTGTGCACGACGGAACCGACCGGGATGTAGCGCAGCGGGAGGGCGTTTCCGGGGCGGATCTCGGAACCGTGCCCAGACTGCAGCATGTCGCCGACCTCGACGCGTTGCGGGGCGAGGATGTAACGCTTCTCGCCGTCGGCATAGTGGAGCAGCGCGATGCGGGCGTTGCGGTTCGGGTCGTACTCGATCGCCGCGACCCGGGCCGGAACCCCGTCCTTGGCGCGCCAGAAGTCGATAACACGGTACTGGCGCTTGTGGCCGCCGCCGCGGTGACGCGACGTCATCCGCCCGTAGCTGTTGCGACCGCCGGACGACGGCAACGGCTCGACGAGCGTCCGCTCGGGTCGGTCCTTCGTGATCTCCGAGAAGTCCGACACCGACTGGAATCGCCTTCCGGCGCTCGTCGGCTTGCGCTTGCGAACTGCCATCTCGTCCCTCAGCTCTCGAACAGTTCGATGCGGTCTTCGCCGACGAGGCGCACGATCGCCCGCTTCGTGTCCGATCGCCGACCGAACGTCATCGACCGGCGATTCCGCTTCCGCTTCCCCTTGCGATTGAGCGTGTTCACGCTGGAGACGTGGACGCCGAAGCTCTCCTCGACGGCGTCGCGGATCTCCTCTTTCGAGGCCCGGGGATCGACGACGAAGACATAGGCGCCTTGCTCCATGAGCCCGTACGACTTCTCCGAAATGATCGGGCGCAGAAGCACCGTCCGGTTCGTGGTCATCTCCCGCTCCCGTTGTCCGTTGCCGTCCGCTTGCGCGCCGGGGCCTTCGCCGCCGGGGCCTTCGTCGGTGCCGCCTTGCGCTCCGGCTCCGCCGCGACCGCCGAGGCGGCGGTCGGCGAGCCGGGGATCGTCTCGTCGGTGAACACGATGACGTCGGCGGCGAGAAGGTCATACGCCGTAACCTGTTCTCCGGGCAGTACGGCGACACCGGGGAGGTTGCGGAACGACCGGGCAGCGACGTCGTCGTCGTGGGTCGCGACGATGAGGACCCGGCCGGCGCAGTCGAGCGCGCTGAGCGCGGCGAGAGCGGCTTTCGTGCGCGGCACCTCCATCGTCCAGTGGTCGATGAGCCGCACCGCGCCGGAGCGGGCCCGGTCCGACAGCGCGCAGCAGTAGGCCTGCCGGACCATCTTGCGCGGGGTGCGCTGCGAGTAGTCACGCGGCTTCGGGCCGAGCGCGACGCCGCCGCCCGCGTAGTGGGGCGCCCGGATCGATCCCTGCCTGGCGGCCCCGGTGCCCTTCTGGCGGTAGGGCTTGGCCGACCCGCCGCGCACCTCGGCACGGGTCCGCGTGCTCTGGGTGCCACGCCGCTTCGCGGCGAGCTGGGCAGTGACGACCTGGTGGACGAGGGGCTCGTTCGGGGCCACGCTGAAGAACTCCCGATCGAGCTCCACGGTCCCGAGCACGGCGCCGGCGTCGGTCGTGCGGTTGATGGTCACCGCGTCGAGCAGCCGCTCGGCACGTGCCCGAGGGGAGTCGAGGGTGTCGACGCTCACTTCGCACCGCCCTTCACAGCCTGACGGATGACCACGAGCCCGCCGCGGGGCCCGGGCACGGCCCCTTTCACGAGGACGATCTCGCGCTCGGCGTCGGCCTCGACGACCTCGAGGTTGAGCGTCGTCACGCGCTCGGCACCCATTCGGCCGGCCATGCGGGTGCCCTTGAACACGCGCGCCGGGGTGGCGCAGGCACCGATGGAGCCGGGGGCGCGGTGCTTCTTGTGGTTGCCGTGGGCGCCGCCCTGGCCCGAGAAGTTGTGGCGCTTCATGCTGCCGGCAAAGCCCTTGCCCTTCGAGATCGCCGTGACGTCGACCTTCTCGCCCGCGGCGAGGATCCCGAGATCGATCTGCTGGCCGACGGCGTAACCGTCGGTGTCGTCGACGCGGAGCTCGACGAGGCGCCGGCCGCCGTCGACGCCCGCCTTGGCAAAGTGCCCGGCCTCCGGCTTGTTGATCGACCCGGGCCGCTTGAAGCCGTACGTGACCTGCAGCGCCGAGTAGCCCTCGCGTTCGGGGGTCTTCACCTGGACGACGCGCAAGGGCGCGACCTTCACGACGGTGACGGGGACCGCCCGGTTCTCGGCGTCGAAGATCTGGGTCATCCCGACCTTCTCGCCGACGACCGCTTTCAGTGTCATCGTCGTTCCGCTTCTCCGTGCCGGCCCGTCTCCGGGCCCTTTGTGGCCCCGCTGCCCGCGGCAAAACCGCGGACACCGGGCTCGACGGGGCGAACACACCACCCCTTCTCACGCGGGCGCTCCGCCCGGTGACCGGGCGGAGCGCAGATCATTTCTGCCAGGCGGTCCCCCGACGCGCGAGCGACGGGGCACGCTCGGACTTCGTCCTCACAGCCCGCCGGGACCTGCCCGGCAAGGCAAGGATCATACCACCAGCAGGTTTCTAAGCCTGCTGGATCTTGATCTCGATGTCGACCCCGGCGGGCAGGTCGAGCCGCTGGAGGGAGTCGACGGTCTTCGGGCCGTGCTCCACGATGTCGACGAGCCGCTTGTGAATGCGCATCTCGAAGTGCTCGCGGCTGTCCTTGTGCTTGTGCGGCGAGCGCACGACCGTGTAGCGGTGACGTTCGGTCGGCAGCGGGATCGGGCCGCGCACCTTCGCCTGGGTGCGGAGCACCGTCTCGACGATCTTCTTCGTCGACTGGTCGACCACCTCGTGGTCGTAGGCCTTGAGCCGGATGCGGATCCGCTGCGCCACGCGTCGCCTACTTGATGATCTTCGTCACGCGACCGGAGGCCACGGTGCGACCGCCCTCGCGGATCGCGAAGCGCAGCCCCTCGTCCATCGCGATCGGCTTCTGCAGCTCCACCGTCAACGACGTGTTGTCGCCCGGCATCACCATCTCCGTGCCCTCGGGCAGGGTGATCGAGCCGGTGACGTCCGTCGTGCGGAAATAGAACTGCGGCCGGTAGTTCGAGAAGAACGGCTTGTGCCGCCCGCCCTCGGCCTTCGTCAGCACGTAGACGTTCGCCTCGAAGTTCGTGTGCGGCGTGATCGAACCGGGCTTGCAGACGACCTGGCCGCGCTCGACCTCCTTCTTGTCGATGCCCCGGAGCAACAGACCGACGTTGTCGCCCGCCTGGCCGGTGTCGAGGAGCTTGCGGAACATCTCGACGCCGGTGACGACCGTCTTCTGCGTCGGGCGCAGGCCCACGATCTCGACGGTCTCGCCGACCTTGATCTGGCCCTGCTCGATCCGGCCGGTGACGACCGTGCCCCGGCCGGTGATCGTCATGACGTCCTCGACCGAGAGCAGGAACGGCTTGTCGATCTCGCGCTTGGGCTCCGGGATGTAGTCGTCGACCGCGTCCATCAGCTTCAAGATGTCCTTCGCCGCCTCGGCGTCGCCGTCGAGCGCCTTCAGGGCGCTCATCCGGACGATCGGAACCTCGTCCCCGGGGAACTCGTACTCGGTGAGCAGTTCGCGCACCTCGAGCTCGACGAGGTCGAGCAGCTCCTCGTCGTCGACCATGTCCACCTTGTTGAGCGCCACGATGATCGACGGGACGCCGACCTGCCGGGCGAGCAGCACGTGCTCTCGGGTCTGGGGCATCGGGCCGTCGGCCGCCGAGACGACGAGGATCGCCCCGTCGATCTGGGCCGCGCCGGTGATCATGTTCTTGATGTAGTCGGCGTGTCCCGGCATGTCGACGTGCGCGTAGTGCCGCTTGTCGGTCTCGTACTCGACGTGGGCGATCTGGATCGTGATGCCGCGGGCCTTCTCCTCGGGAGCGGCGTCGATCTTCTCGAACGCGATGTACTCGACGTTCGGGTTCTTTTCGTGGAGGATCTTCGTGATCGCCGCGGTCAGCGTTGTCTTGCCGTGGTCGATGTGACCCATCGTCCCGACGTTGACATGGGGCTTCGTCCGTTCAAACTTCTGCTTGGCCATTGGTGCCGACAGCTCCGTCTGCTCTGGGCAGCGCCCCTCGGCCCTGCCGTTACCTGACTGCGTTGAACCTGCCGGGCTTGTCCGCCCGCTTGCTGCACACCCCCGTCGCCTCGGGCACCCTAACGCCGACCGGACGGGTCGGCACCGGATTGTCCAAGGTTCCGGGGCCTCACTCCCCCGTCGCCCGGGCGACGATCTCCCGGGCGATCGACTCGGGAACTTCCTGGTAGGAGTTGAACTGCATCGTGAACGTCGCGCGACCCTGAGTGCGAGAACGCAGGTCGGTAGCGTAGCCGAACATGTCCGACAATGGAACCTGCGCCCGGATCACCTGACTCGTCCCGCGCTGCTCCATCCCCTCGACCTTGCCGCGGCGCGCGGACAGGTCGCCGATCACGTCGCCCATGTGCTCCTCGGGCGTGACGACCTCGACGGCCATGATCGGTTCGAGGATGACCGTGTGCGCCCTGCGGGCCGCCTTCTTCCAGGCGAGCGAGCCGGCAATCTTGAACGCCATCTCGGACGAGTCCACTTCGTGGTACGAGCCGTAGGTGAGGGTGACGCGCTGGTCGACGGCCGGGAAGCCGGCGAGCACGCCGGACTCCATCGCCTCGCGGATCCCGTGGTCGACCGCGGGGATGAACTCCTTCGGGATCACCCCGCCGGTGATCTTGTCGACGAACTCGTAGCCGCCTGCGGGCCCCGTCGGCTCGAGGTCGATGACGACGTGGGCGTACTGCCCGTGGCCGCCGGTCTGGCGGACGTAGCGCTCCTCGACCTTGTGGACCTTGTGCCGGATCGTCTCGCGGTAGGCGACCTGCGGCTTGCCGACGTGGGCGTCGACGTTGAACTCGCGCAGCATCCGGTCGACGAGCACCTCGAGGTGCAGTTCGCCCATGCCGGAGATCACCGTCTGGCCTGTCTCCTCGTCGGTGCGGACGCGGAACGTCGGGTCCTCCTCGGAGAGGGCGAAGAGGGCCTTGCCGAGCTTGTCCTGGTCGGACTTCGTCTTCGGCTCGACGGCGACGTGGACGACGGGCTCCGGGAACGTGAGCGTCTCGAGCACGATCGGGTGGGCGGGGTCGCACAGGGTGTCGCCGGTGGTCGTCGTCTTCAGGCCGACGACGGCAACGATGTCGCCGGCGTAGATCGAGTCGCGGTCCTCGCGGTGGTTGGCGTGCATCTCGAGGATCCGGCCGATGCGCTCGCGCTTGTCCTTCGTCGAGTTGAGCACGGCCGAGCCCTTCGTGAGCGAGCCCGAGTAGACGCGCAGGTAGGTGAGCTTGCCGACGAACGGGTCGCTCTGGATCTTGAAGGCGAGCGCCGAGAACCTCTCGTCGTCGGCGGGGCGGCGTTCGATCACCTCGTCGCCGCGCAGGCTGCGGCCGATCGTCGGGGGAACGTCGAGCGGGCTCGGCAGGTAGTCGACGACGGCGTCGAGCAGCGGCTGGATGCCCTTGTTCTTGAAGGCCGAGCCGCAGAGCACCGGCACGATGTGGCCGGAGATCGTGCCGACGCGCAGCGCTCGCCGCAGGTCGTCGGCGGTGATCTCCTGCTCGTGGACGTACTTCGCCATCACCGTGTCGTCGTAGTGCGACATCACGTCGACGAGGTCGTGGCGCGCCGCCTCGGCGGGGGCGACGAGCTCGGAGGGGATCTCCTCCTCGCTCCAGACCTCGCCCTTGCCGGAGTCGTCCCAGACGAGGGCCCGCCGCGCGATCACGTCGACGACCCCGCGGAACAACGACTCCGCGCCGAGCGCCAGCTCGGTGACGGCAGGGATCGCGTCGAGCCGGTCCCGGATCATCTCGACGGTGCGGGGGAAGTCCGCGCCGACGCGGTCCATCTTGTTCACGAAGCAGATGCGCGGGACGTTGTACTTGTCCGCCTGGCGCCAGACCGTCTCGGTCTGGGGCTCGACGCCCGCCACCGCGTCGAAGACGGCGACCGCGCCGTCGAGGATGCGCAGCGAGCGCTCGACCTCGACGGTGAAGTCGACGTGCCCCGGCGTGTCGATGATGTTCACGGCGCAATCCCGCCAGTGGGCCGTCGTCGCCGCCGAGGTGATCGTGATGCCGCGCTCCTGCTCCTGGATCATCCAGTCCATCGTGGCGGCGCCGTCGTGGACCTCGCCGATCTTGTAGTTGCGGCCTGTGTAGTAAAGGATCCGCTCGGTCGCCGTGGTCTTGCCCGCGTCGATGTGGGCCATGATCCCGATGTTGCGGACGTTGGCAAGGGGGGTCGTGCGGGGTGCGGGGATCGCCATGGGCTCGTCTTCTCGTGACTGCGTGAACGGCTACCTATAAGAGTACGGGGCGCGCGGGATCGTGCGGTGCGAATGCCCCCCGGCGTGCCCTCGCCGGGCTACCAGCGGTAGTGGGCGAAGGCTCGGTTCGATTCCGCCATCTTGTGGATGTCCTCGCGGCGCTTCACCGCGGCACCGAGGCCGTTGGCGGCGTCGAGGATCTCGTTGGCGAGCTTCAGCGCCATCGTCCGGTCGCGGCGCTGGCGGGCGTAGCTCACGATCCAGCGGATCGAGAGCGTCGTCGCCCGGCGCGGGCGGACCTCGACGGGTACCTGGTAGGTCGTCCCACCGACCCGGCGGGAGCGGACCTCGAGCTCGGGACGGGTGTTGTCGAGGGCGCGCTTCAGCGTGGCGAGCGCGTCGCCGGCGGTCCGCTCGCCGACGACGGTCAGCGCGTCGTAGACGATCTGCTGGGCGAGGGTTCGCTTGCCCCGGGAGAGCACCTGGTTCGTGAGCTGCGTGACGAGCACGGACCGGTAGACCGGGTCTGGCTGGAGCTCGCGACGCGGGGCCGGCCCACTGCGCGGCATCAGGCTTCCTTCTTCGCGCCGTAGCGGCTGCGGGCCTGCGCCCGGTCGCGCACGCCCGAGGTGTCGAGCGTGCCGCGCACGATCTTGTAGCGCACGCCCGGGAGGTCCTTCACCCGGCCGCCGCGCACGAGCACGATCGAGTGCTCCTGGAGGTTGTGGCCGACCCCGGGGATGTACGCCGTGACCTCGACGCCGCTCGTCAGGCGCACGCGGGCGACCTTGCGCAGCGCGGAGTTCGGCTTCTTCGGGGTCGTCGTGTAGACGCGCGTGCACACGCCGCGCCGCTGGGGCGCGCCCTTCAGGGCGGGCGTCTTGGTCTTCGACCGCTTCGACTCCCGTCCGCTCCTCACGAGCTGGGCGATGGTGGGCACGCGCTTCCTCTCAGGTGTTTCGTAGGAGAACCGCCGGATGGACGCGAGCGCCCAGTTCAGACGGCATGTGAATACTAGATGCGCGGTACGCGGCACGCAACGCGATAAGACCTGCTCGGTTTCTCGCGCCGGCGCGTCACCGGCGATGGCGTCGGCTCAGACGGTCGCCTCTCCGAGATCTGGCTGCTCGGCCTCGTCGGCCGGCGCTCCCTCGGCCCCGCCCGTCCCGGCGTCGGCCGTCTCGTCGGGGCGGTAGTAGCTGAGCGCCTCGTCGACGGCGTGCTCCTCCGAGTCGTAGCCGCCGAAGGGCGCGCCCTCGATGTTGCGCAGCCACTCGGCGAGCTCCTCGGGCCCGGGCTCGGAGAGGTCCGACGACCAGAACGACATCCGTTGGGCGTCGGGCGTCTCGACGGTGATGTTCCGGTAGCGTGCCGATGATGATGTTTTCTTTCAGGCCGAACAGGTGGTCCGACCGGCCCTCGATCGCCGCCTCGGTGAGCACCCGCGTCGTCTCCTGGAACGACGCCGCCGACAGCCAGGAGTCGGTGGCGAGCGACGCCTTCGTGATGCCCATCAGCTCCGGACGGCCCTCGGCGGGACGCTTACCCTCGGTGACGAGCTCGCGGTTGACGTGGGCGTAGCGCTGGTTGTCGACGCGCTCGCCGGGCAGGAACGTCGAGTCGCCGGACTCGGCGACGAGGACGCGCCGCAGCATCTGGCGGACGATCAGCTCGATGTGCTTGTCGTGGATCGAGACGCCCTGGTCCCGGTAGACCTTCTGCACCTCCTCGACGAGGTACTGCTGGGTCTCGCGGATCCCCTTGATCTCGAGCAGCTCCTTCGGGTCCTTCGGCCCCTCGATGAGCGACTCGCCGGCCTGGACCTCCTGGCCCTCGGCGACCTCGAGGTGGGCGCGGGATGACACCGGGTAGGCCTCCTCCTCGCCGCGGTCGCCGACGACGGTGACCTTGCGGCCGGACTCGTCCTCCTCGATCCGCACGACGCCCGAGGTCCGGGCGAGCACCGCGGCGCCCTTCGGGGTGCGCGCCTCGAACAGCTCGACGACGCGCGGCAGGCCGTGGGTGATGTCCTCGCCGACCACGCCGCCGGTGTGGAACGTCCGCATCGTGAGCTGCGTGCCGGGCTCGCCGATCGACTGCGCGGCGATGACGCCGACCGCCTCGCCGAGCTCGATCGTCCGCCCGGTGGCGAGAGATTGGCCGTAGCAGGCGGAGCAGACCCCCTGGGGGGACTCACAGGTGAGCACGGAGCGGACGCGGATCCGCTCGATCCCGGGGTCGGAGGAAAGCCGCTCGACCTCGGCGTCGCCGAGCACCGTGCCCGCGGCGAGCTCCGTGGAGTCGGCAAAGACGACCGGCTCGGCGAGCACGCGCCCGTAGGCTCGGGTCTCGAGGTAGGACCGGGTCCCGGTCGCGTCGGGGACGACCCCCTCGATCCAGATCCCCCGGGAGGTCCCGCAGTCGACCTCGCGCACGATGAGCTCCTGCGCGACGTCGACGAGCCGCCGGGTGAGGTAGCCCGAGTCGGCGGTGCGCAGAGCGGTGTCCGCCAGGCCCTTGCGGGCGCCGTGGGTCGAGATGAAGTACTCGAGCACGGAAAGGCCCTCACGGAACGAGGACACGATCGGGCGGGGGATCATCTCGCCCCGCGGGTTGGAGACGAGCCCCTTCATGCCGGCGATCTGACGGACCTGCTGCGGGTTCCCCCGGGCGCCGGAGTCGACCATCATGTCGAGCGGGTTGAAGGCGATCGTCGCGAGGGTCTTCTCCATCGCGCGACCGACCTCGCTGTTCGCCGACGTCCAGATCTCGATCTCCTTCTGGCGCCGCTCGTCGTCGGTGATGATGCCGCGCTTGAACTGCGCCTCGGCCTTCTCGGCCTCTTTCTCGTAGCGGTCGAGGATCGTGGCCTTGTCGGGCGGCGTCTTCACGTCGTCGATCGAGATCGTGAGCCCGGACCGGGTCGCGAAGAGGAAGCCGAGCTCCTTCACCCGGTCGAGGCTCTCGGCGACGGTCGCCTTCGGGTAGTGCGAGGCGAGGCGCTCGACGATCGAGCCGATCGAGGTCGCGCGCTTGCCGATGACGTCGTTCACGTAACCGAAGTCCGGCGGCAGGGCCGCGTTGAAAAAGAGCCGGCCCGGCGTCGTCTCGATCTCGTCGGGTTCGTCGGTGCTCGCCTCGTCGCCGTGGCGGAGCCCCCAGTAGGCGAACGGGTAGCCCTCGGGGCCGCGGCGGAGCTTGATCCTGGCGTGGAGCGCGACCGAGCCGCGCTCGTAGGCGGCCTCGACTTCGTGCAGGCGGCGGAAGACGAGCCCCTCGCCCGGCGCGCCGGCGACCATCAGCGTGAGGTAGTAGACGCCGAACACCATGTCCTGGGTCGGGACCGTCGTCGGGCGCCCCGTCGCCGGCGACAGGATGTTGTTCTCCGAGAGCATGAGGATCCGCGCCTCGGCCTGGGCCTCGGCCGACAGCGGCAGGTGCACCGCCATCTGGTCGCCGTCGAAGTCGGCGTTGAACGCCGCGCACACGAGCGGGTGGATCTGGATCGCCTTGCCCTCGATGAGCACGGGCTCGAACGCCTGGATGCCGAGGCGGTGGAGCGTCGGCGCCCGGTTGAGCAGCACCGGGTGCTCCTTGATGACCTCGTCGAGCACGTCCCAGACCTGGGCACGGCGCCGCTCCACCATGCGCTTGGCGGACTTGATGTTCGGGGCGATCTCGATGTCGACGAGACGCTTCATGACGAAGGGCTTGAACAGCTCGAGCGCCATTTGCTTGGGCAGTCCGCACTGGTGGAGCTTCAGCGTCGGGCCGACGACGATCACGGAACGGCCCGAGTAGTCGACGCGCTTGCCGAGCAGGTTCTGGCGGAAGCGCCCCTGCTTGCCCTTCAGCATGTCCGAGAGGCTCTTTAGAGGACGGTTCCCCGGACCGGTGACCGGGCGCCCGCGGCGGCCGTTATCGAACAGCGCGTCGACGGCCTCCTGGAGCATCCGCTTCTCGTTGTTGATGATGATCTCGGGCGCGCCGAGGTCGAGCAGGCGCTTCAGCCGGTTGTTCCGGTTGATCACGCGGCGGTACAGGTCGTTGAGGTCCGAGGTCGCGAATCGCCCGCCGTCGAGCTGGACCATCGGGCGCAGGTCCGGCGGGATGACCGGGATCGCCTGCAGGATCATCGCCCGCGGGTCGTTCGCCCGCCGCCCGTCGGCGTCGCGGCGGTTGAACGCCGAGACGATCTTCAACCGCTTGATGGCCTTCTGCTTGCGCTGGGCCGAGAGCGGGCGCCGACCGTCGGTCGGGTCGATCGCCTCGCGCAGCTTGATCTCCTCCTCGTCGAGGTCGATGCGGCTGATGAGCTGCGCGATCGTCTCGGCGCCCATGCCGCCCTCGAAGTACTCGCCGTAACGGGAGTGGAGCTGACGCCACAGCAGCTCGTCGTCGATGATCTTCCGGGCGTGGAGGTCGCGCAGCTCGTCGAGGGCGCGCCTCGCCATCACGATCTCACCGGTCGCGCGGTCGCGGATGCCGGTGATCTCCTTCTCGACGGCGCGCTGGCGGGCGCGGACCTCGGACTCCTTCGCGCCCTCGGCCTCGAGGGCGGCGAGCTCGGCCTCGAGGGCCGCGAGGCGCCGTTCCGCCTCGAGGTCGCGCCCTCGCTCGATCTCGCCGATCTCGGCCGCGAGCTCGGCCTCGAGGTTCGGCAGATCGGTGTGGCGCTTCTCCTCGTCGACGTGGGTCACGAGGTACGCCGCGAAATAGATGACCTTCTCGAGCTGCTTCGCCTTCAGCTCCTCGCGGGCCTCGGTGCCCATGAGCAGGTAGGCGAGCCACGACCGCGTGCCGCGCAGGTACCAGATGTGGACGACCGGCGCGGCGAGCTCGATGTGGCCCATCCGTTCGCGGCGGACCTTCGAGCGCGTCACTTCGACGCCGCAGCGCTCGCAGATGATCCCCTTGAACCGGACCCGCTTGTACTTGCCGCAGTAGCACTCCCAGTCCTTGGTCGGGCCGAAGATGCGCTCGCAGAAAAGCCCGTCCTTCTCGGGACGGAGCGTGCGGTAGTTGATCGTCTCGGGCTTTTTCACCTCACCTTTCGACCACGTCCGGATGTCCTCGGCCGTGGCGAGTCCGATGCGCAGCTGGTCGAAATCGTTGACGTCGATCACCTAGAAGCTCCTCTCGGCGGCGCGGCGGGCGTCTTCCTCATCCGAGCCCCGCTCGGGCCGGCTGATGTCGATCCCCAGCTCCTCGGCCGTGCGGTACACGTCCTCGTCGATCTCGCGCATCTCGATCTCCTCGCCGGAGACTCCGAGCACCTCGACGTCGAGGCAGAGCGACTGCATCTCCTTGATGAGCACCTTGAAGCTCTCGGGGATGCCGGGCTCAGGGATGTTCTCGCCCTTGACGATCGCCTCGTAGACCTTCACGCGCCCGAGGACGTCGTCGGACTTGATGGTGAGCAGCTCCTGGAGCGCGTAGGCGGCGCCGTACGCCTCGAGGGCCCAGACCTCCATCTCCCCGAAGCGCTGCCCTCCGAACTGCGCCTTCCCGCCGAGGGGCTGCTGGGTGATCATCGAGTACGGGCCCGTCGACCGGGCGTGGATCTTGTCGTCGACTAAGTGGGCGAGCTTCAGGATGTACATGTAGCCCACGCAGATCGGGTTGTCGTAGGGGTCGCCGGTCCGGCCGTTGTAGAGCGTCACCTTGCCGTCGGGCTGGATGAGGCGCACCGAACCGTCGGCGGCGTCGTTGTGGAGGTGCTCGAAGATCGACTTGATCGTCGGGTGCCTGCCCGCCTCGGACTTCTCGTCCCAGTGCGCCCCGTCGAAGACGGGCGTGGAGATCCAGACCGCGGGGTCGGTCTTCGGGCGCGTCTTCTGCTCGTTGCCCCGCGCCGGCGAGGTCGTCGTCGTGCTGCCCGAGGCCCCCTCCCAGCCCCAGCGCGCCGCGTAACCGAGGTGCGCCTCGAGGACCTGGCCGACGTTCATCCGGGACGGAACGCCAAGCGGGTTCAAGATGATGTCGACCGGGGTACCGTCCGCGGCGTACGGCATGTCCTCGATCGGCAGGATCTTCGAGACGACGCCCTTGTTCCCGTGGCGCCCGGCGAGCTTGTCGCCCTCCGTGATCTTGCGCTTCTGGGCGACGTAGACCCGGACGAGCTGGTTCACGCCGGGCGGCAGCTCATGGGAGTCGTCCCGGGAGAACACGCGGACGTCGATCACCTTGCCCGACTCGCCGTGGGGGACCTTGAGGCTCGTGTCGCGCACGTCGCGGGCCTTCTCGCCAAAGATCGCGCGCAGCAGCCGCTCCTCGGGGGTGAGCTCCGTCTCGCCTTTGGGGGTCACCTTTCCGACGAGCACGTCGCCGGGGCCGACCTCGGCGCCGATCCGGATGATGCCGCGCTCGTCGAGGTCGGCGAGGATCTCTTCGGACAGGTTCGGGATGTCCCGCGTAATCTCCTCGGGGCCGAGCTTCGTGTCGCGGGCGTCGACCTCGTGCTCCTCGATGTGGATCGACGTGAGCACGTCGTCGCGCACGACGCGCTCGGACAAGATGATCGCGTCCTCGTAGTTGTACCCCTCCCACGGCATGAACGCGACGAGCAGGTTCTTGCCAAGGGCGAGCTCACCGTTGTGCGTCGAGGGGCCGTCGGCGATCACGTCGCCGGGTTCCACCGCGTCACCCTCGTCGACGAGCACCTTCTGGTTGATGCAGGTGTTCTGGTTCGAGCGGCGGAACTTGGCGACCGGGTAGGTCTTCTTGCCGAGCTCGGCGCCGAAGCGGTCCTTTTGTCCTGACCTGTACTCGACGACGACCTGGTTCCCGGAGATCTCGGTGACGCGCCCGATCCCCGCGGCGATGATGACCTCGCCGGCGTCCTGGGCGGCACGAGCCTCGACGCCGGTGCCGATGAACGGCGCCTCCGAGACGAGCAGCGGCACCGCCTGCTTCTGCATGTTGGCGCCCATGAGCGCCCGGTTGGCGTCGTCGTGCTCGACGAAGGGGATGAGCGCCGTCGACACCGAGACGATCTGCTTCGGCGAGACGTCCATCAGGTCGACCTCGGCCGGCGGGACGTAGTCGACCTCGCTCGTCGTGCCGTACGAGGTCGTCGTGGCGCCGACGCGCACCCCGGCTCCCTGCGGCCCGCGCCGGACGAGCACGCGCTCGCCGGTGAACCGGCCGTTGCGGTCGAGGGTCGCCGAGGCCTGGGCGATGACGTACTCCTCTTCCTCGTCGGCGGCGAGGTAGACGATCTCCTCGGTCACCCGTCCGTTGGTGACCTTGCGGTAAGGCGTCTCGATGAACCCGTGCTCGTTCACCCGCGCGTACGTCGCCAGGTGGCCGATGAGGCCGATGTTCGGCCCCTCGGGCGTCTCGATCGGGCACATCCGCCCGTAGTGGGAGGTGTGCACGTCGCGCACCTCGAAGCCGGCGCGCTCGCGCGACAGCCCGCCCGGCCCGAGGGCCGAGAGGCGGCGCTTGTGGGCGAGGCCCGACAGCGGGTTGTGCTGGTCCATGAACTGCGACAGCTGGCTCGTCCCGAAGAACTCCTTGATCGCCGCGACGACCGGTCGGATGTTGATGAGCGTCTGGGGCGTGATCGCCTCGACGTCCTGGGTCGTCATCCGTTCGCGCACGACCCGTTCCATCCGGGATAGCCCGATCCGGACCTGGTTCTGGATCAGCTCGCCGACCGATCGGATGCGCCGGTTCGCGAAGTGGTCCTGGTCGTCGAGCCGATAGCCGGGCTCGCCGTTGGCGAGGTGGAGCATGTAGGTCGAGGCGGCGAGGATCTCGCTCGGGCTGAGCACCCCCTGGCCGGGCGCGGGGCGCTCGAGGTCGACCTCGAGGATCTGGGAGATCTTCTCGATCTCGGGACCGAGCTTGCGGTTGAGCTTGTAGCGGCCGACCCGGGTGAGGTCGTAGCGGCGCGGGTTGAAAAAGGCGTTCTCGAAGTACGCCCGCGCCGACTCGAGCGAGAGCGGCTCGCCCGGGCGCGCCCGCTTGTAAATCTCCAGCAGCGCGTCATCGCGGGTCGGGATGAGCTCGCGCTCTTTGTCCCACTGGCTGGTGAGGAAGTCGAAGTGGCGGACGAAGCGCTCCAGGAACTCGCCGTCCTCATAGCCGAGGGCGCGCAGCAGGACGAAGAGCGACAGGCGGCGCTTGCGGGCGACCCGGGTGCCGGCGGTCACGTCGCGCCCCGGCTTCGCCTCGACGTCGAACTCGATCCACTCGCCCCGGTAGGGGTGGACGGTCCCGGTGACGATCGTCTTCGCGTCGCGTCCGGGCTGGAAGATGACACCGGGCGACCGGACGAGCTGGCTGACGACGACCCGCTCGGTCCCGTTGATGATGAACGTGCCCTTCGGGGTCATCATCGGGAAGTCGCCCATGAAGACCGTCTGTTCTTTGATCTCGCCGGTCGAGGCGTTCATGAACTGCGCCCGGACGAAGATCGGCGCGGCGTACGTCATGTCCTTCGACTTGCACTCGTCGATGTCGAATTTCGGCTCCGGCCGCAGGTCGATGTCCTCGGGGTCGAACTCCAGCTTCAGCTGGAGCTGGCCGGTGAAGTCCTCGATCGGGCTGATGTCGGCGAAGGTCTCGGCGAGGCCGCGGTGCAGGAACCACTCGAACGAGTCGCGCTGGACGGCGACGAGATCGGGCAGGGTCAGGACTTCATCGAGATTCGCGAAAGAAAAACGCTCCGGGGTGCGGAAACGTGACGGCAAGGGCTACTCCTCGCGAGAGCGGGTCAAGCTGGGCAACGATCGGTGACTGCGCCGGGGGCGCGCTTCACCGGACGGCTGAATCTGAAGCGCGACAGACGAGCACGACAGAACACAGCATAGGCGCGCGACAACAAAAAGGACAACGCGCTCGCGCGCGAGCCC
Organism: Acidimicrobiales bacterium; assembly: GCA_050014835.1. Classification (GTDB taxonomy): domain Bacteria; phylum Actinomycetota; class Acidimicrobiia; order Acidimicrobiales; family Bog-793; genus Bog-793. Next base: position 56,243 of record JBEKCO010000010.1, read on the forward strand.
ACGCGGCAGGGTACGGGACGCGAGGGGCGGGGTCAAGGTGTCCCCGCCCGGGAGCACCGGCGGCGACGCCCCCGGCCCTCCCGACCAGCACCTACTTCAGCTGGACCGTCGCGCCAGCGCCCTCGAGCTGCGCCTTTGCCTTCTCGGCGTCCTCTTTCGAGACCTTCTCCAGGACCGGCTTCGGAGCCGCGTCGACCAGGTCCTTCGCCTCTTTGAGGCCGAGGCTCGTGAGGGCGCGCACTTCCTTGATGACCTGGATTTTCTTCTCGCCTGCCGCGACGAGGATCACGTCGAACTCGTCCTGCTCCTCGACCTCGGGCTCCCCGCCGGCCGCCCCGCCGCCGGCCGCGGGCGCGGCCGCCACCGCCACCGGTGCCGCCGCGGTCACGCCGAACCGCTCTTCGAACTCCTTTAGCAGGTCAGCGAGCTCGAGGACCGTCATCTTCGAGATCTCGTCGAGGATGCTCTGTTTCGTCGCCATCGTGATTCCCTTCCCTATTCGATCTTGTACGACTGGTTGACCGGCCTCACTCGCCGGCGGTGTCGGACCCTTCCGGACCGGCCGGTTCGCCGGCGGACCCCTCCTCAGGGGCCGCCTCGTCGGCCACGACCGGTTCGCTGGCGGACCCGGACACGTCGGCCACGGCCTCCGGCTCGCTGACCTCGGGTTCCGCGACGTCGGTCTCCTCCGGGGCGGGCGGAGCGGCCGGCTCGACGCCGCCACGCTGCTCGATCAGCGCGGCGAGCCCGTAGGCGAACTTCCGGGGGAGCGCCCCGAGCAGACCGGCGAACGCCTGCAGCGGCGCGGCGAACGCGGCGACGATCTGGGCGAGCAGGACGTCGCGGGAGGGCAGGTCGGCGAGCGCCGAGGTCTGGGCCGCGTCGAAGAGCCCGCCCCCGACGAGCGCCCCCTTGACGACGAGCTTCGGGTTCGTGCGCGCGAACTCCTTCAGCGCCTTGGCGACCGAGGAGACGTCACCGGTCACGAAGGCGAGGGCCGTCGGGCCATCCAGCAGGTCGTCGAGCGATTCGAGCCCGTTCTCGTGCGCGGCCCGGCGGACGAGGGTGTTCTTGTAGACCTTGTACTCGCCCCCGGCGGCGACCAGCGCCCGCCGCAGGACCTGGATCTGGGCGACCGACAGGCCCCGGTACTCGGTGATGATCGTCGCCGCGGCGCTGTTCAGACGGCTTCGAACGTCGTCGACGACCGCGACCTTCTCCGGCCGTGGCGTGCGCAGCTCAGTCTCCACGTTCGCTCCCTCTCATGGCCGGTCCTTCGGCGCGGCGCCGGGCGGCGAGACGGGGAAGCGGTGGAACGCTTGCCTCGTCAGGCGGGCTCTCGCCCTTTACGCGCCTCGGCGCACCGGATTTCTCAGGCTCGTGCGGGCTCACGCCCGCTTGTCGGCAAACAGGTTACACGGCCCGCCGCGGCCCCACTACGCCGTGACGACGAGATCCTCGTCGGTGATCCGGATCCGGCTCGTGTCGATCGGCACCCCGGGGCCCATCGTGGAGGCGAGCGTCACCGAACGCACGTACTTCCCCTTCGCGGTCGCCGGCTTGACGCGCTGCAGCTCGTCGAGCACCGCCCGCACGTTCTCGAGCAGCTGGGTCCGGTCGAACGACGCCTTGCCGACCCGGAGGTTGACGTTCCCGGTCCGGTCGGTCCGGTACTCGACGCGACCGGAGCGGAACTCGGCGACCGCCGCGGCGACCTCGGTCGTCACCGTCCCGGTCTTCGGGTTCGGCATGAGACCCCGCGGCCCGAGCACGCGCCCGAGCCGCCCGACCTGCGACATGAGATCGGGTGTCGCGATCGCGACGTCGAAGTCGAGGAAGCCCTCCTTCTCTACCCGGGCGATCAGGTCGTCGGCCCCGACGAAGTCGGCGCCCGCCGTCCGCGCCGCCGCGGCGGCCTCGCCGGCGGCGAACACGGCGACCCGGACCTTGCGACCGGTCCCCGCGGGCAGGGTCAGCGAGCCGCGCACGATCTGTTCGGCACGGCGCGGGTCGACCCCGAGCCGCACGGCGAGCTCGATCGTCTCGTCGAACTTCGCCTTCGCGAGGCTCTTCACGAGATCGACCGCCTCCGCAGGCGAGTAGAGCCGCTCACGGTTCAGCCGCTTCAGTGCGTCGAGGTACCGCTTGCCCTTGTTCGACATGGTTCGTCCTCTGTCTGTCTGTGTCGTGCGCGCCCGCTCAACGCGCGACGCTGATGCCCATCGATCGCGCCGTGCCCTCGACCTGCCTCTTGGCGGCCTCGAGGTCGTTCGCGTTGAGGTCGGGGAGCTTCGTCTTGGCGATCGCGGCGAGCTGCTCGTCGGTGATCGTCCCGAGCTGCTCCCGCCCGGCGAGGCCGGTCCCCTTCTCGAGCCCGGCCGCTTCACGCAGCAGCACCGGCGTCGGCGGGGTCTTCAGGATGAAGCTGAACGTGCGGTCCTCGTAGATCGTGATCTCGACGGGGATGATCGTCCCCCGCATCGGCTCGGTCGCCGCGTTGTATTGCTTGCAGAATTCCATCGTCTGGACTCCGTGCGGGCCGAGCGCCGTCCCGACCGGGGGCGCGGGCGTCGCCGCCCCCGCGGGGAGCTGGATCTTGACGACGGCGGTGACACGCCTGCGGGCCATGGGACGATCTTTCCTCTCGCTGCGAATCTAGAGCTTCGCGACTTGACTGAATTCCAGCTCGACGGGCGTCTCGCGCCCGAAGATGTTGACGAGGACCTTCAGCTTCAGCTGGTCCTCGTTGATCTCGGCGACCTCGCCCGTGAAGTCGGCGAACGGCCCCTCCTTCACGCGCACCGTCTCGCCGACTTCGTGCTCGAGGCGGGGCCGGCGCGCCCGCGGGGCCTCGGCGCCTTCCTCCGGGACCTGGAGAATGCCATCGACCTCGGAGCGCGACAACGGCGTCGGCTTCGTCCCGGGACCGACGAAGCTCGTTACGCCCGGCGTCTGCCGGATGACTGACCAGGAGTCGTCGTCGAGCTCGCACCGGCAGAGCAGGTAGCCGGGGAAGACCTTCCGCTGGACGGTGACCTTCTTGCCACCCTTGAACTCGACGACCTCCTCCATCGGGATGACGACCTCGTAGATGCGCTCCTCCATGTTCATCGACGCGATCCGGCTCTCGAGGTTCGACTTCACCTTGTTCTCGTAGCCGGCGTAGGTGTGGACGACGAACCATTCACCGGGTCGGTCGAAGGGACTGGGCGCGCGAGGCGGCTCGATCTCGACGAACTCCTCGGGCTCGTCGTCGGCCGGCTCGGCAGCGGTCCCCTGCTCCCCGGCCACGGGGCCGGATTCGGCGGTTTCGCCGACGGGCGCGACGACCTCGGAGTCCCCATGCGGCGTCGTGCCGACCGCGGGCGCAGGGGCGGGTTCCGCCACGTCGGGCGCCTCCGTCGGGTCCGGCGCGTCCAGCGCTGCGTCCTCGTTGTATCCGTCGGTCGTCATCGCCATCGTCGCCTGTCGCTTGCTCGTCTCACCCGCACCCGGGCCTCGCCATCTCGTCGTCACCGATCATCTTGACCCGGTCCTTGCCGCCGGCGCGGCCATAACCCACGTCCGCCGGGCCTCACCGGAGGAACAGGTGGATCACGCCCCGCGCGAAGACGTAGTTCAGCCCGAAGATCAGCAGTGCGATGAAGACGAGCGTCGTCAGCACGACGGTCGAGTAGGTCACAACCTCTTCCCGTCGCGGCCAGAGGACCTTCGACAGCTCGGAACGAACCTCCCTCAGGTACGTGCCGACCCGCTGGGCGATCCCGGGACGCTCGCGTTCGGGCGCCCGCCGCGCCGCCCCCGTCGACGGGGCGCGCCGCGCCGCCGGCGCCCCATCGGCTCCGAGTTGCCCCTGTCGCTGGAGGAGCCGCCTCGTCTCTCTGTTCACGTCATCGTCCTCGGGTCTGGCTGGTGAGCAGGGCAGGAGGGACTCGAACCCCCAACCGCCGGTTTTGGAGACCGGTGCTCTGCCAATTGAGCTACTGCCCTAAAAGCGTCGCACACGCTCGTACCGGCGCGTCCGTACCGCACCTCCGTGGGCCGTATGACGTTAGCACCAGGCCGTACCCGGCCATCCATCGACGAGCACGGCGCGCGCCACGAGGCACGCCGAACCGGGCTCCAGAAATCGATGCGCCGCGACCGCCAGCTGGGCGCCGCCGCTTGCTTGCGGCTACCGCGTCTCTTTGTGCAGAGTGTGCTGCTTGTCGTGGGGGCAGTACTTGCGCATCTCGATGCGCTCGCGGTCGTTCTGCTTGTTCTTCGTCGTGATGTAGTTGCGGCGCTTGCACACCTCGCACTCGAGGGTGACCTTGATCCGCTTCTCGTTCTTCGCCACCGATCGCTCCTCGTCGTGCCCGCCGGCGCCGCCGGCGCAATACACCCTAGGGCCTCACTCGCCCACCCGTCACCGGGGGGACTGGTAGCGGCGGCCGGACTCGAACCGGCGACCCCACGATTATGAGCCGTGTGCTCTTACCAACTGAGCTACGCCGCCTTCGACTGCGAGCCCCCTGTCGGAATCGAACCGACGACAACAGCCTTACCATGGCTGTGCTCTGCCGACTGAGCTAAGGGGGCGACGGACCCTGTCTCGGTTCCGACGGGTCGCATCTTATCTAAGCGTGCGGCCCGCCCGTCGGTGGACTCCGACGCGCGCGGCGCGATCGGTAGTGTCGTCGGCGTGGAAATCCGCACGGCGCGCGTCGCTGACGCCGAGGCGATCCGTTCCATCTACAACACCGAGGTCGCCGGGTCGACGGTCACGTTCGACCTCGTCGAACGGAGCGTCGCCGAGCACGGCGAATGGATGGCGCAGCACTCCGGCGTATACCCGCTCGTCGTCGCCGAGGTCGACTCGAGCGTCGTCGGCTTCGGCTCCCTCTCGCCCTACCGGCCCCGCCCGGCGTACTCGACGACCGTCGAGGACTCCGTCTACGTCGCGAAGGCCTTCCGCGGCCGCGGGGTCGGCAAGGCGCTCCTCTCGGAGCTCGTCGCCCGCGCCCGGACGCACGGTTTCCACTCGGTGATCGCGAGGATCGTCGGCGACCACGACGCCTCGATCGCGCTGCACCGGTCGTGCGGGTTCGAACTCGTCGGCACCGAGCGCGAGGTCGGGAGGAAGTTCGGCCGGTGGCTCGACGTCGACCTCATGCAACTGCTCCTCTAGGCGTTACGAGGAGCTGACCAACTCCCTCGGCGTCGGGCGGGCTCGCGGGTACTTCGGTCGCAGCAGGAACGCGCCGATGGCGACGAGTGCGGCACAGGCGAAGGCGACGAGGACGCTGTTGGCGGACTTGATCTCGTTGATGAACACGTGACCCCCGGTGAGCCCGAGGAAGCAGGCGACCGCCGACACACCGATGATGACCTTGCGCGTCAGCCCGACGGCGACGGGGGCGAGGAAGACGAAGCTCCACGACAGGTACCAGAGCTGGACGACCGGGCCGAGGACGACGACGGCGAACAGGCTCCAGCCGAGCGCCTGCAACGACCCGACCCGTTCCGAGTTCACGAGCAGCCAGAGCCCGATCAGCCCGGCGATGCAGGCCGCCGTTCCCCGGACGACGGTGAGGATCACGTGCACGTGGTGCCCGAAGCCGAGCACGGCGACGAGGTGACCGAGCACGAGCGCAATCCCCGTCGCCGGGTCGAGCCAGGACCGCACGGTGTCCGGTTCCGTCAGGCCCCCGATCCAACCCCACCCGAGGTTCGCCGCCTCGGAGATGCAGACCATCGTCCCGACGGCGATGAGCAACGCCGTCACCACGGGCCGGACCCGTTCCCGGATACTGCGCCCCGGCCCGAGCCACTCCCATCCGATGTAGACGGCACCGATGAGCGCGGGGACCTTCACCGCCGCGGCGAGGCCGCAGATCACGATGCCGACGACGGGTCGGTGCCTCCGACAGAAGGCGTACCCGGCGGCGAGGAGACCGACCATGAGCGCGTCGTTGTGCGCCCCCCCGACGAGGTTGAGCAGAACGAGCGGGTTCAAGGCGGCGAGCACGAACGCCGTCGCGGGGTCCCGGCCGAACGACCGGGCGATCGACGGGACGGCGACGGCGAACAGGATCACTCCGACGAGGGCGAGCAGGCGCAGACCGACGACGGAGAGCAGGAGGTCGTGGTGCGCGACCGTGACGATCCAGCCGTCGACGACGAGGAAGAACGGGCCGTACGGAGAAGAGGAGTTGATCCAGAGCCGGTCGACGAGATGCGAGAACGGCGTCGCGCCGAGCACGCCCGTGCCATACAGGTACGGGTTGATCCCGTGCGACATCATCTCGCCCTGGGCGGCGTAGGCGTAGACGTCCTTGCTGAAAAGCGGCGCGACGACGAGCAGCGGAAGCACCCAGGCGACGAAGACCGGGGCGAGACGGATGACCGGGAAGCCCGGGTGTTCCGACGTCAGCTTGAAGATGTCGTACCAGGCGCGGATCAGCAGCACCATGCCGCCGTAGACGGCGACGACTCCGAGGAACAGCCACTGCCCGGGAGCCGGGGTGTAGCCCTGCACGAGCGCCGGGGCCGGGATCCCGAAGTACCAGGAATCGGGGAGCTTCGACGTGAACGGGGAGTTCGGCTGCGTCGCGCCGAGGAAGATGGCCGTCGTGGCGACGAAGCCCATGATCGCGGGGCGGGCGAGCGACCACCCGAGCTTCGTCTCCCCGGGCACGTAGGGCTCGACCGTCCGCGCCGGTCCACGCCAGCGGTCGAACTGGGAGTCGAGCCACCGCCAGGCCGCCCGCGCGCGCTCACGACCCGCGGGCCCGACGAGCGAGGTCACGAGTAGCTGGAGACGCAGGCGCAAACCTTTGGCCCGGTCCTCCTCGGATGGCGCGGTCGCGGTCTGCCGACCGAGTTGACCCGTCGACACTCCCGGAGCCTACCGACTCGTCCGGTGCCGATACAGGGGCCGGCCGACTAGGGCGGCGGTCGCCCGGCCAGACGCGCTGGGATACGGTTCCGGCGTGACGTCGCGAGCCCTCCGGTCAGCGCTCCGCCCGGTGCGGCCGGAGACTTGCTCGCCGCTCGGCGCCAGCTAAGACACCGGTGCGAGACACGCGCCTGACCCGCGGCGACTGGATCGCGCTCGCGATCCTCGTCGGGATCCCCCTCGTCGGCTTCTCCGTCCCCGCCGCGCTCGGCTACCCGTTGCTCACCGGCGATTCCGTCATCCAGAACTACCCGCTGCGGGTGCTCGCCGGCGAGATCATCCGCCACGGCCACCTTCCCGTCTACGACCCCTACGCCTGGGCAGGGACGCCGCTCCTCGCCTCGTCGAACGCCGGTTCCGCCTTCCCCGACATCTTTTTCTTCGCGATCTTCCCGCCGCTCGTCGCCTGGGTCGCCACCGAGGTCGCCGCCTTCGGTGCCGCCGCGGTCGGGCTCTACACGTTCCTCCGCTTCAGCCGCCTCGGGCCGTTGTGCGCCGCGCTCGGCGGCGCGACGTTCGGGCTCGCCGGCTTCGTCACCTCGCAGGCCGTCCACCTCGACGTCGTCGAGACCGCGGCGTCGATCGCCTGGGTGCTCGTCGCCGTCGAGCGCATCGCCCGCGGGCCGGAACGGCACCGTCTGGCCTGGACGGCGTTGCTCGGCGCCGCGACCGCCGCGACGCTGCTCGCCGGGAGCCCCGAGGCGGGCGTCTACGCCGCCCTCGCGGCCGTGATCTACGCGGTCTCACTCGTCGTGCACTCGCCGAGGCGCGCTCGCACCGCCGCGCTGTACGCCCTCGGCGGTGTGGCGGGGGCGCTCATCGGGGCGGTGCAGGTCCTGCCGACCGCCCGATTCGTCGCCGTCTCGCAGCGCGCCCACGTCGCGTTCAAGTTCCTCGTCTCGGGCGAGCTGCGGCTCGCGCAGCTCCCCCTGCTCCTCGTGCCGCACCTCCTCGGGGGCGGGCCGATCGGCCTCGCCAAGTACGTCGGGAGCTACAACCTCGGCGAGATCGACGCCTATCCCGGTGTCCTCGCCCTCGTCGCCGTCGTCGCGCTGGCTTGGCGGTGGCGTTCGCCCCGGGCGTCGGCGATCCGCGTCTGGTACCTGATCGGGGCGGTCGGACTGGTCATCGCCGTAGGCTCGGTGACGCCGCTCCCCCACCTGCTCCAGCGCATCCCGATCATGGACGTGAGCCGGCTCCCGAGTCGCGCCCTTCTCCTCGTCGCGCTGGCCTGCTCGGTCCTTGTCGCCTACTGGGCCGCGGAGTTCCTCGACCCCGGGAGCGCGCTCCCGCCGCGAAGGGCCCCGGAGCCCGGCTCGCGGCGCGCCTCGTGGGAGAGGTACACGCCGTTCGCCGTCCCCGGCCTGATCCTCGCCCTCGTCGCCGCCGTCGCCATCGGCGGCAAGACGGTCGCCCGCGCCTTCGGCAAGCAGTCGCTCGGGCCGTGGACCGTCGCGCGGGTGGCCCCGTACCTCGCGGTCGCCGCGGTGATCGCCTGCGCCGCGGCGTGGCTCCTCTTCGCCGGCCCCCGTCTCGCCCGGCGCAAGCGGGTGATCGCCCTCGTCTGTTTGGCGGTCGTCGACCTCCTCGTGTTCAGCGCGAACCAGAGCTCGCTCGCGCCGGTGCGGGTGGGTGAGCTCGGCCCGCCGCACCAGCTCGAGCGCGAGCTCGCCAGGGCCGTCGGCGCGAACGGACGCTTCCTCGTCGTCGACCACTTCCGCGTCGGGGGCGTGGAGCTGAACGACATCGGCGCGCCGAACCTCAACGTCTTCACGAAGATCCCGAGCGTCCAGGGCTACGGGTCGCTCACCTGGGGCGCCTACGCGGACGCGACCGGGACGCACGGTCAGAACCGTGCCGCGCCGGCGGCGTTCGCGACCGACGTCTTCGACTCGCTCGACGTCCGGGCGCTGCTCGTCCTGCCCTGGGCGTTCCGGACCGACGTCACGCCGGCGAACCCCGGACTCGTTTCGCTCGCGGCCTCGGCACCCACGACGCGCTACTTCGGCGGCACGGTCGACGTCACGTCGATCGAGATCTCGACGAACTTCGGCGGGGCGCGATCGGTGCTCGGCTCCGAGGCGCGTGCCATCCGGCTCCTCGGCGCGCAAGGCCGGCACGCGCCCAGCCGCGTCGTCGTCGCCACGAATCGCGCGACCGCGTACTTCGGCCGGGGGGTCGCGAGCGTCGGGCTCACCCTCGCCAGCGCCGGCGGCGGTCCGACCGCGCTCGCGGTGGCGGTGACGACGGCGAAGGGCGCGGCCTTCTCGCCGACCGGCTTGCTCGCCGCCGACGTGACCCCACCGCACTGGAGGATCACCGGGTCGATCGGGGCCTACGAGCTCCTCACCGACACGCGGGCGTTCGGCCCGCTCACCGCGTTCTCGCCGTCCGGCGACGAGCGCGTCGCCGCCGCGATCCGGGTTGTCTCCTCGTCGCCGTGGACGCCGACCGAGACGGTCGCCGTCGACGCCGCGCACCCCGTCCTCCTCGTCCGCAGCGTCGCCGACCTCCCCGGCTGGCACGCCACGGTGACCGAAGGGGGCCGCGTCGTCCGGACGACGCTGCAGCGGCACGGGGTCGTCCAAGCGATCGAGCTTCCCACCGGGAAGAGCATCGTCACGTTCGAGTACTCGCCGCCCTGGCTCCGGACCGGCCTCGTGCTCGCGGCCGCCGGATGCGCCCTCCTCGTCGCCCTCGTGCTCGCCGACGTCTTTCGCGCCCGGCGCCGCGAAAACACGGTCTGAGGCGCGGGGCGTCGCGCGGCCGGGCCGGGCCGGGCCGCGCCGGGCGGTCGGACGTTCAGCCCGCGGGGGTCGACCTCCTCCAACGCAGGGCATCCCAGCCGTGCTGGAAGGGCTGGTCGAGCAGGAAGAGCAGCACGAGCGCGACGCCGGCCGCGCTGACGACGTACCACGGCCACGGGCCGAGCAGCCTCAGCACGGTCCACTCCCCGGGGGGTCGCCGCAGGAACATGTAGTTCGCGCCCGTCACTCCGTCGACGAGCCCGACGAACGCCGTGTAGCCGGCGGCGATCGTGAACACCCGGACGACGGCGCCGGGGCGGGGCCGGAGGCGCATGCCGACGACGAGGAAGAACGCGGCGAGCACGATCCCGACGTGACCGACGAGGTACTCGAAGAACACGAGGTGGGGGAAGGCGACGCTGAGATCGGGGGTGAGCACGGCCTGCAGCGTCCCGGCGAGACCGACGAAGTAGGTCAGCTCGACGAGGAGCGGGATCCGCCACCAGCAGGCGACGGCGGCGACGACCACCCCCGCGTTGCATAGCGCGAGCGGCAATGAGGTGTCGGCCGTCCAGGTCTTCGCCACGACGAGCCCGATGGAGTACGCGACGATGTCCGCCCCGAGCGCCAGGCCGATGAGGCGGGCGACGACGATTCGCCACCGGCCCTCGTGGCGCCGGGCGGCGAGACACAACGACCCGCAGAGGACCGCGCCCAGCCCGACGGTGATCCAGTAGGCCGCGGGCGAGACGACGGCGAGCACCTTCCAATCCTGCCGCGGTCCGTCGCCACGGATCCGTCGAGGCGCGTCCGCGGTGATCGGGAACATTCGCGCCGGAGGCGTTGTTGGACTCCTCGGGTCGAGAAAAGACCCGGTGGGGGTCAGCGACTGCGGCTGGTACCGACCCCCCATCCGAAGGACGAGCTTGGGGGTTGCCCGACATCGTGTCCGGGCAGGCCTCAGGGGCAGGCAGACCGCACGCCTCCGGGTGTTGCGGTGGCGGGGACCGGTGGGCTCCCGGCGCCACCTCCGAGGCGCTCGCTCTTCGGGCTACGAAGAACGAGGCGCCCGTTCCGGGTGATGGCGGGACGGGCGCCTCGTCGCGTCCGGCGGCTGGCCCGGCATCCCGCGCTCGGCCGGCTCCGTTTAGCCGCCGCGCGTTCGGCCGGGTTCCGCGTCTTTGGCGACCGTCCGGCGGCGCAACTCGGGCGTCGCGACGGCCCGGCGCGCGAGCGTGTCCGGGCCGTCACCGCGGGGCGCGCGCCACCCACCCGGCTGGACGACGGTCGGCTCGCCCGGACGTCACGTCCGTCGCTCCTAGAAGGGGAACGGGCCCCTCCGGCGCGACCGGGCTTGCTTGTGGGCCGGGTGCCGCGTCCAGCTGTCGACGAAGGCGTGGGCCTGATGGCACGCCTCGGAAACGGACCCGCCGTTCGTGTAGCAAACCTGGGCGACGGCGGCAGCCCGGCTGGCCGTGGCGCGATCGCCCGGCCGCTCTTCGATGACCCACGCCCGCACGGCTTCGGCGAGCACGCGATCAGTCCTCAAGGCAACCACCTCCTCTGCGACGCTAGGCCCGCGCCGCCCCGGCCGACAACCCGGAGATCCGGACCCCGGCGCCACCGACCTCGGCGACGGGCCGACCGGCTGCTACCGGCCCTCCCGACGCCCGGACGGCCCGGCGGCCGTCGGGTCCTCGCGGGGCGCGCCCCTGCTCGGCAGCACGAAAAGGACGACGAACGCCGCGACGGCGACGACGACGGTGGCGACGAGCAGGGCGAGGTCCATGCCGGAAACGAAGGATTCCCTCGCCACCCGGGCGAGCTCCTCCCCCTTGGTGCCGCCGGCCTCCGCCGCGACCGCGAGCGCCCCGCCGACGGACCCGGTGATCAGGCCCTGGACCGTCTGCACCATCGCGTGCGGGATCGCGCTCAGGTACGGGGCGAGCGCCGGGACCATCCGGTCGGCGTACCGGGTGTTGAGCAGGCTGCCGAGGATGCCGACCCCGAGGGCCCCCCCGAGCTGCAGGAATGTGCTGTTCGTCGCCGCGCCGACGCCGAGCTCGGCTGCGGGCAGGGCACCCATCACCGACTCCGTGCACGGCGCGAGCGCCAGCCCGACGCCGGTGCCCATGAGGAACAGCGCCGGGAGCGCCTCGAGGTACGTGCCGTGGACCGTGATCCGCGCAAGTAACGCCAGCCCGACGGCGATGAGGCCGAGCCCGGCGAACACGATGGGCTTCGTCCCGACGTGGCGGACGGCGAGCGTCGACAGCGGCGCCACGACGAGGAGCACGGCCGCGATCGGCGCGATGCGGAGCCCGGTCTGCAACGCGCTATATCCCAGTGAGAACTGCAGGTACTGCGTGAGGAGGAACAGCGCCCCCATGAGGGCGAAGATCACGAGGCCCATCGCGCCGATCGCCACCGAGAACCGCCGGGAACGGAAGAACGACATCTCGAGCATCGGGTGCGTCGAGCGGCGCTCCCACCAGACGAACACGGCGAGCAGCGCCAGTGCGACGACGATCGCCCCGATGATGACGGGCGAGGTCCACGTCCGGCTGGGGGCCTCGATGATCCCCCAGAGCAACAGGGCCATGCTGGCGATCGACAGCCCGACCCCGATCGGGTCGGGCCGCTTGCTCGCCGGGTTGCGCGAGTTCGGCACGCACCAGGCCGCGGCGAGCAGTCCCAGGAGCGCGATCGGCACGTTGACGAGGAAGACCGACCCCCACCAGTAGTGGGCGAGCAGCCAGCCGCCGGCCACCGGGCCGACGGCGACCCCGAGACCGGTCGTGCCCGACCAGACGCCGATCGCCTGGAGCCGCTCTTCGGGACCGGAGAAAACGCTGGCGAGGATCGACAGTGTCGACGGCATGATCGCGGCCCCGCCGATCCCCATGAACGCACGCGCCGCGATGAGACGGTCGGGCGTCGCCGAGAACGCCGAGACCGCGGAGCCGACGGCGAAGAGCGCGAGCCCCGCCATGAAGACCCACTTGCGCCCCAACCGGTCGCCGAGGCTGCCGAGCGCGAGCAAAAGACCGGCGAAGACGATCACGTAGGCGTCGACGATCCACTGCAGCTGGCTCGAGGTGGCGTGCATGACGCGCTCGATCGTCGGCAAAGCGACGTTCAGGATCGTGCTGTCGAGGCTCACGATGAGGAGGCTCACGCAGAGCACGGCGAGGATCACCCCGCGGTGTCCCGGCCGCGGCCCCGCGCCGGCCTCCGGCGCGACAGGGGCCGGAGAAGAATCTGGGCCCGCCACGGTGTGCGCCATCGCTACCAGGTTCGCGCTCGGCGGCGTGTCCCGCCAGGGAACTAGTGCCGTGACCGGCAACGTCTGAGGGGTCGCGTCCACCACCTCGCGATCGTGATCGCGCAGACTTTGTAGATGGCTGAACGTGTGCAGGTTCGTGAGCTCACCGGTGTCGAGGGCAACAAGCTCTTGTCGATCGTCCGACGCGGGTCGGGCTCGGTCGTTCGCTGGCGAA